>CAMCUN010000040.1 GCA_945878995.1 Polaromonas sp. YR568 | reverse complement strand
AACCCGCCTACACCCAATGGTGAGACCGTGGCTTCGGAGCCACCGGCCACCATCACATCGGCATCGCCGTATTCAATCAGACGACCGGCCTCGCCAATGCTGTGCAGGCCCGTGGTGCAGGCCGTGACCACGGCCAGGTTGGGCCCCTTGAAGCCAAAGCGCATGGAGACATGGCCAGAGATCATGTTGATGATGGAGGCTGGCACGAAAAATGGCGAAATGCGGCGCGGTCCACGGGCGGCATATTCGGTTTGGGTGGCTTCGATCATGGGCAAACCACCAATGCCCGAGCCAATCACCACCCCGATGCGGCAGGCTTGCTCCTCGCCCAAGGCCTCGCCCAGGTCCAAGCCCGCGTCTTTGACGGCTTGGTCGGCTGCAGCTATGCCGTAGTGAATGAAGGTGTCCATGCTGCGCGCTTCTTTGGCGCTGATGTAGGACTCCAGGTCAAAGTGCTTGACCTCGCCCGCGATCTTGCAGGCGAAGGCAGACGCATCAAATTTGGTAATGAGGCTGATGCCGGACTGTCCGGCCAGCAGGTTTGCCCAGGCATCAGAAACCGTGTTGCCCACGGGACTGATGCAACCCAAACCAGTCACGACAACGCGGCGACGGCTCATTGAAAAACCCTCCGTGCTGCGCCATACAGCGCGAGCTTGGCAAAAGGGCTGGACACACACCAGGCGCACCAACCCAGAAAAAGAAGCCCGAGCCTGGCATCACCGGGCGCGGGCTTGATTGAAAAAAAGCCTGTCAGGCTTTTTGATGGGTGGTCGCGTAGTCGACCGCGTTTTGCACCGTCGTGATCTTCTCGGCGTCTTCGTCCGGGATCTCGATGCCAAACTCGTCTTCCAGAGCCATCACCAGTTCCACCGTGTCAAGCGAGTCGGCGCCCAGATCGGCCACAAAGGCCTTCTCGCCAGTGACTTGGCTCTCTTCAACGCCAAGCTGCTCGGCAATGATTTTCTTAACGCGTGCTTCGATATCGCTCATAAATCCCTCTGAGGGTTGTGAAAATGATCCGTGATTTTAGCCGTTCAAGCATGCGGGGCTTTTTGGCCCCAAACACCCGGCTCAAAGCCTGTCCGGACGGAACGCCGGCCAAGCTGGTTTACATGTACATGCCGCCGTTGACGTGGATTTCCTGACCCGTGATGTAACCAGCCAGCGGACTGGCCAAAAACGCCACCGCATGCGCAATGTCTTGAGGCCGGCCCAAGTGGCCCAGCGGTATTTGTTCGAGCAAGGCTTTGTGTTGCTCCTCGCCCAAGGCGGCGGTCATGTCGGTTTCAATGAACCCGGGCGCGATGCAATTGACCGTGATGCCGCGCGAGCCCAGCTCGCGGGCCAAGGAGCGGCTCATGCCCGCCACGCCGGCCTTGGCGGCCGCATAGTTGGCCTGACCGGGGTTGCCCGATGCGCCAACCACCGAGGTGATGTGGATGATGCGGCCATAGCGCTGCTTCATCATGGGCCGCATCACAGCGCGGCTCATGCGGAACACCGACTTGAGGTTGGTGTCCAGCACCGCGTCCCAGTCTTCGTCTTTCAGGCGCATGGCCAGCGCGTCGCGGGTGATGCCCGCGTTGTTCACCAGCACCTGCAAGCCGCCGTGCTCTTGGAGGATGGCGTCCACCAAGGCTTGGGCCGCCGGGGCGTCGTTGACATCGAGCACGCGCCCAGCACAGCCCTCGTGGGCCGACAAGGCGGCGCTGATGCGGCTGGCCCCTTCTGGGGTGGTGGCTGTGCCTGTGACCTTGAAGCCTTGGGCCGCCAACTGCAGGGCAATGGCCGCGCCTATGCCGCGCGAGGCGCCGGTCACCAGCGCCGTGTAGTTTGTTGTGGTCGTCATGTGTTCAAGCTTTCAGGGCAGCGTGGGCCTCGGCCAGCGTGGCCGGGTCAAACACCGGCAAGCCCACCAAGTTCGCATCAATGCGCTTGGCCAGACCCGCCAAGACCTTGCCTGGGCCGCACTCCAACAGGGTGGCGATGCCACGGGCCTGCAAGGCCTGCACGCACTCGACCCAGCGCACGGGGCCAAAGGCCTGCGCATAAAGGGCCTGGCGAATGCGCTCGGCATCGGTTTCAGCGGCCACGTCAATGTTGTTGATGACCGGGATGAGCGGCGCGGCAAAGGCGGTATCGGCCAACTTGGCGCGCAACTTGTCGGCGGCGGGCTTCATAAGGCTGGAGTGAAAAGGCGCAGACACAGGCAGTGGCAAGGCGCGCTTGGCGCCTTGGGCCTTGAGCAGTTCACAGGCTTTGTCAACCGCGGCCTTGCTGCCCGCAATCACGGTTTGGGCCGGGTCATTGAAGTTGGCGGCCTCCACCACCTCAGCGCTGCTCGGGCCAAACCCACGGCTGACTTCGGCGCAGCCCGCTATTACCGCTGCCGCAGGCATGCCCAAAATGGCGGCCATGGCACCCGTGCCCACGGGCACTGCGTCTTGCATGGCCTCGGCCCGAAAGCGCACCAAGGGGGCGGCTTGGGTCAGCGTCAACACGCCCGCCGCCACCAAGGCGGAATACTCGCCCAGGGAGTGGCCCGCCAGGGCCGCTGGGGCCAGGCCTGTTTCTGCCATCCACACCCGGTAGGCGGCCACACCGGCCACCAGCATCACGGGCTGGGTGTTGCGGGTCAGGCCCAAAGCTTCTTTGGGGCCCTCGTGAATCAATCGACCCAGATCTTCACCCAGGGCATCTGAGGCTTCGGCCAAGGCTTGCTTGACGATGGCGTGTTCGCCCCACGCGTCCAGCATGCCCACAGACTGCGAGCCCTGACCAGGGAAAACAATGGCAAATGCGTGTCTCATGGTGTTGTTTTTATAAAAAATCAGCGGCAGCGAGGCGGTGGTTTTAAAAATCGAGCAGCACCGCGCCCCAGGTGAAGCCGCCGCCCACGCCTTCGAGCATGAGCGTGTCACCGCGCTTGATTTGGCCGCTGCGCACGGCGCTGTCCAGCGCCAGCGGAATCGAGGCGGCCGAGGTGTTGCCATGTTGGTCGACCGTGACCACCACCTTGTCCATGGGCAGCTTGAGCTTGCGGGCCGTGCTTTGCATGATGCGGATGTTGGCCTGGTGCGGGATCAGCCAGTCAATGTCGGCTTCGGTGCGGCCGGCCTTGGCCAGCGCAGATCGGGCGGCCTCTTCAAGCACGCCCACCGCGAGTTTGAACACCGCCTGCCCGTCCATTTGCAGCATGGGGCTGCCCAGCACCTGACCGCCTGAGACATGGCCGGGCACACACAAAATGCCCGCGTGTTTGCCGTCGGCGTGCAAGTCGGTGGACAAAATGCCGGGCTCATCGGAGGCTTCTAGCACCACCGCGCCCGCGCCATCGCCAAACAGCACGCAGGTGGTGCGGTCTTTGAAGTCCAGAATGCGGGAAAAAACCTCAGCGCCTATCACCAGCGCGCAGCGGGCCGAGCCGGTTTTGACCATGGCGTCGGCCACCGTCAAGGCATAAACAAAACCGCTGCACACCGCCTGCACGTCAAAGGCAGGGCATCCCGCCACCCCCAGCTTGTGCTGAAGAATGGCCGCTGACGAGGGAAACACCATGTCGGGTGTGGACGTGGCCACGATGATGAGGTCGACCTCGGCCGCCTCACGGCCTGCAGCTTGCAGCGCCAGCCGCGCGGCCTCCACGCCCAAATCGCTGGCATTGACGCCGTCAGCCGCGAAATGCCGAGCCCGAATGCCCGTGCGCTCGACGATCCATTCGTCTGAGGTTTCCACGCCCTGCGCGGCCAACTCGGCCGCCAAATCGGCGTTGGTCAGGCGGCGGGGTGGAAGGTAGCTGCCCGTGCCAGTGATGCGGGAAAAGCGGCTCATCGAACAAACATCCAATCGCTAAGAAGGAAAGACTGCAACCCGAGCTCAGGGCGCCGCGCTCACATCTGCGGCTGGCTCAAGACCAGCGGCTGACGCGCTCAGCAGCGGCGCAGCATGGGCGATGCGTTCGCGCACCTTGTCGAGCAATCCATGATCGGCCGCATCATAAGCCCGGCTGAGCGCTGTCTGGAAGGCCAAGACGTCGGCAGAACCATGGCTTTTGAATACCAGCCCCCGCAAACCCAGCAGCGCCGCGCCGTTGTAGCGCCTGTGGTCCACGCGCCGCTTGAAGGCAGAAAGCACCGGATAAGCCAGTATGGCAGCACATTGGGTGAAGATGTTGCGTGAAAACTCGGCCTTGATAAAGCCGCCAATCATGGCGGCCAAGCCCTCGCTGGTTTTCAAAGCCACATTGCCCACAAAGCCGTCGCAGACCACGATGTCGGTGGTGCCCTGAAAAATGTCATTGCCTTCCACGTTGCCATGAAAGTTCAGGTCGCCCGCCAAGGCGGCAGCGCGCAGCAACTCGCCCGCCCGTTTGATGACCTCGTTGCCTTTGATCACCTCTTCGCCAATGTTGAGCAAGCCCACCGTGGGGGCGGCTTGCCCTGAAATGGCCGACACCAAGGCCGAGCCCATGACGGCAAATTGCAGCAAATGCTCTTCGCTGCAGTCCACATTGGCGCCCAAGTCCAGCATGGTGGTGGCTTGGCCCTTGGCGTTGGGCAGTTGGGTGGCAATGGCCGGGCGGTCAATGCCGTCCAGCGTTTTGAGCACGTAGCGAGATATCGCCATCAGCGCGCCCGTGTTGCCCGCAGACAGCGCCGCGTCGGCCGCGCCCTCTTTGACTTGGTTGATGGCCACCCGCATAGAGGAATTCTTTTTGCGGCGCAGCGCCACTTCAATCGAATCGTCCATGCCCACCACCTCATCGGCTGTCACAAAAGTGCAGCGGGTGTGGGCGCGCAAAGCAGCGTGGGAGGCAATAGGCTCAAAAGCCGAGGGCAGCCCCACCAGCAGCACACGGGCTTGGGGGTGTGCGTGCAAAAAAGCCAGGCAAGCAGGCAAGGTGACCTGAGGGCCGACATCCCCGCCCATGGCGTCTACCGCGATCGTGATCATGCTGCCGTGGCCGCGGAGAAGAAAAACATTTTGGACAAAACAAAGGCCCGCAGGGTGAGTGCGGGCCTTGGCTCAGCCAGAAAGATCAGGCTTCGGATTTGTTCTTGAGCACCTGGCGGCCACGGTAAAAACCGTTGGGGCTGATGTGGTGACGCAAGTGAATCTCGCCAGTGGTCGGCTCGACAGCGATGCCGGGCACGTTCAGGGCGTTGTGCGAACGGTGCATGCCGCGCTTGGAAGGTGACTTTTTGTTCTGTTGAACGGCCATGGTCCGCTCCTTGAAAATGAGGGTGAAGGGTCAACGAGTTCAAACTTGGCAAGACCAAAAGCCTTTGCGCAGTGAAATCGCGAAACACCGAGTATAGCCGCCAGTCGCCGTCTCCTCAAGCCCCCCGCACGAGCTCATGTCGCTGGCGCAGAGCCTTTGCTGCTCAATGGCCTTTTTTCTTGAGCTGGGCCAAGGCGGCAAAAGGGTGGGGTTTGGCGTCTTCAGGCGGCAGCTCGGCCTCCCCGGCCTGGAAGCTGGGCAGGCTGGGGCATTGCTCGTGCATGGGCACCAGGGGCAAGGCCATGAGCAACTCGTCTTCCAGCAAAGCGAGCAAGTCAAACTGGGGCTCAAGCACCAGCAAATCTTCTTCGGCCTCGTCGTCTTGGGCCTCGGCCTCGGCCTCGGTGGCCACAAAACGGAACCATTGGTCCACCTCAACGGCTTGCGCCGCAGGCGCCAGGCAGCGCTGGCAGCTCAAGGGCACCTCTGCTTGGGCCTGCAAATGCAGCCACAGTTTCGGGTCCGCGCCAGCGTTGGCACGCCACTCGGCCGTGGCACGGTAACTGACAGGCGCGGTGGCCAGGGCGTGGTCGGGCACATCGGCGGCCAGCCGGGGCAAGTCGGCCAAGATGGCCTGACCGGCCAAGGGCGCGCCCGCTTGGGCCAGGGCCGTGAGGTTCAGCCGGGTGGGCCGGGTCGGTGAAGTCATGGTTCAGTGTAAGAGAATTGCCCCATGACCCTGCCTTCTTCTCCCCTTGGCGAGCCCCGCCTGAAGCCCACCCCGCCTGCGCTGATTTTGGGCTCCACCTCCCGCTACCGCCGCGAGCTGCTGGCCCGCCTGCGCCTGCCTTTTGAGTGCGTGGCCCCTGAGGTGGACGAAACGCCGCTGCCCGGCGAGGCGCCAGCCGAGTTGGCCCTGCGCCTGGCCCTGGCCAAGGCGCACGCTGTGGCCAAGCGCCACCCCAGCGCGGTGGTGATAGGCTCAGACCAGGTGGCCGACTTGGGCGGAGAGCCGCTGGGCAAGCCCGGCAACCACGAGCGCGCCGTGGCGCAGCTCCAGCGCATGCGCGGCCACACCGTGGTGTTCCAGACGGCTGTGGCCGTGGTGAGGCACGACACCGGTTTTGCACAGTCCTCGCTGGCGCAAATACAGGTGAAATTTCGCGATTTAAGCGACTCAGACATCGAGGCCTACCTGCGGGCAGAACAGCCCTACGACTGCGCCGGCAGCGCCAAAAGCGAAGGCTTGGGCATTGTGCTGCTGGACGCCATCCACAGCGACGACCCCACCGCCCTGATCGGCTTGCCGCTGATCCGCACCTGCCAGCTGCTCCAAGCCGCTGGCCTGCACCTGCTTTCGGCGCCCACCGCATGAACGCAACCGCCCCCCAGCCCGGCCGGCTTTACCTGGTGCCCGCTCCCCTGGACTTTGGCTGCGAGGCTCAAGCGCCGCTGGCCGACGTGATGCCCGCGGGCACCCTGGCGGTGGCCGCCCGCTTGCCGTGTTGGATCAGCGAGAACGCACGCAGCACCCGCGCTTACCTCAAGCGCGTGAATGACAGCCACCCCTTGGCGCTGCCATTCCAAGCACTGCAAATCCAGGAGTTGCCCCGGCAAGTCCACAAAAAAGGCGACCACGCCGGTCAATTTGACGCCAGGCCCCTGCTTCAGGTCGCGCTGCAAGGCCAAGACGTGGGCCTGGTCAGCGAGGCGGGCATGCCCGCCATTGCCGACCCCGGCTCGTCGGTGGTCAAAGCCGCGCACGAGTTGGGCTTGGAGGTGCGGCCGCTCACAGGCCCCATCTCGTTGACCCTGGCTTTAGCCGCCAGCGGCTTGAATGGCCAGAATTTTGCGTTTGTGGGCTATTTGCCGCAAGACGCCAGCGAGCGCGGCGAGCGCATCCGCCAGCTCGACAATCTGGCCCTGAAATCCGGCCAAACCCAGCTCTTTATTGAAACGCCCTACCGCAATGCCGCGCTGTTTGGCGCCTTGCTGCAGCACCTGCAAGGCCACAGCCGCCTGGCGCTGAGCTGCGGGCTGACCTTGGAGCAGGGCTGGAGCCGCTGCTTGAGCGTGCAGCGCTGGAAAAAAGAAACACCGCCGCAGCTGTCGCTGCCCACGGTGTTTGCCATCGGGCGCTAAAGCGCCAGGCTCGTCAGCGCAAGGACGGGGTGTATTGCAGAGCGCGAACGGCCGATTCACCCAAGGCCGCTCCAAAGCGCTTGGCCAAGCGTTCGGCCACATTTTCCCTGCGGGTGTAGTCCATGATGTCTTCGGCCTTGACCACCTCGCGCGCCACATACTCCAGACCACCCAGGTGGTCGGCCAAGCCCAGCTCTATCGCTTGCTGCCCGGTCCAAAACAGGCCGCTGAAGGTGTCGGCATTTTCTTTGAGCCTGTCGCCACGCCCGGCCTTGACCGTGGCGATGAACTGCTGGTGAATTTGGTTGAGCAGTTGCTGGGCATACGCACGCTGCTTGTCGTCCATGGGGCTGAAGGGGTCCATAAAGCCTTTGTTTTCCCCGGCCGTGAGCAAGCGCCTGTCCACGCCCAGCTTGTTCATCAGGCCGCTGAAACCAAAGCCATCCATCAGCACGCCAATGCTGCCCACGATGCTGGCCTTGTCCACGTAAATCGAATCGGCGGCCACGGCAATGTAGTAGGCCGCCGAGGCACAGCTTTCTTCCACCACCGCGTACACCGGCTTGCCATGCTTGGCTTTGAGGCGGCGAATTTCGTCATTGATCAGGCCGGCCTGCACCGGGCTGCCGCCTGGCGAGTTGATGACCACCACCACCGCCTTGGCGCCCTCGTCCTCAAAAGCGGCTTTCAAGGCGGTGTTGATTGTTTCCGCGCCGGCCTCCGAGCCCGCGCTGATTTCGCCGCGCACCTCGACCATGGCGGTGTGCGGTGTGCTGGGGCCGGTGGTGGGCGAGGTGCGCGACAGCAACACCCAGGCCATGACTGCAAAAAACAAAAGCCAAGCCAGGCGCAAACCGTTGCGCCAGAGGCGGGCGCTGCGCTGCTCCTGCAAGCTGGCAAAAGCCAAGCGCTCCAGGGTGCTGCGCTCCCAGGCGTCTGCGCTGGCGGCGTGGCCGTTGACCGGCGCAGCCGGGCTTCCATCAGGGGACAAAACAGGCGCGCCTTCGGGTGAAGGGGGGGCCGGAGGAAAGGCGTTGTTTTCTTGCATGCCTGGAGTTTAGAACTCCAGGGGCTTGGCCAGGTAAGTGGGGTGCCACAAGACCACTCCGCCAACTTCTGACAGCTCAATGCGGATCAGCCCGCCTCGGCACGGCCCGCCCGCGCATTCGCCCGTGTCAGGCCGGTAAGTCGCGCCGTGGCTGGCGCACACCAGCCATTGGCCGCTGGCGTCAAAAAACCGGTCGGGCTGCCAGTCCATCTCCATGGCCACATGGCTGCAGCGGTTGAGGTAAGCCTGAGCCACCCCTTGAAAGCGCACCGCAAAGGCGCGGCAGGTTTGCCCGCCGTAGCGCAGGTCAAAGGGCACGGCGAGGCCGCCGTCCACCAAGTCCCGGCTTTGGCACAGCGCCAGGGCGGGTTCCTCCACACAACGGTTGGACTGCTCTTCCATGGATGGCCCTCCTTTGTGTGCTGCGCCGTTCAGCCTTCGCGCAGCAGCCAAGCTTGGAGCTCGGCCACGGAATGCACCACGGCCAGGGGCCCTAATGCCTCAAAGGCCGACGGCTCGTGCGCACCGTAACTCACGCCCACGCTGGCGCAGCCTGCGTTCAAGGCCATTTGCAGGTCGTGCGTGGTGTCACCCACCATCAAGGTGCGCTCGGGCGCCACGCCAAACTCGGCCATCAGCTCGTGGAGCATGCGGGGATGGGGTTTGCCTGCGGTTTCGTCGGCAGTGCGCGAGCCCTGGAAGCGGCCTTGCAGCTCGGTGCGCTGCAAGGTGTCGTTGAGCCCTCTGCGCGATTTGCCAGTGGCCACGGTCAACACATGGCCGCGCTCGTGCAGCGCGTCCAGCATGGGCAACACCCCCTTGAATAAGCTGAGGTCATCTTGGTGGCGCATGTAATGCACGCGGTAACGCTCGCCCAGCTGCGGGTAGCGCTCGGGCGGCACGTCGGGGGCGGCATGGGCCAGCGCCTGCGACAGGCCCAGGCCAATCACATAGACGGCGGTCTCGTCGCTGGGCACGGTGCCGCCCACGTCGCGCACGGCCTCCTGTATGCAGCGCACGATGATGGCAGTGGAGTCAAACAAAGTGCCATCCCAGTCGAAGGCGATCAAATCAAAGCGTCTGCTCATGGTCCACCCATTGCAAGAGTTCTGGCGGCAGCGCCGCCTCCAATTTCACCCGCTTGCCCGTGGCCGGGTGGGTAAAAGACAAGCGCCAAGCGTGTAAAAACATGCGCGACAGCATATCGGCTTTGGACAAGCGTTTGTTCAGCTCAAAGTCGCCGTACTTGTCATCGCCCAAAATAGGATGGCCTTCGCTGGCCAGATGCACCCGAATCTGGTGGGTGCGGCCGGTTTTGATGGTCACCTCCAGCAAGCTGGCCTCGCCCACCTCGGGCAGCACCAGGCGGCGCTGGACCTTGACCAAGCTGACCGCCCGCATGGCGTCTGGGTGGGCCGCGTCCACCACACGCACCCGCCGTTCGCCGTCGGGCAAGAGGTATTTGTGCAAGGGCTTGTCCAGCACCTTGAGCTTGTCGGGCCACTGGCCGCGCACCAAAGCCAAGTACACCTTGTCGGTGCCGCGCTCCCTGAACTGCTCTTGCAGGTTTTTCAGCGCCATGCGTTTTCGGGCCACCAGCAAAATACCGCTGGTTTCTCGGTCCAGGCGGTGCACCAGCTCCAAGAACTTTTCGTCCGGTCTGGCCATGCGCAGCTGCTCAATCACGCCAAAAGCCACCCCGCTGCCGCCGTGCACCGCCACCCCAGCCGGTTTATTAACCGCCAGCAGCTGCTCGTCTTCCAGCAAAAAAAGAAATTCCCGCTCAGGCGCAGTCGCGCCCACCGAGGAGCTGGCGCCGTCGCGCAGCACCTCCATGGCCAGCGCTTTGTCGGCCGCCCGCTGCGAGGTGCGCACCGGGGGCAGGCGCACCACGTCACCGGCTTCTACGCGGGTATCGGCCGCGGCCCGGCCCTTGTTGATGCGCACTTCACCGCTGCGGATGATGCGGTACACATGGGTTTTGGGCACGCCTTTGAGCTGGCGCATCAAAAAATTGTCCAGCCGCTGACCCGCCAAATCGGCGTCCACCGTGAGCCAGCTCGCTTGCGGCGATGCAGATTCCTCTGCATCGCCCCTGGTTTTCCCTAGGTCTGAAGTCGGTGTGGGAGGCCGTGGACCTGCCCCTATAATAAGTTTCACTAGCGTTACGCTGTAAGTGGTTGATTTGTCTGGCAGTTTAGTCCACCCAGATCACAAGGCCACAGCGGCGCTGGAGGTCGACACCTGCTGACCATGACCACCGACGGACCAAGCCCAGTCGCTCCCGATCGCCACCGTGGTGCAGCCAGTCGACGCCCTATGAACACACACGGAATACCCAAGCGAGCAGCCCAACAGGCTGCTCGCGGATTCAGGTGAGATCGACGTCCTCCACGGATAGCACGAGATGACATTACTGCTGGGACTGCTTTTTCTGAGCCTTCGGCGCCTCACGGCCCCGTTCAATGGCTTGGCATGGTCCTCCCATTTTGTTGTCCCGGTCAGCACTTCTTTGACCACCGCTCCATCCCGCCAGCCGCTCGCTCGCCTCTTCCACGCGCCCACGCCCATTCTCCTGACCTGAACGGCTCTGTTACAGAACCATCGGTCGGGCCGACCAGGCTCCTCGGCAATTCCCCCTCGTTCTTTGCGCGTCGTCTACCGGTGTCTTTTGCCCATATTGGGCGCAAGAACGGCGTGCGCATGCGCACGGCGAAAAAGAACGACAAGGAATTCCGATGAAACGGATGCTGATTAACGCCACGCAGGCTGAAGAACGCCGCTTGGCCATCGTCGATGGACAAAAACTCCTAGACTACGAAATTGAAATTGAAGGGCGCGAGCAGCGCAAAGGGAATATCTACAAGGCCGTGGTCACCCGCGTCGAGCCGTCCCTGGAGGCCTGTTTTGTGGACTACGGCGAAGACCGCCACGGTTTTCTGCCGTTCAAAGAAATCTCCAAGCAGTACTTTGCAGCCGGCGTGCCGGTCAGCCAGGCGCGCATTAACGACGTGATCCGCGAGGGCCAGGAACTCACGGTCCAGGTTGAAAAAGAAGAGCGTGGCAACAAGGGCGCGGCCCTCACCACCTTTATTTCACTGGCCGGCCGCTACGTGGTGCTCATGCCCAACAACCCCCGCGGCGGCGGCGTGAGCCGGCGCATCGAGGGCGACGACCGGGCCGAGCTCAAAGAGGCCATGGACCAGTTGGAATACCCCAATGGCATGTCCATCATTGCGCGCACCGCCGGCATTGGCCGCAGCGCGCCCGAGCTGCAGTGGGACCTGAACTACCTGCTCAAGCTGTGGAACGCCATTGACGGCGCAGGCAAGCAAGGCAAGGGCGCCTTCCTGATTTACCAAGAGTCGAGCTTGGTGATTCGCGCGATCCGCGACTACTTCAACAGCGACATCGGTGACATCTTGATGGACACCGACGACATTTACGAGCAGGCGCGCCAGTTCATGGCCCACGTCATGCCCGAGCATGAGCACCGGGTCAAGCGCTACCGCGATGACGCGCCGTTGTTCAGCCGCTTCCAGATTGAGCACCAAATCGAGTCGGCCTACGCCCGCACCGTGCAGCTGCCTTCGGGCGGCGCCATCGTGATCGACCACACCGAGGCTTTGGTGTCGGTGGACGTCAACTCGGCGCGCTCCATCAAGGGCGGCGACATTGAAGAAACCGCCACCCGCACCAACTTAGAAGCCGCCGACGAGGTGGCCCGCCAGATGCGCTTGCGCGACCTGGGCGGTTTGATCGTCATTGACTTTATTGACATGGAAGAGTCGCGCAACCGCCGCGACGTGGAAAACCGCCTGCGCGACGCGCTGCGCCAAGACCGCGCCCGCGTGCAGTTTGGCTCCATCAGCAAGTTCGGCCTGCTTGAGATGAGCCGCCAGCGTCTGCGCCCTGCCTTGTCGGAAGGCGCCTCCATCCCCTGCCCACGCTGCGGCGGCTCTGGCCACATCCGCGACACCGAAAGCTCGGCGCTGCAGATTTTGCGCATCATCCAAGAAGAGTCCATGAAGGACAGCACCGCCGCCGTGCACTGCCAGGTGCCGGTGGAAGTGGCGTCGTTCTTGCTCAACGAAAAGCGCAGCGAAATCGCCAAAATCGAGATGAAGCAGCGCATTGCCGTGCTCTTGGTGCCCAACAAAACGCTGGAAACCCCCAACTACCGCTTAGAGCGCCTCAAGCACGACGACCCCCGCCTGGACAACATCGTGGCCAGCTACAAAATGGCCGAGGAAATCGAAGACCCGACCACGGTCACGCGCCGCAGCCAAGAAAAGCAAAACAAGCAAGAGCCCGTGATCAAGGGCGTGCTGCCAGACGCGCCCGCGCCCATGGCGGCCGAGCCCAAGCCCGCCCGCACGGCCGCCAAGCCCAGCGAAACCGCCCCGGTGGCTGCTGCGCCCACACCCGCACCTGCACCAGTTGCCGCAGCCCCCGCCGCAGAAAAAGGGTTCTTCTCCTGGCTCAAAGGCCTGTTTGGCGGCGCCCCAGAACAGACAGTTGCACAGACGCCTGCACCTGCGGCCGCCGCAGACGACAAAAAAACAGAGCGCCCAGAAGCCCGCAACGAACGTGGTGAGCGCAGCGAGCGCGGCGACCGTGGCGGCCGAAACTCTGAGCGCGGCCGGGGCCGCGGTCGTGGTGATCGCCCTGAGCGGGGTGAGCGCAGTGAACGCGGCGCCCCAGGCGAGCCCCGCGACGGCCAAGACGGCGTGCAAGCCGCTGCTGGCCAAGAGGGTCGCAGCACACGCGAGCCGCGTGAACCACGCGAACCACGTGAGGGCCGCAGTGGCGAGCCCAGGCGTGACCGGGGTGAGCGAGGTGGCCGTGGCGAGCGCGGCGAGCGCGCACCTGCAGAAGGCCAAACCGAAGTCCGTGAGCCACGCGAAGCCCGTGAACCACGTGAATTGCGTGAGCCACGCGAGCCTCGCGAACCCCGCGAGGGAGGCCGCGGCCGCCGCGAACGCGGTGAACGCACTGAGCGGACAGACCGCCTAGACGCCCAACCCCAGGGCGAAGTGAGCCAGCAAGAGCTCGCTGCCGCCAACTTGGCGGCCATGTCAGCCGCCGGTGCCTCAACAGGCGCAGGAGCGGGCGCAGAAAGCGCACCAGCAGCTGAGGGCGATGCAGGTGCTGGCCGCCGCGAACGGGGCGACAGGCCTCGCCGTGGGCGCGCAGACCGTGCCGAACGCAGCGACCGCACCGAGCGCGCTGATGCCCCAGACGGTGATGCCGCACCCCAAGCCGATGCCAGCACCGCTGAGCCAACCGTAGGAGGCAACCCCAGCGAGCGCGCACCTCGTGAACGCCGCAGCCGCGACCGTTATGGCCGCGAAGGCCGCGAAGGACGTGAAGGCAGTGAGCCTAGAGAAGGCCGTGAAGACCGTGAACGCAGCGAGCGCACTGAAGAGGGTGCACCCGCATCCGACCCCCTGCACGCTGAAGAACCCAAGCACGCAGCCCCGGTGATTCAGGCAGAAACTGGGCTTGCTCACACTGCGCCAACGCCAGCACCTGTCCAGGCACCAGCAGCAGTTCCAATTGCACCTGTGGCAGCACCTCAGGCCGCACCTGTGGCAGCAGCGCCAGCCGCTCCCGCCGCTCCCGCCAGCCAGGGTCTGCCCAAGGTCACGGCTTACGAGTTGCCCCTGCAAGCCTTGGCCGAAGTGGCCAGCAGCTCAGGCCTTCAGTGGGTCAACTCCGACGCCGCCAAAATCGCTGACATCCAGGCGGCCATGGCTGCCGAACCCAAGCCCGTGCACGTGCCGCGCGAGCGCCCCGTGGCGGTGGCAGTGAGCGAAGGCCCGCTGGTCTTGGTGGAAACCAAGCGCGATCTGCGCGAGCTCAAGCTGCCTTTTGAAGGCACATCGCAAAGCTCCTGAGCGCTTAGCACCTTGAAAAAAGCGGCCAAGGCCGCTTTTTTCATGCTCGCTCGGCACGCATCGCCAGCAGGCTGGCTCCTACAAAGGCAAAGCCCGCCTCTCCCCTGTGGGAGCTGGCCTGCCGGCGAATCGTGGCATGAAGTGATGCCTGTTGACTGGCAACCATCGCCAGCAGGTTGACTCCTACAAAAAGACGTGCGGTATCGACTTTGTGGGAGCTGGCCTGCCGGCGATTTTTTGCGTGAAGACATCCCTCCTGCTGGAATGCGTGCCTCCTCTGCCATGACAGGGATAGGCGCAAGACCTGCAACGCCCAAGACCCGCCTGCCCAGTGGGAGTTAAAGCCGCCCTGAGCGGGCAAGGCCATCAAGACTCGGCCAAGCGCCGGTAAGCCTGCTGAGCGGCCGCAGCATCGCCGCGCTCCTCGGCCAGTTGGGCCAAGGCCCGCCAAGCGCGCCGCTGCAAGCCCGCATCCTTGAGGCCGAGCACGGCCTGGGACAGCAACTGCTGGGCCTTGCCCCACAGCTGGCGTTTCAAGCAGGCCATGCCGGCCACGTACTGGAGCAAGGCATCGCGAGGCCGGGCTTGCAAGCCGTCTTCCAGGCGGCCCAGCCAGACCACATCCAGCGCGTCCATGGAGCGCTCCAGGGTTTGCACCAAACGCGACTGCAGCTCGTCGGGCAGCGCAGTGGCCGACTGCACCATTTGCTCCCAGGCCGGGCTGGCCCATTGGCGGGCCAGCGCCGCGTCGCCGCCCAGCATGAGCAGGCGGGTGGAGGCTTGCACCGCAATCTCGGGCATGTCGCGCTCGGCGGCATCGAGCAAAGACCAGGCTTTTTGCAATTGCTGGGGGTCGTGCGCGCCAGCCAACAATTCCAGGGCCAAACCGCGCAAGATGCTTTGCGCCGCTGGCGCTGAAAACGCGCCGTGTTTGGCCAGCAAGCGTGCGGTGTCCAAGGCGTCAGCCGTATGCCTGGCCAGGCGGGCCGCGCGCAAGCGCAAGCGCAAGGCCAACGTGCGGCGAGCCACCCCCTGGGGCAACTGGCTCAGCCGGGCCAAGGCCGTGACGGGGTCTCGGTCGTCCAGGGCCCAGCGGGCAGCCCTGAGCTCAATGCCCTCGCGGAGCTCCACCGCTTGGCGCTGCACAGGCTGCTGCAGGGCTTGCTGCAGGTGCTGATCGCGCACGGCTCGGTTTTGCAAGGCGTGGGCACTTTCGGCAGCCACCAAGTGGGCCAGCGCGCGCAGCTGCACCGCCCGCTGGGGGGCGTGGCCGCTGTCGGCGCCCAGCTCGGTCACCAGCAGATCCAGTCCCTGCTCCTGCACCAGCGCGCTTTCGGCGGCGCGGGAGGCGCGAATAAAACGGCCCGCCACCAAGTGCGACAGGCTGTCCATGAGCGCGGCGTACATGGCCCGCTCTTTTTGCTGGGCGCGCCAGCGCCGCGCTTGCACGGGCAGCGAGAACACCGCTGCAAAGGCGCGCAGCGCCAGATGAATCAGCACAAACAGACCCACGGCCAGCAGCAAACTCAGGTTGAGCGAGAGGTCTACGCGGTAAGGCGGCCAAAACAGCGTGACCGCCGCTTGGTTGTTGCCCGCAAACAAAGAGATGGCCACCGCCACCGCGAACAAAGCCACAAGCCAAAGAGCTGCGCGCATGAATGCCTGACTTTCAGCGGCCGCCGCCGGCCGTGGCCAGCGCCGCCAGGGTCTGGTCCAGCCGGGGCAGCTCGGTGGCCTTGAGCTGGGTCTGCACCTGCTGCAGCAACTCGGTGGCCACCTGAGACTTGCGGGCGTTGTTGTCAAAGTAGCGCAGCAAAGACTGGCTCACCGCCTGCAGGTCGGCGCGGGCCACCTCGGTTTGGCGCGACAGCAAGGCCATGCGTGCATTGAGCAGCTTGAGCTTGGTGTTTTCACGCAAGAAAAAAGCCTGCTCAGGCGCCAGCAGTGCCGCCTCAGGCCGGTCAATGCGGCTGATGCGCAGCAGCTGCCGTGCCTCTTGCCAGACGGCCGACACGCTGTGCGTCCAGGCCCGGCTCAGCCAGTCTTGCACGGCGCCTGTGGTGGAGTCGATAAAGCCCGTTTTGACAGGCGCCGCACGGGGCGCAGCCGCCACGGGCTGTGCAGCGGGCACCGCATCGTTGGCCACCGGCAATTCGTCGACCAGGCGAATGAGCTCGTCGAGCTTGATGAGCAGGGCCGGAATGTCCGTGAAGACAGCGCTTTTGGCGCGGTCGGTGTCCTGGGCAATGGCCTGCAGCAAGGGGGTCAGGCGGGGCTGCGTGGTGCGGCGCAGGCGCTGCTCGGCCGTGCGCAAGGCCGCCAGCAAAGGCTCGGCACTGCCGGTGAGCTGGGCCTGCTGCTGAGCCAAGCGCAGCGCCGACTCGATGTCGACCACCAGGTTTTCGTCGCGCGAGCGCGAGAAGTTTTGCATGAGCTCTTCGAGCTGCTGGCGCTGCAACACCACCTCGCCCAGCCGTGCTTCCATGCCGCTCAGGCGCTGGGCAGCATCGCGCGTGCTGTCCTGCGCCTGCTGGGCCATGGTGCGGGCCTCCACCGCCTGGGTGCCCGACTCCAGGCTGCGGCGGGCCAGCTCTTCTTGAATATGGGAGAGCTTTTGCCACAGCATCACGCTGAGCACCAGCGACACGCCGGCCAGCGCGGCCAAGGCCATGAGCTGCAGGCGGGCCGTGCGGGCAGGATCAGGGGCAGCAGCTGCGACAGAGTCAGGCGCAGGACCTGAATTAGAAGCAAAAGTCGATGCAGGTGAAACTGGCGCAGGAGGCGAATCCGGAGGTGCAGATTCAGTGCCAGGCTCAAAAGCAGGTGCAGGTGAAGGTGCAGACATAGGCGCAGACGCGGGCACAGGTTCACCGGCCGGAGGGGCGGGTGCGCCATCGGGTGGGATGGCTGGCTGGGCTTGGCGGGGCTCTGTCGTCATTGCAAGGATTGTAGGCAGGCGTGCAGCGCCCCCACCGTAGGGGGGCACACCGCGACCTGGCCAAAACCCAGCTGGCGGGCCGCTTGGGCAATGCGCTCGTGCGTGGCCACCGCGCGGGCGGCCGACCACGTTTGGCCGGGCAGCAACTGCTGCAAGTGGCCCAGGGACTCGGAGCTGCTCAAAACCCAGACACTTTCGCCCTGCGCGGCCGCCTGGGCTTGGGCCTGCTGGGCTGCACTCCAGCTGGGCGTTTGGCGGGCATAAGAGGCCACTTCATGCACCAGCGCACCCGCGTGCTGCAGTTGCTCGGCCAACCAAGGCCGGCCGCTGGGCAGGCCCAGCTCGTCGGCACCGCGCACGATGAGCACCTGATCGCCTGCTCGCACCTGCGCCTGAACCTCTAGCCAGAGGGCTTCAGAGTCAAACCGCCCCGCCTCCAGCGGCGGCTGGTCTATCAGTGACTCAGGCACGCCCAGCTCACGCAAAGCCTGTGCGCTGCCCGGGCCGGTGACCCAGGCCCGGCTGCTGCCCAACACGGGCGGGGCATCTTCAAAAAAACCACGCACGGCATTGGCGCTCACAAACATCAAGGCGCGGGCGCCCAAGGCCAGGGCGCGGGCTTGGCTGAGCGCTTGCGCGTCGGGCGCGGGACCGACGGCAATCAGGGGCAGGCACAGCACCTCGTGGCCCAGTTCGAGCAGAGGCTGTGCCCAGCGGCTGGCTTCGCGCTCGGGCCGGGTCAGAACCAGGCGCATGTCAGGGGTTCAGCGGCTTCAGCGAGCGCCGCCCGCACGCAAGCGCGCGGCCACTTCGGTGCCCAGGGCGGCGGCGGCGTCCAGGTCGGCCACGCGGGCCACCGTGGAGGCCAGCACCAAAGGCGTGGCAGCCTCGGGGTCGCCCCAAGCGGCGTTCAGGCTGAGCGTGTCGCCATCCAAGGTGGCGTGGGCCGCCAAGGGCATGGAGCAGCTGCCACCCATGGCCCGGCTGACCGCGCGCTCGGCCGACACCGCCAGCCAGCTTGGCTGGTGGGCCAAGGGCGCGAGCGCGGCCAACAGGTCGGTGCGGTTGGCGCGCACCTCTATGCCCAAAGCGCCCTGGCCGGCGGCGGGCAGCATGAGCGTGGGCTCAAACACCTGGCGAATGCGAGAGGCCAGGCCCAGGCGCTTGAGGCCGGCCGCGGCCAGCACAATGGCGTCGTACTGGCCTTCGTCGAGCTTGCGCAAGCGCGTGTCCAGGTTGCCGCGCAGGGGTTCAATCTTCAAATCGGGGCGGGCTGCGCGCAGCAGCACCACGCGGCGCAGGCTGGAGGTGCCCACCACCGCGCCCAGGGGCAAGGCGGCCAGGCTCTCGTAATGGGGCGAGACCAAGGCGTCACGCGGGTCTTCGCGTTCCATCACGCAGGCCAGCACAAAGCCCTCGGGCAGGTCCATGGGCACGTCTTTGAGGGAATGTACGGCCAAGTCGGCGCGGCCTTCGTCCAGCGCCACCTCCAGCTCCTTGACAAACAAGCCCTTGCCGCCCACCTTGCTCAGGCTGCGGTCCAGGATCTGGTCGCCCTGGGTGGTCATGCCCAAGAGGCTGACCTCCAGGCCGCGGGCCTGGAGCAAAGACTTGACGTGCTCGGCCTGCCACAAGGCCAGCCGACTTTCACGGGTGGCAATGACAACTTTTTGAAGGTTCATGGGTGCGTTGCGCCACTGGTAACTGGCACGTAATTCGAAGGAAAGTCCGATGCTAGCATGGGGTTTTGCCCCACCAACATGCCCACCTCCCCTGCCGCCAAAACCCCCTCGCCGTCCCAACGCACCCGCCAGAACGAGCGCCCTCTGGTCGAAGACATCCGCCTGCTCGGGCGCATTTTGGGCGACGTGATCCGTGAGCAAGAGGGCGATGCGGCTTACGAGCTGGTCGAGCAGGTGCGCAAGCTCTCGGTGGCCTTCAGGCGCGACGCCGACCAAGAGGCCGACAAGGCCCTGAAAAAGCAGCTCAAAAGCCTGTCGGGCGAGCAAACCGTGAGTGTGATTCGCGCCTTCACTTATTTTTCGCACCTGGCCAATTTGGCCGAGGACAGGCACCACATCCGCCGCCGCGCCATCCATGAGCGTCAGGGCGACACGCAAGAAGGCAGCATTGACGTGGCGCTGGCACGCCTGCGCTGGGCGGGCATCTCCACCCGCACCATCTCGCAAACGCTGGCGCACAGCCTGGTCTCACCCGTGCTCACGGCCCACCCCACCGAGGTGCAGCGCAAAAGCATTTTGGACGCCGAGCGCGACATTGCCCACCTGCTGGCCGCGCGCGACGACATCCGCATGCGGGCCGCCGCCGCCCACAGCAGCCGCGACGCGCTCATGCCGCGCGAGTTGGCCGCCAACGAGACCCAGCTGCGCGCCCGTGTGCTGCAGCTGTGGCAAACGCGCTTGCTGCGCTTTACCAAGCTCACGGTGGCTGACGAAATTGACAACGCCTTGTCCTATTACGAGGCCACTTTTTTGCGCGAGATTCCACGCATTTACGCGCAACTCGAGCGCGAGCTGGGCCAGCACCCGGTGGCCAGCTTTTTGCGCATGGGCCAGTGGATAGGGGGCGACCGCGACGGCAACCCCAACGTCAGCGCGCAAACCCTGGACTACGCGCTGCAACGCCAAGCCGACCTGGTGCTGCGCCACTACCTGACGGAAGTGCACCTGCTGGGCGGCGAGCTGTCCATGTCGGCGCTGCTGACCCGCATTTCGCCCGAGATGCAGGCCCTGGCCGACCTCTCGCCAGACACCAACGAGCACCGCCAAGACGAGCCCTACCGCCGCGCCCTCACCGGCATGTACGCGCGCTTGGCCGCCACGCTCAAGGCCTTGAGCGGCGGCGATGCGGCCCGCCATGCGGTGGCGCCGCAAAACCCTTATGCCCACGCCCAGGATTTTTTGCAGGACTTGCGCACCATTGAGGCCTCACTGCTGTCACACCACGCCCAGGCGCTGGCCGCGCAGCGGCTGCACCCTTTGATACGCGCAGTGGAGGTGTTTGGCTTTCACCTGGCCACCGTGGACTTGCGGCAAAGCTCGGACAAGCACGAGCAGGTGCTCGCTGAACTGCTGGCTTTGGCCAGGCTGGAGGCCGACTACTCGGCCCTGGACGAGGGCGCCAAGCGTGAGCTGCTGCTGCGGCTGCTGGCCGATGCCAGGCCCCTGCGCGTGCGCGAGGCAGCCCTCTCGCCTTTGGCCCAGGGCGAGCTGGCCATTTTTGAAATGGCGCACCACATCCGCCAACGCTTTGGCGACCAGGCCGTGCGGCACTACATCATCAGCCACACCGAAAGCGTGAGCGACTTGCTCGAAGTCATGCTGCTACTCAAAGAGTGCGGGCTGATGCGCGGCGTGCTCGAAGCACCCCAGGCCAAGCCCCAAACCGAGGCGGTGCTAGACCTCATCATCGTGCCGCTGTTTGAGACGATTGAAGACCTGCGCCAAGCCGCCAGCATCATGCGCGAGTACTACGCGCTGCCCGGCGTGGCCGAGCTGGTGCAGCGCAGCGGCGCCGAGCAAGAGGTCATGCTGGGCTACTCGGACAGCAACAAAGACGGCGGCATCTTCACCAGCAACTGGGAGCTCTACCGCAGCGAGATGGCGCTGGTCGAGCTCTTCGACGGCCTGGCCCGCTCGCACCACATCCAGCTGCGCCTTTTCCATGGGCGGGGCGGCACCGTGGGCCGGGGCGGCGGGCCAAGCTACCAAGCCATCTTGGCGCAGCCGCCGGGCACGGTGCGCGGGCAAATTCGCCTGACAGAGCAAGGCGAGGTCATAGGCTCCAAATACGCCAACCCCGAGATTGGCAGGCGCAACCTCGAAACCCTGGTGGCCGCCACGCTGGAAGCCACGCTGCTGCAGCCCACCAAGCCCGCACCGCAAAATTTTTTAGAGGCCGCCGACCAACTCTCGGCCGCCAGCATGAAGGCCTACCGCGCCCTGGTCTACGAGACACCGGGCTTTGAAGACTACTTTTTCAGCGCGACGCCCATCCGCGAAATTGCCGAGCTCAACATTGGCTCTCGCCCGGCCTCGCGCCGTGCCTCGCAAAAAATTGAAGACCTGCGCGCCATTCCCTGGGGGTTCAGCTGGGGCCAGTGCCGCCTTACGCTGCCAGGCTGGTACGGCTTTGGCTCGGCCGTCGAGGCCATGCTCGCCAGCCCCCGCGTGCCGCGCCCGCAGGCCATGGCCCAGCTGCAAAAAATGTACCGCCAGTGGCCTTTTTTCAAGGCGCTTTTGTCCAACATGGACATGGTGCTGGCCAAGAGCGACTTGGCCTTGGCTTCGCGCTATTCAGAGTTGGTGACCGACGCGCGGCTGCGCAAAAAAATCTTCAGCACCCTGGAGACCGAGTGGCAGCGCACGGTGGAAGCGCTCAACCTGATCACCGGTGAAAAGCAGCGCCTGGCCACCAACCCGGCCCTGCAACGCTCCATTCGCCACCGTTTTCCCTACATAGACCCGCTGCACCACCTGCAGGTGGAGCTGATCCGCCGCTACCGTGCGGGCCAGGCCGACGAGCGGGTGCAGCGCGGCATCCACATCTCCATCAACGGCATTGCGGCGGGACTGCGCAATACGGGGTGAGGCTCGATTCGCCGGCAGGCCGCTCCTTCAGGGGGAGCATGGTTTTGTATTGGTAGGAGCTTGCCTGCAAGCGAATGTTCGCCTGAGGTGATGCCTGATCATCGCCACCATTCGCCAGCAGGCTGGCTCCTACATGGGGAGCATGGTTTTGTATTTGTTGGAGCCAGCCGTTCACCGCCAGCGGGCGTTTGTATCTGTGGGAGCTGGCCTGCCAGCGAATGTTCGCCTGATGTGATGCCTGTTCATCGCCACGATTCGCCGGCAGGCCGGCTCCTACAAGGGGAGCATGGGTTTGTATTTGGGGGAGCCAGCCGTTCACCGCCAGCGGGCGTTTGTCTTTGTGGGATCTGGCCTGCCAGCGAATGTTCGCCTGAGGTGATGCCTGTTCATCGCCACGATTCGCCGGCAGGCCGGCTCCTACAAGGGGAGCCAGCCGTTCACTGTCAGCGGGCGTTTGTATGTGTGGGAGCATGCCTGCAGGCGATGCTTGTTCACTCCGGCCGCACGCCCTCCCAGGCGTTTTGGAGCAGCTGGCGCAAGGCCACCCGGTCCAGCGGGCGGGGGTTGGGGTATTGGTTTTGCACGGCAATGTCGCAGGCCTTGTCGAGGTCGGCCTCTTTGAGCCCCAAGTCACGCAGGGCCACGGCCGCGCCGTTGTCGCGGGCCAGGTCAAACACGGCGGCTGGACCACTTATACCGCTCTTGCCGCCCAAGGCCTGGGCAATTTTGGCCATGGCCTCGGGGGCCGCAGGCGCGTTGTAGGCCAGAGCATGGGGCAGCACGGCGGTGTGGGTTTCGGCGTGCGGCAAATTGAAGGTGCCGCCCAAGGTGTGGCACAGCTTGTGGTGCAGCGCCATGCCCACGCTGCCCATGACAATGCCACACAGCCAGGCGCCGTAAAAAGCGTCTGTGCGGGCCTGCATGTCTTGCGGGTTCTTGCAGATCACCGGCAGCGCCCGACCCAGGGCGGCAATGCCATCGCGCGCCATGAAGTCGATCACCGAGTTGCGGTCGGCCGAATACAAGCCCTCGGCCGAATGCGCAATGGCGTTGATGCCGCTGGTCAAGCTCATGGCCGCAGGCAGGCTGAGCGTGAGTTCGGGGTCATAAATCACGGCGCGGGGCACGACCCGCGCGTCTTTGCCGGTTTTCTTCATCCCACCTTCGGTGATGCCGTAGACCGGCGTCATCTCTGAGCCCGCGTAGGTGGTGGGAATGGCGATGATGGGCAGACCCGAATCCAGCGCGATGGCTTTGCCTAGGCCGGTGGTCGAGCCACCACCAATGGCCACCGCACAATCTGCGCCCAGGCGCTGGGCCACCTCGCGGGCTTCGCGGGCGGTCTCTATGGGCACATGCATCACAGCGCGGTCAAACACACCCGCCGCACGCGGCCCCAAGAGGGCGGCCACCATCTCGGCCGAGTCGCGCTGCTCGGGCGTGGACAGCACCAGCGCTCGGCGGTAGCCCAGTGCGTCAATTTCTCGCTCCAGGTGCTTCAAGCTGCCGGCGCCAAACACCACGCGGGCGGCGTAGGCGTTGTAAATAAAGGTGTTCATAAACTCAGTCTAAATCGGTGGGCAGGCCCGCGCTGCGCTCCACGGCCTTGATGATGGCGGCGTAGTCGTCCAGCGCATCGCCCTGGGCCACGGCTGCGTGCATGAGCTGGCGCGTCATGGCCGTTTGCATGAGCGGAGCGTGCACGGCTTCGGCCGCGCCCAAAATCAGGTCCAGGTCCTTGATCATTTGCTCGACCGTGAAGGTAGGCGTGAAATCGCGGTGCGACAGCTGCACAGACTTGGCCTTGAGAATGGGCGAGCCCACGGCGCTGGCGCCCAGCACCTGCCACATGTCTTGCCAATCGAGCCCGCCTTTGCGGCCCAGGCTCAAGCCTTCGGCCAGCATGGCGCTGGTTTGCGCAATCAACAAATTGACCACCAGCTTCATCAGCCGGGCTTGCTCGGCATCGCCCAGATAAAAACGATGGGGGCCCCAGGTGCTCAGCAGCGGCTGGGCGGCGTCAAACGCGTCGCGCGGGCCAGACGCCATGACGGTGAGTTGCGCGGCCTCGGCCATTTTGTTGTTGCCCGACACCGTGGTGCGCAGGTACTGCACGCCGCGCACTTGGCACAGCTCGGCCACCCGCGCCGAGGCGCCCAGCGACACGGTGCTGGTGTCCACGTACACCGCGTCTGGGCGGGCGCCCTGCGCCACCTGCTCGCCCACGGCCAGCAGCGCCGCGTCGTTGGGCAAAGAAGAAAACACAAAATCGGCCTGACCCAAAGTACCCGCCTCGGCCAGGGCCAGCCCGGCGTTTTGGGCCAGCGCCAAGCGCTCGGAACTGGGGTCGCTCACCGCCACGGCGTGGCCGGCCTGCAAGAGGTGGCTGGCCATGGGCAGGCCCATTTTGCCCACACCCCAAAAGCAAATTTGGGCCATGTTCAAGCCGCTTTCTGCGAGGCCGCTTCAGTTGGCGACAAACCGCCCGTGGTGCCGCCCATGAAGCTGCCGTGGCCCAGGTTGAGCAGGCGGTTCCAGCGCTGCTGGCCCATGGTCAGGCCAATGAAAAAGCCCAGCTCCACAATTTGCGGCACCTCCAGGTGGGCCTTCAAGCCCTCCCACAGGGTGTCGGTGGAGTCCAGACCCCAGGTCATGGCCTCGGCCAGGCGCAAGGCGCTTTTTTGGCGGGCGTCAAAGCGCTCAGACTTTTCAAAGTCCAAGAGCGCCAGCACATCGTCTTCCACCAAGCCTTGGGCCTGCGCTTTGAGCGAGCGCTGGTTGCCGCAGTAATTGCAGTTGACGGCCTGCGACACGTAGAGCCGGCACAGCTCCTTGAGGGCGTGATCGCACACGCCGTTGACAAAGGTGTCGTTCCAGGCGTTGGCAAAAGACCAAAACACCGCGGGCACATGGGCGCGTATGGCGTGGCTTTCAGGCCGGGGCGCGCCCTCGCGCGCAGCGCGCTCGAATTCGGCCCGCATGGGTCCGGGGGTGATGGCCTCGGCCGCCACATAGGGCAGGCGCTGGGGGGGCTGGCTCATGGGGCTGCTCCTTCAAAAGAAAGAATTCAAAGACTTTGGCGGGCCTGCTCGTAGAAAGACAGGTTTAAAAATTTATCAGCCGCTGGGGGCTGACCGCCCCACATGCCCTCCATCTCGGCGCGTATGGACAGCACCTGGGCAAAGCCCTCCAGGCTGAAAGCCGCGTCCACGGCCAGGCCAGAGCCGGGCGTGAGCAAGGCTTCGCAGGTGTTGGTAGCGGCCTCGCCTTCGAGCTTGAAGCGGGAGGTCAGCAGCGCCAACATGGCAGCGCGGTGGGCGCGGTCCATCACATGGCGCTGGCTGCGGATGTAGGCGCGCAGGTAGGCGGTGAGCAACTCGGGCTGGGCCTTGGCCCAGTTGCGCATCACGTAGGCGCCCGTGGCCTGATAGGGGCCCAGCAGCTCGTACTGGGTGCCCAGGCTTTTGAGGCCTTGCGCCTTGAGCTTGAAGTTAAAGGGCGGGTTGATCATGCCGCAGGCCAGCTCGGCATCGGCCACCAAAGCAGCCGCGCGCGGGCCGGTGCCGCCAGCGAGCTTGAGCTGGTAGTCGCGGCCCTCCAGCAGGCCTTGGTTTTTGAGGATTTTTTTGGCCGCCAGGGCGTAGGCGGTGTTGGGCGCGTCCACCGCCAGGCATTTGCCCCGCAGGTCGGCAAAGCCGGTGATCTCGGGCCGAACAATGAAGTCGTTGAGCCCCGCATCGCCGCCGCAGACGATGACCGCGTCCACACCCGACTCGACCAAGGCCACGGCGTTGTCCACTGCGGCGTGCGCAATCTCAAAGCGTCCAGCCGCCAAACCAGCGCGCTGCTCGTCGGAATTGGGCGTGGCCTGCACCTCGATGTGCAGGCCCTCTTGGGCAAAGTAGCCCGCTTCCATGCCCGCGAGCAAGGGCAGGTTGCTGGAGGTATTGAAAATGTTAACGCGCAGCACGGTGCTCATGGGCTTCTTTCAAAAAACAAAACACACGCGGGCGGTGGCCTGCGTGTGTTTGGACTGAACTTATCAAGGCTTGATGGGCCTGAAGGCTAGGACTTACTTGGGTGCAGAACGCATGACCGCGCCCAGGGTGGTGTACTCGTCTTTGATGTAGGCGTCAAACTGCTCTGGGCTCATGGGCATGGTCTCGGCGCCCAGGGTGGCCATGCGCTCTTTGACCTCGGGCAGGGCCAAGATGCGCGCGACTTCGGCATTGATTTTGGCGACCACCGGCTTGGGGGTTTTGGCCGGGGCCAGCATGCCAATCCAGAAATCAAAAGCAAAGCCGGGCAGGCCTGACTCGGCCACCGTGGGCACGTTGGGCAGGGCCGAAGAGCGCTTGGCGGTGCTGACTGCCAGGGCGCGCAAGCGGTTATCGCGGATGGACGGGATGGAGGCCAGCACCGGCGTGAACATGAAGTCGGTGCGGCCTGAGCTCACCTCCACAATGGTCTCGGGCGTGCCCTTGAAGGGAATGTGCGTGACCTGCAGGTTGGCGTTGGCGCGGAATTTTTCAGCGTTCACATGGGTGGCGCTGCCCACGCCGGCCGAGGCGTAATTGAGCACGCCGGGCTTGGCGCGCGCAGCTGCAATCAATTCCGCCACGGTTTTGTAGGGGCTGCCCGCACCCACCACCAACACGCTGGGCAGCGAGGCCAAGGGGGTCACACCAGAAAAATCGCCCAGGGTGTCGTACTGCAAGTTGCTGTAAAGCACGGGGTTGACCACATGGCCGGTGGAGACCACCAGCAGGGTGTGGCCATCGGCCTCGCCCTTGGCCACTTGGGTCGCGCCCAGGGTGCCGCCCGCGCCAGGGCGGTTTTCAACCACCACGGGCTGGCCCCAAGCGGCTTGCAGTTTTTCACCCACCACGCGGGCCATGATGTCGGTGGCACTGCCCGCCGTGAAGGGCACCACGATCTTGATGGTCTTGCTGGGGTAAGTTTGGGCGGCGCTGGTGGCGGCGACCAAAACGGCGGCGGCTGCGATCAAAAGGCGTTTCATGGTTTGTCTCCGTTGATGTTCAAAAAAACCCACTGACACACCAGGCTGTGCGGCGGCCGACACCGGCTGGTGGCGGCACAGCTGCCTGGGTCTGTGCCCGGTCGAGCTGGCGTGCATAAATTCAAATAAGCGTGCCGATTGTCAGCTGGCCAGGCCCATGGCCCGGGTGATTTTTTGGCCAGAGGCCTGCAGTTGGGCAATGAGTGGCGGCAGGTCCACGCCCAGCAGCTGGCCGTGGCGCTTTTTCCAGCGGCCCGCCACCATCACGCTGTCGATGTTGGAGAGCGCCGTTTGAAACACCACCGAGCTGATGGGGTCGTGCACGGGCTGCATGTTCAGGTCGCTGGCGCGGATCATCACCAGGTCAGCCTGTTTGCCGGGGGCGAGCGTGCCTATGCGGTCCAGTGCGTTGAGCATGCGCGCGCCTTCGACCGTGACCCAAGACAGCGCCTCGCGCGTGGTGAAGGTGGAGGTGGGCGGAATGGTGCCGTGCTCGGCGCGGTGCGCCACGTTGTCCAGCGAGCGCTGTATGCCCAGCGCAATGCGGGCCTGCGAGATCATGTCGCCGCTCAGAACGCTTTCGAGGTCCACACCCAAAGAGGGCGCGCGGCCAAACTGGCGCAGCCTGCCGGTCAGCGGGTGGCCATGACCCTGGCTCATTTCGTTTTCAGCAGCGGCGGAAAAGCTCAGGCCCAGCTCGCAAAACCGCTTGAGCTGCGCGTCATCCAGCGCATGGCCGTGCACGATGTTGATGTGCGGCCCCAACAGGCGCTCCAGCTCCAAGCGCTTCCAGCCTTCAGGCGTGCGGGCGGGACCGCCACCCTGGTGCAGTGACGCAATGATGCCCAGATCTCGGGCCATGGCAAAGTCGTGCAGCGCCACGTCCATGGTGGAGTAGTGCGGCCCCAGCACAGCGGCGTGAATAGACAGCAGCGACTGGCCCTGGTGCGCTTTGAGCAGGCGCTCAATTTCTGCGCGGGGGTGCGGCACCTCCCAAAAAGGCCGCTCGCCAGGCTTGGGGTCGGGCTTGGGCGTGCCGTGGAAATAAGCCGCCCGAATGCCAGACTGCAGCAAGCCGTCGACGGCCGCGTCGTTGTGCGCCGGCGTCGGGTTGTTGTGGCACCAGTCGGCCAGCGTGGTCGTGCCGCAGTTGAGCTGGTTGAGCGCGCCCACCAAGGTGGCAATGTGCAGGTCTTCGGGCTTGAACACCGTGGCCAGGCCAGCGTGCATTTTGGAGAAATACTCCAGCAGCGTCCAATTGGCAGCCAGTCCCCGCAGCGCCGTTTGCCAGGTGTGCATGTGGGCGTTGATGAGGCCGGGAATGACAATAAAACCCGTGCCGTCCACCACCTCGGCGTCGCCCGCCTGGATGGTGGGCGCGATCTCGGCGAGTTTGTCGTCCTTGACCAAAATATCGCCGCACGGCAGTTCGCCCTGCCTGTCCATGGTGATGACGGTGGCGCCGCGGATCAGCAGGGAACGCGTGGTGGCCATGGTTTCAGGTCTCCAGGCCGTCGCTCATCTTCATGTTCTCTGACTTGAGGGTGAGGCCAGAGTCGGCGGCCACCTCTTGCAGCAGCACCGCAAAGTCAATGTCGTCATAACCCCGGCCCACCATGCGCGCAATCGATTCGCGCGTGGCGGCTGCCGCTGGCATGGGCACGCCGTAGGTTTTGGCCGCGTTCAGGCCCAGGTCCATGTCCTTGAGCAGCAGCTTGGGCGTGAAGGTGACTTGGTCAAAAGTGAGGTTGGTCAGCGTGGGCGTTTTGTACTTGGTGTACATGGAGCCCAGCACCGAGTCGTTGATGCTTTCCAAGAAAATGTGGCGCGGAATGCCGGCTTTTTCAGCCATCACCGTGATCTCGCACAGGTTTTGAATGATCACGCCAAACATGGTGTTGTGCGCAATCTTCCACACGCGGGCCAACTCGCCCTCGCCCACCCACATGACGCGGCGGGCCATGGCCTGCAAAAAGGGCTCGACCTCTTCATACAGCGCTTTGGGGCCAGAAGCCACCTGCAGCAGCTTGCCGGCCTTGGCCACCTTGGCATTGCCCGACACGGGGCTGCACAGGTAACCCACGCCCATGGCTTCCAGGCGCTCGCGGATTTCTGCCGAACCTTCTTGGGAGATGGACGAAGAATCGACCACGATGCGCGGCTTGACGCTGCCCGCGAGCAAGCCGCCTTCGGCAAACAGCACTTCCTTCAAGTCGTCTGTGGTGGAGACCATGGTGAACACCGCGTCGCAGCTGGCCAGGTCTTGCTTGGACGCCACGATGGTGGCGCCAGCCTCGGCCAGGGGCGCAGCCTTGGAAGCGGTGCGGTTCCACACGCTCACGTCGTGCCCAGCCTTGACCAAACGCTTGGCCATGGCCTCACCCATGCGACCCAAACCTATCCACCCAATGCGCTTGCCCATGCCTGACTCCCTTGGAATTTTTGACGAATGCTAGTGTGTCGCAGCACCTGTGGCCCGACAAGAAAGCCAGCGGAAATCAGTTTTCCCTTTTTTGAAAAAGAGATCGGGTTTGAGCGCTGAAAACCAGTGTTAATGAAAAAGCCAACGGAAACGGGCGGTAGGCCCGGGGCGTGCAGTCCAACGCCTGCGGCCTGAGTGCGGCAGATGCATGCCGTCTTTAGGGACTGATTGGGTTTGCATATGGCTCATATTTTTGGTGCCGCCAGACTGGGCCTGGGGGCCTGGCCTTGGCGCTACGCCTGAGCAGGGGCTTTGGCCACGATGCCGCTGAGACCCAGTTCCATGAAGACGCTGTGCTCGTTGGCCAGGTAGCCGCCGAACGGGCCCGACATGACGAAACCTTGACTGAGGTAGAGCTTGTGAGCCGGCTTAAAGGCAGGGTGAGTCCCGGTCTCAAGGCTGAGTTTGGTGTAACCACGCTGCTGCGCCACCGAGATGATGTGCGCGAGCACGGCCAGACCGGCACCCCGACCGCGGGCAGCCGCAGGTGTGCGCATGGACTTGATCTCGCCATGGTTGGGCGTGAGCTCCTTTAGCGCGCCACAGCCAAGAAGCAGCCCTTGCTCCCAAACAGTCCAAAAGGTGATGTCATCCGCTCTGAGCTTGTTCAAATCCAGTGCGAACACCTGCTCAGGGGGCGAGAGCTCGTACATGTTCGCCAGGTGCTCTTCAAGCAGGGCATGAACCTGGGGGCGGGACAGGTCGTCGACTACGATGTGCATGGGGCGGTGTGAGGGACTCACTAAGGCAAAAATTCAGCGGACGTTCCGTGCGGGTTAGGCCGCGACGCGGGTGAGCGTGCGTGGCTCCAAAACCTCCAGCGCCTTCAGGATGGCCGGAACGGCAAGCAGCAGATCATCCATTCGATTGGTCTTTGCGCGTACAACCAAAATAGCAACTGGGAGGGTTTCTGGGTTCTGCTGGAATTTCATCCCTTTGTCGGCGATGAGCAGAACGTCAAATTCACCAGCTGCCAGTGCCAGCAACTTTCCGTTCTTGATGCTCGCCCAGCAATGCTTTTGTACCGAGGTGTACCGAGGTGAAGCTGTGTCCCGTCAAGTGAAGACCCAGGCGCCATGGGACCGACTCATCAAGCAGTATGCGCATCGTCTTCCAAGTGGGACTTTGCGTCTTCAAGGACTTGAACCGCCAGTTCGCGGCTCACGGAGGGAAAGTCAACAAGGAAGACTTCAAGCGGGTCTCCCGCCTCCAGGTGCTCGAACAGAATGCGTACCGGAACCCGGGTTCCAGCAAAGACGGGTGTGCCGCCGAGGATCTCGGGGTCGGAGATGACGCGCGTTGACTTCATGCTGCGCTCCTGGGTGTGATGAAGGATTCTAGGGCTGCGCGCACCCCATACTTTGCCTCTGCGGCCTAAGGTTCGAGCTGTGCGGGCGACGGCGGCATGGCTTGCTAGACAACATGCGCAGAATGGACCACAGACCCAGAGCTTGATGGCCAGCGTGATATGCCGTCGAAGCTCAGCTTGAGCGAGGGGTTGGACCGCACTGGGAGATTGCCCGACTCCCTATGCCCAGGCGAGATTGATCTTCTTCTTTGAGGCTGCGCAATCGCGAAGGTAGAGGTTGATCAGGCTTTGGTAGGGAATGCCCGTCTCATCTGCAAGCGACTTGAAGTAAGTCACCGCGTCTTGATCCAGGCGGATGGTCACGGGCTTCTTCAGCTGCGCGGCATATGGATTCTTACGTGCTGCGGTGAAGTCATATTCCTTGCGCATAGATCGCCTTCATGGGTAAGAGTTGCGCTCGTGGCCTTGCGCTTTGCGGGCTGAGATGATGCGGATGACATTGCCTTGCGATCGGTAGCAGTGGCAAACGACCAGCAGTCTCAGGCTGCTGCTCAAGCCAAGCAGGACAAATCGGTCCTCTTCTTCGGTGTGGTCCGGGTCGTCGATGAGCTTGGCGTTCTCATCGGCGAAGACCGTCTGCGCATCCTCAAAGCTCACACCGTGCCTGCGCAAGTTGGCTGCTGCCTTCTTGGGATCCCACTCGAATTTGAGCATTTGGTGAGTGTACGCACTCTGTACATACACTGCAATACTTGCGCGTAAGGGTGTTTATTCGATCTAAGGGTTGAGCTGAGCTGGCCGTTAAGGCAGGACGCCGCAGGGCCAGAATGAAATTAGGTCCTAAGGCGGCATGCCGTTGCGGGTCCGGTTGAGCGCGGGTTGGACGAAACCCAACGCGGAGTTTCAAAACGCTTCACACTTGCTTCCCACACTGGGTCGGCCTAATGCAGTTGCGCTTCACTTCGCTCGCTGTGAACAGCTCGCGGCGAGACTTGCACCCACAGGCGTGCGCCCATGCCGGGAGCACGCCAACAAACGAACAGAAAAGCGGCTTCGCGCGACCTATCCTTACTCTTTAGACCGCACTCGCTACGCAGCCAAGAGTGAACACCTTTGGATGGTGGCCAGTTCCTTGTGGAGTGCATCCTTGGCAATGGCCGTGTCATAGGCGGCCTGTCCGCGCAACCACCAACCGTCGCTCAGACCGAAGTAACGGCAAAGCCGAAGGTCCGTGTCGGCGGTGACTGCTCTCTTGCCAGAAACGATCTCGCCGATTCGCTGTGGTGGTACGCCGATGTCTTTTGCTAGGCGGTACTTCGTCAGGCCAAGTGGCTTGAGAAACTCTTCTTCAAGCATCTCGCCGGGAGAGACAGGTAGAACGGTGCGCATAGCTTCTTCCTTCAGTGATAGTCGACGATCTCTACGTTCTCAGCACCTCGTGGTGTCCAGATGAAACAGACGCGCCACTGCTGGTTGATGCGGATGCTGTGCTGCCCCTTCCGATCATCTTTCAGCGCTTCGAGTCCATTGCCCGGCGGCACCTTCAGATCGTCAAGAACTGCCGACCAGTCCAACTGTGCAAGCTTGCGGAGCGCAGGTCGTTCAATGTTCACCCAGCGCTTCACGCGCTTGCCCTCAAAGAGAGCTTGAGTGTCTTTGCACTTGAAGTTCTTGATAGGCACGGGCGGCGATATTAACGCGCTGCGTGCATAGCGTCAAGCCGCTGGGCCGTCACGACTGTGGTCTGTGCGGTCTAAGGTCAAAGTCAAACCGCGACGCGCTTGCGCGTCGTCGTTCTTGGACGACCCGTTAAATTTCGCTCTACTTCCATGCGAAGCGCTGCATTGATCCGCGACTGGTCACCAGCCCCTTTCGACTTGAACAACTCCAAAATGTCCGCATCCAAACGGACAGAGGTAAGAACTTTTTTGGAGTAGTTTGCGGCCCGCGGCCCCGTTTTAGAACTGGCGCAGCCAGCATGCCTTCAGACCATGCTGGATTGTCCGCATCAATGACTTTCGCAGCGACATCACGTGAGGCCCCTGCGAACGCTAGGTGTAAACCATCACAACCACAACTGACTACAGAAGACCGAAACAGACCAAGCGCTCTTCGCCGTTGTCTTGCCTTTTGTCTTCGCGGGTCACGGTGATGTGGTCCCAGATTGCACCGCATCCAACGAAGTCAAGCCCGTGATTGCGGTAGGTAGGGCCGCATGCCGGGCTAGAAGCGCCTGCCGCAGTAGGTGGACTCGAGTGAACGGCTGTCGCATTGACTACACCTCGACCTTAAAGCCAAGATCTATTTCAGAGCCTAACTTACCACCAGCAAGTCCCCAATTCTCTAATGGAATTTCACGCAAGAGAATCTTTACATGATCTCTTGGAATGCCGAGCTCCTCGAGATTCTCCACAAGCTGTGAGTACAGAGTGCGTTTTGCCTTGAGAGAGCGGCCTGCGAACGCATCGATACTCACATGCGTATAGAGCTCGGGATGTGATCTATCGGGAGGACAGGCAAACCGATGCGGCTCGTGAACGACGAGCCTGACATTCTTATCTACGGCAGGAATCAGGAAAGCCGACTGGAGTGCGGCGTGAACGGCATCAATGATCTTAACTTCCAGCTGATGAGAGTATTTCTGACGAACTTCAATCAGGACACTTGGCATTGATTTCTCCAATAAGGCGAAAGCTATTCTGGTTCGGCAAAATTTTTAAGCAAACCGGATCATTAAGGTATGTGGGCTAAAAGGCCAGCCATTTGATGCTGTGCCTTGAGTCACATACCGAAACGGGTCCGGATAAGGGATTCTTTGGGCAGATCTGGGCGCGGCAAGCATGTCCGCAAGATTAATTATTATTTGACCCTAATTTATCTATGACCCTAACCCCGAATCAGTACCGCTCAGAAGTTAGATTTCCCGGCTTGGCCCGAGGTGATAAAACTGTACCTCTTACCTCCAGACTTGGCTGATGGCCAACTGTGCGAGCTACGACTTTGGACGGAAGTAAACCGTAGTATCTTGTCCAAGTCCCGTAGGCCAGACTTCAGACTTGACTTCAACTGTCCAAACGCCCAAAGTCCACCCCTTGGAGCCTGCCTGCTTAATGACAGTTGATAGTTCTGCAGGCGTCTTGCCGAGAAGTTTCGTAGCTACGCCGTCTGCAACTCGAGCAAGCTCTTCCTGAGCCCTGGTCTTCTCTCGCGTGTTGTTCACGTTGAGTATCAGCGATACCCTTTGCAGCTTGCCAGGAGTACTTAACTTCGCCATTGAATAGAAGGCTAGGTTATTGGTCAACCCGTTTCGGCCGGGAGTTGGGGTCACGTCAGTCATTTTGCTTCCGCATACACCGGTATGGTCTTGGTATCCACGGGACGGATAGCCAAGATCCGCTGCAAGCTCGCAAAAGGTGCGAGGGTGATCGGTG
>CAMCUN010000039.1 GCA_945878995.1 Polaromonas sp. YR568 | reverse complement strand
CAATCATTTTGAGGATAGAAATCGCGTCGGTCAGGTCCACCGCTGCGGCGGCCACGGCAGAAGGGGTGGTCGACGTCTCAGACGTGGTCGAGGCCGTGGCAGTGGTCGTGGTGGCAAGGGTTTGAGCTTGCAGCACCGCAGCAGCTGTGATTGGATTGTCAGAAACAGCTTGATTGCTTTCACCGCCACCACAAGCGGTCAAGAGCAAGGCACAGGCACTGAGAAATACAAGGGTGTTTTTTTTCATGAGAAATGTTTTCGTCGTATTCTTAGACAAATTTACGAAATTATTTGCTGGGCTCTGTTACAAAATAATGACCGTCCTAATAAATTGAGAAGGCCCATTGATGGCCTTATGGAGTCTTGAAATGAGCTTGGCCGTACCACCAGAGCCACTGGGCGTGGGCATCCGAATACCCCCCAACATGGGTGCTGACGAGTTTGAGCGCCAGTGGGCCCATTTTCTGGCCAGCTTCGGGTTTCCTGGCCCTGACCCTGCACTTTGGGCGCCAGACCAAGGCGGGCGTGTTTGGACAGCTCGCCTTCAGCCAGAGGCCTTTGCTCGCCTGTGCCCGGGTTTTGACACCCTGAGTCTGGCCCAGCACTTGACCCACTGGCCAGACATAAAGCCGGGAGACGAACTCCTGCGCGAGGTCTGGCTGGCCCTGCTGTGTGCCCCGCAGCGCATCGACTTTGACAGCATCGAAGACTTGGAGTCCCACCTGCGGGTCAGGTGCCACATTGCCCGGGCGGCGGAAAAAACAGCGCTGGCCTTCAAAACCACAGCTGCTGCCGAACGACCCGAAGCCTTTTGGCACCACCAAGACGAGGTGGGCTTTTTGCTTCAACCCGAGGCCGACCTGGTTGACGCGCTGACCGCTGCCACCCAGCCCGAGCACACGGGCAGGTTGTATGACTTTTCGTGTTACCGCGCCTCAGAGTATGTGATTTTGCTGGGCCTGGCCCAGGAGGCTCGCACCTCGTCGATCGAGATGTACCAGCGTTTGCAAGCCACCGCCAGGCAGCGCTGCATCAAATCGGGCTTGTTTCATGAGGTTTTTCTCATCGAGTACGGCAGCACTGACTCGCCCATTCCAGCCCGGTATTACGTGCCTGGCGACCGCGTGTGGTTCAAAAATCCAGACGAAGCCTCCTCCAACGCCGAGGGATACGAAGGCTCCTGGGTGATTTACATGGGCGGGGGCTTGTTCAGCAATTTCTGGAAGCGCGACCGCCCCTTCACCTTGAACGACAAGGCCCTAGAGATTTTTCATTGGCGCGATGGCTTGTACTTAGACGAGGCGGCCGAGCCGCAAATCAACGAACACATCGTCGAAGCTCAGGTAGCGGCCACCCAGGCCGATCCCGCGCAGCACCAGCAGGTGCTGGCGCGCATGAGCCGCTACCGAGACCCCGCAGGCGTTTACCAAGAGGGCGGCTGCATGGATTCCAGCCGCGAATTTCCGCGTCCGCTCAAGCGCATCAGCCTGGACTGAGGCGCTTGCGCCCCCTGTTTGTTCAGTCGATCTCGGCGATCAGCTCAATTTCAACGCAGGCGCCCATGGGAATTTGCGCCACGCCAAAAGCGCTGCGGGCGTGCAGGCCGGCCGCGCCAAAGACCTCGCCCAGCAGTTCGCTGCAGCCGTTGGTGACCAGGTGCTGCTCGGTGAAGTCCGCTGTGGAATTGACCAAGCTCATCACCTTAACGATGCGCTTGACAGCGCCCAAGTCCTTGCCCAGGGCTGTCAAAGCCGCGTGCAAGGTGCCCATGAGGTCCACGGCAATGGCGCGGGCGGCCAACTTGCCCTCGGCCGTGTCCATGGTCTTGCCCAGTTGCCCGACCCAGGCTTTGCCGTCTTTCTTGGCTATGTGACCGCTCAGAAACAGCAGTTGGCCGGTCTGCACATAAGGCAGGTAGGCGGCGGCCGGGATGGACAGTGGTGGCAGTTCAATGCGCAAGGATTGGAGCTTGTCATAGATGGGGTGCATGAGGGGTAACTCAGTAAAAAATAAAACTAAAGGGCGAATCTATTTTAGGCTTCCTGGCGCTTGGGGCGGCACCAGGCAGCCTTGCACCAAGGCTTTCAGCGCCAACCCCGGCGCTAAAATCCCCGCAAATCCCCCCGGCCTTGACGCGCCTCGCTCAAGCCATTTTTTGCGGGCTCAGCCTTGCTACTCCTTTGAACCTCCTTCTCTCACTGGCCCGCCGCATTGATGCGATCAGCCGCAGCGCCTCGGTCGTGGCCTTGTGGCTGGTGCTCATTTGCGCGCTGGTCTCGGCGGCCAACGCCTTGTCCCGGTATGCCTTTGATGTGAGCTCCAACGCTTGGCTGGAACTGCAGTGGTACATGTTTGGCGGCACGGTGCTGCTGGGCGCGGCGCATCTGCTCAACACCAATGGGCACATCCGTGTGGACTTGTTTTACACCAAGCTCAGCGACCGGCAACGCGCCTGGCTGGACTTGTTTGGCCTGGTGGTGTTCCTTTGGCCGTTTTGCTTCTTCATGGTGCTGTATTCCTGGCCCTGGTTTGTGGAGTCCTGGCTCATTCAGGAAACCTCGGCCAATGCGGGCGGGCTGTTGCGCTGGCCTGTCAAGGCTTTGCTGCCCTTGGGCTTTGGCCTGCTGATGCTGCAGGGCTTGTCAGAAGTCATCAAGCGCGTGGCCGCCTTGCGCGGAGACATCGCCCTGGACACCCATTACGAGCGCCCGCTCCAGTAAAGCCATGAATTTGTTTGACCTCATGGCCCCGGCGATGTTCATCGCCCTCATTGTGTTTTTGCTGCTGGGCCTGCCGGTGGCCTTTTCCCTGGCCGCGCTGGGCCTGGGCTCGGGCTTGATCGCCATCGAGGCTGGGCTGTTCCCGGTGCAGTTCATGGCCAATTTGCCTTACCGCGTGTTTGGCATCCTCTCCAACGAGCTGCTGCTGTCCATTCCCTTTTTCACCCTCATGGGGGCGATTTTGGAAAAAAGCGGCCTGGCCGAAGACCTGCTGGAAGGCTTTGCCCAGCTCTTTGGCGGCTTGCCCGGCGGCCTGGCTTATGCCGTGATCATGGTGGGCGCCATCTTGGGCGCCATCACCGGCACGGTGGCTGCCTCCGTGATTGCCATGGGCGTGATTGCCCTGCCCATCATGACGCGCTATGGCTACAGCCCGCGCCTGGCCACCGGCGTGATTGCGGCCTCGGGCACCATCACGCAGGTGATTCCACCCTCACTGGTGCTCATTGTGCTGGCCGACCAACTGGGCAAGTCGGTGGGCGAGATGTACCTGGGCGCGGTGGGCCCGTCGATTGCTCAAATCCTTATTTTTGTGGCCTTCATCTTTGTGATGTCGCTTTTAAGGCCACAGTCCATGCCGCCACTGCCGCCCGAAGCCCGCACCCTGCGCGGCTGGAAGCTGGCCCAAAAAGTCGCCATGGGTGTGCTGCCTTCCACCTTTTTAATCTTCGTGGTGCTGGGCACCATCTTCATGGGCCTGGCCACCCCCACCGAGGCCGGCGCCATGGGCGTGGTGGGCGCCATTGCGCTGGCGGCTGTGCACCGCCGCCTGAACTGGGCCATGGTGCGCAGCGGCATGGAGTCGACCATGAACATCACCGTCATGGTGATCTTCATCTTGATTGGCGCGACGGTGTTCACCCTGGTGTTCCAGGGCGTAGACGGCTCGCTCTGGGTGGAGCACCTGTTCATTGCGGTGGGCGCTGACGATGCGGTGACCTTTTTGATCGTGGTCAACATCATGATCTTCTTCTTGGCTTTTTTCCTGGACTTTTTTGAGATCGCCTTCATCGTCGTGCCGCTGTTGGCACCCATGGCGCAAAAGCTGGGCATAGATTTGATTTGGTTTGGCGTGCTCCTGTGCGTGAACATGCAGACTTCCTTTATGCACCCGCCCTTTGGCTTTGCGCTGTTTTACCTGCGCGGCATTGCGCCCAAGTCCATCAAAAGCTCAGACATTTACCTGGGCGCCATCCCCTGGGTGGGGCTGCAAATGCTGCTGGTGGGCGTGCTGATCTTCTTCCCCGAAATCGTCACGGGCATGCTCGACAAATCCGTGGCGGGCGACGCCAGCCAAATTCAGATTCAAATCGAAGAGCCGCCGCCGGCGCTTAGCGCCGACATGCCTTCTGGCGGGGAGGAAAAGCCTGCCGGCAGCGAAGCACCCCCCGCCGCCGCACCTGATCCTGCCGATTACTTTAATAAGAAGTAACAAAAAACAGGGGCTGTTCCGGCCGGATGGCTCGGTCACCCGTAACGAATCTGGCATGCTGACTCCGCCGCACGCCTAGGTGCATTTGCTTTTTGGTGTTGAGTGGCGCGTCCTCATTGGCTTTCCAAGGTGTGAACCAGGAAAGCCGCACCTCTTTCAGACATGATGCTGATGAGTCGCAGTCTTGCTGTGCGTTGCCTGTGGATACTTTTGTGTGGGGGACTAACGGCCTGCGGCAGCCTACCCTTGACGCAGGGCTCAGATCCTCCTGAATTGATTCCCACCCGCCATTTCGTCGCGGATTGGAACGCATCAGGGGCCTACCAGCTCTCGCCAGATGGCCAGTGGCTGATGTGGGCCGCCAGGCTCGGCCTTGGACAGGGCTTGTTCGTCAAAAACCTCCAGACTGGGCAGGTTCAGGAACACAAGATTGCGGCTGTGGGTCAATGGGCGCGCGACAGCCGGCACATCTTGCTGCATCTGCAGCGCAACGGAGACGAAAACGCCCAACTCTGGGCGCTGGACGTTCTCAAGCCCGACCTGCCTGCCCGAAACCTCACCCCCTTTCCTGGTGCTCGCTCCTTTCTGCTGCGCACATTGCCCCGCAGCGATGACCTGATCATCCAAAGCAACCGGCGCGACCGCAAGGTGTTTGACCTGTACCGCTTTGACTTTGCCACCGGCGATCTCCGGCTGCTCGCCACCAACCCCGCAGACGTGGCAGGGTGGCTGGTCGATGATGCGGGTGACCTGGTGGCTCGTGTGCGGCGCGACGGTCAGGCCTCGCAAGTCCACACGCGTGACGCCACCGGCCAATGGCAGTCCGCCTTTCGCATCAGCTTGCAGGACACGCTGCATTTCCAACGCTCCAGCGACAAGCCCGGTCACTGGTGGGCCCTGTCCAACCGGGAGCGTGACAAACTGGCCTTGGTGGAGTTGAACATGCGCGATGGCGCCGAGCGCGTCGTGCATGCCGATGCACGGGTGGACATCTCGCAGGTGCTCTGGAGCCCACGCAGCCGCCTTCCTCTGGCAGTGCGGGTGGAGCCCGATGTGCAGCGATGGCAGGCTTGGGACCCGGCCTGGCAGCAGGCTTTGGACCAACTGCGCGGCGTCAGCCCTGCGCGGGTGAGTATTCTCAGCATTTCTGACGACGAACGCTGGATGGTGGCTTCGGTGCTTCGTCAAGACTCGGGTGAGCATGTGCTTTACGACATGCAAAAGCACACTTGGGTGACGCTGGCCCAGCTCGCTCGCAGCCGCTGGCAGACGAAAAGTCCTTTGGCGGCGCCGCAGCCCAGGGTGTTCCAAAGCCGCGATGGGCTGGACCTGCATGGCTACCTGAGCCTGCCCGTGGGTCAGGCCCACCCCCATCCCGCCGTGGTCTATGTGCATGGCGGACCCTGGGCGCGTGACCATCACCTGGACGGTGATGCCATGCCGATCTTTCTGGCTAATCGGGGTTACGCCGTGCTGCAAGTCAATAACCGCGGCTCTTCAGGCTACGGCAAAGCCTTCATGGAAGCGGCACGCGGCGAATTTGCCGGCAAGATGAATTCAGACCTGAGCGATGCGCTCGATGCCTTGGTGGCCCAAGGCCTGATTGATCCCAAAAGGGTGGCCATTGCAGGCGGCAGTTATGGGGGATACGCCAGCCTGGTGGGCATGACGCACACCCCCGGACGCTACCAGTGCGCCATCAGCACAGTGGGGCCCACAGACCTGCCTGATTTGCTGGAGCGAATGCCCGCTTACTGGGAGTTTGAGAAGCACCGCTGGTTTGACCTGCTCGGCAACCCGTCCGACCCGGCGCAGCGGGCCGACATGCAGCGCCGCTCACCGCTGCCGCTGGCCCACCAGGTGCAAGGCCCGGTTTTGCTCATGCACGGCGTACACGATCCAAGAGTGTCTGTCAGCCAAGCCGTGCGCATGGCTGAGGCCTTGCGACTACACGGCAAGCCCGTGGAACTGGTGCTCTTTGACAAGGCCGGGCACAGCCTGCAACGCTGGCAAGACCGCTTGCTTGAGTTTCGCAAGACCGAGGACTTTCTGGCTCGCTGCCTGGGTGGCCGATCAGCCGGGTTTGATTTTTTTGAGTTGGGCGCAAGGCTGTTTTGACAGGCTGTTTTGCCCAGGGTTGAGCATTTGATACATGACGCTAAAGTGATGCATTGATGTCATATGCGAGGCTGTGATGCGCACCACCCTGAATTTGGACGACGATGTGTTTGCCGAGGTTCGCCAGCGCTCCCGGCGCGAACGAATTTCCTTGGGCGAGGCCACCTCGCGTTATGTGCGTGACGCCCTTCGCGCTGGTGCCCAGGTGCCTGCCGCTCCTGCCGCTCTGCGAAGCAAGTATTCCGTCTTGCCTGCGCGCGATGAAATCATCACCACCGAGCACGTGCGCCGCCTGATGGATCAGCCGGGCATTTGACAGGCGCGCCGTCGCTAGCCCGTTTGCTTTTGGACGTCAATGTCTGGATTGCCTTGCTCGACGATGCCCATGTTCACAACGCACAGGCTTTGGCTTTGTTTCAAACCCCTCGCTCAAGATAGCCACATACCCAAGGCTGGCGAGGTCACTTCAGCGGGCACAGATGCACCCCCCTGCTGCAGCACCTGATCCGGCGGATTACTTTAATAAAAAGTAAGGACTCAAGGAGCGCAGTCTTGCCTTTGTAGGAGCCAGCCTGCTGGCGATGCTTGCCTAAAAACGGTCATCACCTCAGACGAACATTCGCCGGCAGGCTTCCACAAAAACCAAGAAGACCGGCTCCATAAAACCAGGCTGGCTGGGCTTGCAAAACCCCCAGGCAGTCAGGCTTCTACAAGATCCAGGCCGTTTCAATCGCCCACAAAAAAGGCCTCCCGCAGGAGGCCTTGGCTTTTCCCGCTGCTCGGCGGTTTACAGCTTTTGGCGGCTCATGAAGCTGTCGAACTGGCCTTCAGCCACGCGGAACCAAGCCACTTGGTCGCGCTGGAAAGCTTGCATGTTCTCGTACATTTTCTTGAACGCTGGGCTTTTGGCCGAGGCCTCGGCCATGAGTTCGGTGTTGGCCTTGTAGCAAGCGTCCATCACGGCCTGGGGGTAGGCCTTGAGCACGGCGCCGCCTTGAATCAGGCGCTTGAGGGCGGCTGGGTTGGTGGCGTCGTAGCGCGACTGCATCCAGGTGTTGGCTTCGGCCGAGGCCGCTTGTAGGGCAAAGCGGAAGGGCTCGGGCAGGGCCTCGTAGGCCTTGGCGTTGACCTGCAGGCTGAGCGCGGCGCCGCCCTCGTTCCAGCCGGGGTAGTAGTAGAACTTGGCGATTTTGTTCAGGCCCAGCTTTTCGTCGTCGGCGGGCACGGTGAATTCGGCCGCGTCAATGGTGCCTTTTTCCAGGGCCGAGTAAATCTCGCCGGCTGGCAGCTGTTGGGCCACCACGCCCAGCTTGGTCAGCACCTGGCCGCCCATGCCGCCGGTGCGGAACTTCAGGCCCTTGAGGTCGGCCACGCCCTTGATTTCTTTTTTGAACCAGCCGCCCATTTGCGAGCCGGTGTTGCCGGCCAAAAAGCTGACCACGCCCGACTCGCGCGTGAAGTCGTTGAACAGCTTTTCACCGCCGCCGTGCACCCACCAGGCGTTGTACTGGCGGCTGTTCAGGCCAAAGGGCACGCAGGTGCCCATGGCCCAGGCTGGGTCCTTGCCAATGAAGTAGTACGGCGCGGTGTGGCCGCACTCGATGGTGCCTTTTTCCACGGCGTCCAGCACCTGCAGGGGAGGCACGATCTCGCCGGCGGCGTGCGTGCTGATCTGGAACTTGCCACCGGTGATTTGGCCAACGCGGCGGGCAATGAACTCGGCCGTACCAAAGAGCGTGTCCACGCTCTTGGGAAAGCTAGACGCCATGCGCCAACGAATGGTGTCTGAGGCAGTTTGGGCCACTGCCGGTTGCGACAGGGCGGCAGCGCCTGCGGCCACGGCGGCTGCGCCACCCTTGGTGAGGAATTCACGACGACTCATGGAGATCTCCTTTAAGTTCTTGTCACGGGTTAAACCAGACCGGGCGCCTAAGGGGGCGCCGCGGACGGGTCTACGGGACCAGAATTGTGACTGAAGCTGCAACTGCTGCCCCCTGGAGTCATCCCTGAGTGGGCTTGCTTTTGTAGGGCTTGCCACTTACAGGGTGTCTGTGCCTCAAGTGGGCAGGCAAGCATTCGCAAAAGCGGACGTCCACGCTGCTGGCGCGACCGGGCGCCAGCAACGGCACCAAGCTGGTGTTGAGCAAGCAGCCCTTATTCAAAATCAATGCCCCGCAGTGGCCGCTTGTCCCTGCCTGTCTCCAAAGGCTCTGGCAGGGCCAGCAAGCGGCTGGCCAGGTTGAGCATGTCCAGAGGATAAAGTCGCGCCCCTTCGGAGACGGGCACGATCATGGCGCAGGGCTTGCCCTGGCGGCTGATCAAGGTGGGCTGCCCTCTTTCAGCGGCGGTCACCAGTGCTGAAAAGCTGGCTTGGGCTTGCTGTATTTGGACCGTTTTCATCTTTGTCCTTTGTGTGACTGCTTGGGTGTCACTTTAGGCGCTTTCCTGCCTTGAATGGCGCAAAAACTGTGCTCGCCAGCCATGGTCAGGCGCACGTCGGGGCCAGCAGGTCTGGTTCTAACGAGTGGGCCAGGGCCAGCTCTGGGCCCTTTGCGGCTCGGTGTCTGGCTGGTCCACGCGGGGCGATTCTGGGATGCGCTGCATCGTCATGTGGTGCGAAAAAGTCACCTCGCATGCGTTCACCCCGCCTTCCACGGGCGCGGCGCTGGCGGGGGAGGGCGTGCAGGCCAGCGGGATGTGGCCTTCGCCCGCCAAGAGGCCGGAGGTGGGGTCCAGCCCCACCCAGCCGGCGCCCGGTAAAAACACCTCGCACCAGGCGTGCAGGTCGGCGCTGTCGCCTGGGGAACTGTGGCTGTCAGGGGCTTGCACGTCAGCCTTGAGCTCAATCAGGTAGCCCGAGACAAAGCGCGCCGCCAGGCCCAGGTGGCGCAGCAGTTGCACCATCAGCCAGGCGCTGTCGCGGCAGGAGCCCGAGCGCAGCTGCAGCGTTTGCTCCGGGGTCTGCACGCCGTGCTCCATGCGCCTGAGGTAGCTGATGTCGGACTGCAGCTGTTGGTTGAGGGCCACCAGCGCGTCCACCGTGGGGCGCGGGCTGCGGTCCAGGCCGTCTAAGTAGGCGCGCAGCAGCGGGGTAAGCTGGGTTTGTGGGGTCAGTGGCTCGGTGGACAGGTAAGGCGCCAAGTCGTGGGCCAGGGCAGGCGCGTAGGCAAAGGGAAATTGCTCGGCTTGGGGCTCCAAGAAAAAGTCAAAGGGGTTGTAGACCGCTATTTCGGCGACCAGGTCCACCGTGACCTTGAACGCCCGTGTGGGCTTGGTGATGACAACCCGGGATTGGTAATTGGCAAAGGGGTCTTGCTGCCAGTGAATGAAGTGGTCCTCAGGCTCGACCTTGAGCGAATACGACAGCACCCGCGCGCGGCTGTGCGGGGCAGGGCGCAGGCGCACCACCTGCGGGCCCAGGCTCACTTGGCGGTCGTAGGCGTAGGAGGTGGTATGCCTGAGCGCAAGGTGAATGGACACAGGGACTCATTTCATTCAAGGTGTAAAGACGGCGGCCACTTGCGGCTTGGTGGCGCCATACTGAGCCTTGGCTCATGCATGGATGCCACCCACCTATGGTAGATCCCCCACGCAAAAGCCGCGCCACCGTTTGACCCATGGTGCACCCCACCGCTTGCCAAGGACCTGCCCACCGTGCTTTTTGCGGCTTGCTCACCCCACTCGCCCACGCCTTGGTTGCTGGGCGGCTTGTTGGGCGTGGCCTTTCAATTGCAGCAGGCTGAACTGGCGGTGTGGCCGGTTTACGTGCTGGTGTGTGTGGCGGCTGGGTTGGGCATGCTTGCATTGCTGTGGCGCCAGCGCCGCGCCCCTTTTGCCCGCGGCAGGCCAGCGGGCGTGGCGGCCATGCTGGCCTTGCTGCTCAGTCTTCTTTGGGGCTGGGGCAGCACCGGCTGGCGGGCCAGTGTGTTTGCGGCCCAGGCCTTGGCGCCCAGCTTGGAGGGCCGTGACCTGGTGCTGACCGGCCGGGTGCGCGGCCTGCCGCAGCCTGGCCCCGAGATGGTGCGTTTTCGCTTGGAGGTGGAGAGCGCTCACTTGAACGGTGAGGCCGTTAAGCTGCCGCGCCACATTCAACTGGGCTGGTACGCGCCGCGCCAGGGCAGCGCCATGCAAGCCGGGGACAGCACAGAATCTGCCCGCTCACCGGCTGCGCTCGCGCCTGGCGAGCGCTGGCGCATGACGGTACGGCTGAAGGCGCCTCATGGCGCGCACAACCCGCATGGCTTTGACCAAGAGCTCTGGCTGTGGGAACACGGCCTGCAGGCCGTGGGCTATGTGCGCAATGGCTTGCGCGACGCGCTCCCTGAGCGGCTTGCCGAAGGCGGCTGGTCTGTGGACCGTCTGCGCCAGGCCGTGCGCACGGCCATTTATGCCCAGGTGCAAGGCCCCATGGCGGGCGTGGTGGTGGCCCTGGTGATGGGCGACCAAGCCGCCATTGAACGCCAAGACTGGGACGTGTTCCGCGCCACCGGCGTGGCCCACCTCATGAGCATTTCGGGTTTGCACATCACCTTGTTTGCCTGGTTGGCTGCGGCCTTGCTGCGCGGCCTGTGGCGCGGCTCGGTGCGCTGGACACCCGCGTGGTGCTTGTGGCTGCCTGCGCACCGCGCCGGGGCTTGGGGCGGCTTGCTGCTGGCCACGCTGTATGCCTTGTTCTCTGGTTGGGGCTTGCCCGCGCAACGCACCATTTGGATGCTGGCCGTGGGGGTCTTGCTGCAACACGGCAATTGGCGCTGGCCATGGCAGCAGGTGTGGCTGCTGGCCATGGCGGTGGTGGTGGCTGTGGACCCTTGGGCCCTGATGCAAGCGGGTTTTTGGCTGTCGTTTGTGGCAGTTGGTGTGCTGCTGGCCACCGACCAGCAAAGGCGTGATGCACCGCAGACTGCGCTTGACCGCCCAGTGTGGCTGCGCTTGTGGCAAGGTGCTGCAGGCCTGATGCGTGAGCAAATGCGCATCATGCTGGCGCTGTCACCCCTGAGTTTGCTGCTGTTTCATCAGGTCTCTGTGGTGGGGCTTTTGGCCAATGCCTTTGCCATTCCCTGGGTCACTTGGGTGGTGACGCCGCTGGCGTTGCTGGGTGGGCTGTGGGCGCCTTTGTGGTCGCTCGCTGCGGTGTTGATGGAGGCCCTGATGGCGGTGCTGCTTGTCTTGGCCGACTGGCCCTGGGCGGTGTGGAGCCGGGCTGCTGCACCACTTTGGTGTGGCGTGGCCGGGGTGCTGGGCGCCTTGGTGCTGGTGGTCCGCTGGCCTTGGTACGCCCGCCTTTTGGGTCTGCCGCTGATCTTGCCCGTGTTGCTGTGGTCGCCGGACAGGCCTGCCCACGGTCAGGTAGAAGTGCTGGCGCTGGACGTGGGCCAAGGCTCGGCCGTGTTGGTGCGCACCGCCCACCACAGCTTGCTCTATGACGCCGGCCCGCGCTACTCCCGTGAGAGCGACGCTGGCCACCGCGTGCTGGTGCCCGTGCTGCGTGCCCTCGGCGAGCGGCTGGACATGCTGGTGCTCAGCCACGAGGACAGCGACCATGTGGGCGGCGCCCAGGCCGTGCGTGACAGCCAGCCGCAGGTGCAAGTGAGGGCTTCTTTTGCGCAAGCGCCTGGCCTGCAAGCCGCTGGTTTGCAGCTTTGCGCAGCTGGCCAGCGCTGGGTGTGGGACGGTGTGGAATTTGAGTTTTTGCACCCCCAGGCCCACATGCTGGCGCAGCTGCGCACCTCCAACGCCCGCAGCTGCGTGCTGCGCGTGCGCAGCTCAGGGGCCCAGCCCGCCACCGCCTTGCTCACTGGCGACTTGGACGCCGCCCAAGAGCAGGCCTTGTTGCTGCGCGAGCAGCTGCAGGCCGACTGGTTGATGGTGCCCCACCATGGCAGCAAAAGCTCGTCGAGTGCGGCCTTTGTGCAGGCGGTGCAGCCTCGGCTGGCAGTGGTGCAGGCCGCCTACCGCAACCGCTTTGGCCACCCGGCGCCCGAGGTGCAGGCGCGCTACCTGCAGCAAGGCGCCAAGCTGGTCAAGACCGCCGACTGCGGCGCGGCCACCTGGCGCAGCGCCCAGCCTGGGGAGGTGCATTGCCAGCGTGAGCAAGGGCGCCGGTATTGGCACCACCGTGGTGCAACCGAGCCCGTGCGCTAGCTCAAGTTCAGGCCCCAAGCACCAAAGTCATAAGCCAGGCAAAGCCAGCCTCACCCTCCCCCCAGGCAGGCCCGAATATCCAATTGGCAAGCTCCTTGCTAAGCTTATTGACATTCAGTGTTTTCACAATCCAGGACCCACCCTCGGAGAACTCTATCAATGAGCCGACCTCAATTTGATGAAATGCACGACGACCGCCAGCAGGTGCGCCCGCATTACCAGGGCTACCAGCGCTGGCTGGCCCAGCAAGCTGAGCAGGCCATGCAGGCCCGCCGCGAAGAGGCTGAAATGATTTTTCGCCGCGTGGGCATCACCTTTGCCGTCTACGGCGCCAAGGACGAGGAGGGCGCGGGCACCGAGCGCTTGATCCCCTTTGACCTGATTCCCCGCATCATCCCCGCCCACGAGTGGGCCACCATGGAGGCCGGGCTGGTGCAGCGCGTCACCGCGCTCAACCGCTTTATCTACGACGTCTACCACGACCAAGACATCTTGCGCGCGGGCTTGGTGCCGGCCGAGCAGGTGCTTCACAACGCGCAGTTCAGGCCCGAGATGATGGGCCTGAAGGTGCCCGGCGACATTTACTCGCACATCAGCGGCATTGACATCGTGCGCGCCCCCAACGCCCAAGGCGAGGGCGAGTACTACGTGCTTGAAGACAACCTGCGTGTGCCCTCGGGCGTGAGTTACATGCTGGAAGACCGCAAGATGATGATGCGGCTGTTCCCCGAGTTGTTTGCCAAAAACCGGGTGGCGCCCGTGGCCCACTACCCAGACCTGCTGCTAGAGACCCTGCGCGCCATGGCCCCTGCCGGCCTGAGCGAGCCCCGCGTGGTGGTGCTCACGCCGGGCATGTACAACTCGGCTTACTTTGAGCATGCTTTTTTGGCCCAGCAAATGGGCGTGGAGCTGGTGGAGGGGCAAGACCTTTTCATGAAGGACGATGTCATCTACACCCGCACCACGCGTGGGCCGCGCCGGGTGGACGTGATTTACCGCCGGGTGGACGACGATTTTCTGGACCCCGAGGCCTTCAGGCCGCAATCTACGCTGGGCTGTGCGGGCCTGCTCAAAGCCTACCGAGCCGGCAACGTGGCGATCTGCAACGCCATGGGCACGGGGGTGGCGGACGATAAGTCCATCTACCCCTATGTGCCCCAAATGATCGAGTTTTATTTGGGCGAAAAACCGATTCTCAAAAACGTGCCCACCTACCAGTGCCGCCAGGCCGAAGACCTCAAGTACACCCTGGCCCACCTCAAAGACCTGGTGGTCAAGGAGGTGCATGGCGCGGGCGGCTACGGCATGCTGGTGGGGCCCGCTGCCAGCCAGGCGGAAATTGACAATTTCCGCCAAGCCTTGCTGGCCAACCCCGCAGGCTACATTGCCCAGCCTACGCTGAGCTTGTCCACCTGCCCGACTTATGTGGACAGCGGAATTGCACCGCGCCACATTGATTTGCGGCCGTTTGTGCTTTCAGGCAAGCAGGTGCAAATGGTGCCTGGCGGGTTGACGCGCGTGGCCTTGCAAGACGGCTCGCTGGTGGTCAACTCCTCACAAGGCGGCGGCACCAAAGACACCTGGATTTTGGAGGCCGATGAGGCCCAGTCGGCCAAACCCCGAGCCGCCCCTGTGGTCAAAACCGATGCCGACATGCTCAAGGCGCTTGTTGGCGGCGTGAGCTGAGCCGCCCCTTTTTAAGAAAGAGCTGCATGCTGTCTAGGACTGCCGACCATCTGTTTTGGATGTCCCGCTACACCGAGCGCGCCGAGAACACCGCGCGCATGCTGGACGTCAACTACCAAACCTCCTTGCTGCCGCAGTCGGCAGATGCCACGCTGGCGGGCTGGCAAGGGCTGCTGTCCATCAGCGAGCTCACGCCCTTTTATGCGGCCAAACACGGCCAGGAGGTGGCGCCCCGGGCGGTGATGGACTTCATGGTCCGCGACGAGCAAAACCCGTCAAGCATCATCTCGTGCCTGCGGGCCGCCCGCGAAAACGCCCGCGCCGTGCGCGGCACGCTGACCACCGAGGTGTGGGAAACCCAAAACCAAACCTACCTGGAGGTGGTTCGCATGCTGCAAGGCGGCGCACTCGAGCGCGATCCGGGCAGCTTTTTTGAATGGGTCAAGTTTCGCTCTCACCTCTCGCGCGGCGTCACCGTGGGCACCATGCTGCAAGACGAGGCGCTGAATTTTTTGCGCCTGGGTACTTTTTTAGAGCGCGCTGACAACACGGCCAGGCTGATCGACGTCAAATTCCACACCGCAGAGTCAGAATTTGTGGGCGTGGACAGCGAGAAAGACCAAGACTTTGACTTCTACCACTGGAGCGCCATTTTGCGCAGCGTCTCGGCCTTTGAGGTCTACCGCAAGGTCTACCGCGATGTGATTCGGCCCGAGCGCGTGGCCGAACTGCTGATTTTGCGGGCCGACATGCCCCGCTCGCTGCTCGGCTGCATGAACGAGGTCATGAGCAACCTCAGCTTGCTGACCAGCCGGCCAGACAGCGAGTGCAAACGCCAGGCAGGCAAGTTGCGCTCAGACCTGGAGTTCGCCCGCATAGACGAGATTTTGGCCACCGGCCTGCACGCGTTTTTGACCCAGTTTTTAGACCGGGTCAACGACATAGGCGCCCACATCAGCCGGGAGTTTTTGCTGCCGGCCTGAGGTGGTGTGCTGGCCTGTGGCCAGGGGGTTTTAACGCCCCAACCAGCGCCAGCGGCTGGCTTCTTGGTGGTAGCTGGTGTCTACGTAAGCTTGCACGGGCTGCAGCTTTTTGGTGGGCTTGCCGTACTTTTCGCGCAGTTGTATGGCCGTTTCCACGCCTTTGACGGACAGGGCGGCATCGCGGTAAAAGCCGTTTTTAGGGTCCAGCAAAATGCCGTAAGAGGTTTCAGCGCTCTGGCGGGTGGCGCCATTGACGTTCTTCATGAAGATGGCAATGGCCGCTTCTTTGTTGCGCGGGTCGTACATCCAGTCCAGCGCGTCGCGCCAGCCGCGGATGTAACCCACCATGGCCGGCCGGTTGTTGCGGGCCCAGGTCTCGCGCACGCCGGCCACCAGGCCTTGGTACTCGCCCAGCGCGGCCGAGGCGTCGCTGATGACATTGGCGCCACGCTCTTTGGCCAGCACGTCAAAAGGTGCAATCAGCATGGTGCCCGCGTGCTTGCCGGCCACCAAGTCGTTGTAACGGGACAGCACGCCGCCAGCGGTCACCACCGTGTAGTCACGGTTGAGCTGCAGGTTGTTGCGCTCGAGCACCTCCAGCAGCACAAAGGCGTAACCCGTGGTCAGGGCGTCCACCGACAACTGCTGGCCCTTGAGTTGGGCAAAGCTGGTGATCCCTTTGCGAGTGCCTACGCGCAAAAAGCCGTTGTCTGAGCCCATCACCGCAATCAAGCCACTGCCATCGATTGGGGCCGCACCTTGGCCCTCGCGGTAGGCCAGCAGGTTGTCCACGGCCGTCATGGCAATTTCAAACTGGCCATTGATCAGGCCCGTGAGCTGCTCTCGCGAGTTGGGCGTGTTGATGGTTTGCACCGTCACCCCTTGCTTGGCAAAAAAGCCTTGCTCCTGACCCACCCAAATGGGCCAGTTAAAGCCCCCTGGGAAAATATTGACCTTCAGGGTCTGGGGTGCAGCAGCGGGCGCACTGACCGACGAGGGCAGGGAGGCGCAGCCGGTCATCAAGGCGACCGTGGCCACCGACAAGGCGATCTTTAAAAACTTCATGGCAAGCTTCCTTGGGAATCTGTGGTTCTTGAAATGGCGGACATGCGGCGACCATGGCCACCACTATATTTTCCGCGCAGCCAAGCGTTACAGCCCTAGCACCGTGCGGCAAGAGGGAGAGTCTGGGGAATTGCGCTTGTGGGTGGAAAACACATTTCCGCATCATGCAGGCTTGGCGCGGGTTTGAACTTGAGCGTGTGGCCCAAGCTCGGGCCGGACGTGTCGGTTCTTGCCAGCACAATTCGAGTATTTAAACCCCCCCGACCAAGCAGCTTAGCCTTGTGGAGCCCCTGATGACCGATGCCTCAATGCCCCTGCTGGACGCCACCCAACTCCAGCGCCTGGCACATACCCCACCCAGTCAGTGCCAATGCGCTTTGCGCAACTGCCTGGGCTGGGAAAGCGTGAGCGACGAGCGCTGGCCCGCAGCGCACATGCGCGGTGCAGGCACCTTGCGCCAACCCCTGCCCGAAGGGCAAACCGAAGCCAGCTTTGAAGAACACCACCCCCAAGGCACGCGTTACGACTCCCCCCAAGCGCCGATTGCCCTGGACTTTTTTCCCTTTAACCGCTGCGATGTGTACACCTGCACCCGCTGCGGCTGCGCGGCCTTGAAGTACACCGAGTTTGGGGGGTATTACGTGGACCATCGTGTTCGCTTGGTGGACGCGCAGTGGGTGGTGGGTTGAGCCAAGCGGCGCTTGGCGAACGATCTTTATGAAGCTGTCTTGCCTTGAGTTATCGACGGTCGAACTGCACGTTCAGTGCGGGCAGGCTGCGCAAGATGACGCTGGGCTCAGCCTTAGGCTCCTCATGGCCTGGCGTGAGGCGAAAGTGCTTCATCCTGGAAAGCAGGCTGCTCAAGCCCAGGTTCAGTTCTTGTCGGGCCAAGGGTGCGCCTACACAGTGATGGATGCCCGAGCCAAAGGCCAGTTGCGAGCCGGCATTTTTGCGCTGGAGGTTGACCTGCGCAGGACATTCGAAGTGGCGCTCGTCCCGGTTGGCCGCGCCATAACGCAGCATCAGCATGGCCCCCGCCTTGAGCGGATAGCCACCGAGCTCTGTGTCCTTCGTCACCAAGCGAGGCAGCCCCTGCACCGGCGACTCCAGCCGCAGTGCCTCCTCGCAAAATGTGCGAACCGCATGCGGGTCTTCAAGCAGTTGCGCCTGCAGTTCGGGGCTTTGACACAGCAGCAGCATGGCCCAGCCGAATGTGCTGGCAGTCGTCTCATGGCCGGCGACCAGGAACTGGTTAAGGATGCTCCACAGCTCGGCTGGATTGAGTGGCCGTTGCTCATCGTCCAGCCAGACCTCGCCCAGCACTGAGCACATATCGTCGGCCGGATCCTTGCGACGCGCCTGCACCAGGTCGACCATGTAGTTTTGCAGATCGACCATCACCTGTGCCCTGCGCAGCAGCTCATCGTCAGAATAAGTGGTCAGGCGAAAGCTCGAGGCAGCGACCGTGGCGCCATCGTAGAAAAACGGCCTGTCTTTCGGCGGTACACCTAGTCGGTCAGAGATGATGCGCAGTGGCACCGGCAGCGCGAAGGCTTGCATGAAGTCCACCTGGCCTTTTTCGATGAAGCCGTCGATGGCCTCATCAATGACCTGCTGGATGTGGGGCTCCATGTGGCGGACGTTTGTGGTGGTGAAAATCCTGTCCACCTTGGAGCGGTACTTTTTGTGCGTCGGGGGATCGGCTGTCAATAAGGTATCCAGCGGCGGCAGCATCTGATTGGCAATCTTCAAATATTTGTCCTTCACCGCGGGTGAGGCCCCTGACAGCCAGTGCTGCCTTGTCTCGTCGATAAAGGGGCCGTATTGGCTCGAATAGGTCTGACTGTCACGCAGAACTTGCATCACCAAGTCGTAGCGCGTCACCACATGAACCTGCCCGGCCGGCATGAACTGCACCGGAGCCTCATCGCGCAGCACCTGATAGGCGTGCCACGGATCGACAAGTACGGCCGGGTCGAACAGGTTGATGGGGGTCCGGCTTGATGAAGTTTGCTTGTCGCAGCTCATTGAATCGACTCCGTTCTCAGGTTTGACCGTCCGGCATGACGCGGCTGCGTGAGCAGCCTCATACCCGTGATGCCTTTGGCTTTCATCGCAAATGAAGCGCACAGCGCTACATGGGGCGCTACAGGCCACCGACCGCTGAGACCGAGTATTTGCGCACCTCGACCGAGCGCACGCCCATGCTCTTAATGTCATCAAGAAAGGCGGTGATATGCGGTGATTTCAGGTGATCTTGGAGAGCCTGCTCCGACTCCCATTCTTCGGTGATCCAAATCACATCGGGGTTTTCCACACAGCGTGCGAAGGCGTAATGGCTGCAGCCAGCTTCACGGCGAGTGGTCGGCAGAATCGACTCGGCTGCCTTCAGGTAAGGCGTCACCGAGCTGGGTTCAAGAACAATTTTGGCGAGTATGGCGAGCATGGCAAATTCCTTGGGAAGCGGTGCTGAAGACGAGCTGGCGATTATGAGAAAAATGACCCTGGCGCGAACCTACCCTAAAGGGCGGGTGTGCTTAAGGGGCGGTTGGTCAACAATAAAAATCGTCCACCGCATCCCATTGCCGTAAAACCATGAACATCCCCGAGCAATACAACCAAATCGTCACGAAAATGCTCGACTATGTCGAAAGCGAGCGCACAGATCAGGCGGCATCGACCTTGTCTGTGCCATCTCGCGCCTACACAGACCCCAGCATCTGGGAGCGCGAGATGGAGCTCATCTTCAAGCGCCTACCGATTTTGGTGGCCCTGTCTGTGGAACTGCCCCACTCAGGGGACTACAAGGCTGTCGAGCTGCTTGGCAAGCCACTGCTCATCACCCGCTTGGAAGATGGAAGTGTCCGTGCCATGCTCAATGTGTGTACCCACCGCGGCATGCTGGTGGCGCAGGAAGGGCGCGGCAATTGCACTCATTTCACCTGCCGTTACCACGGCTGGGCTTACGCCAGTGACGGTCGCGCCAAGGGAATTACCGGCCTGAAGAAATTCGGTGCCACCGACCTCAATGATCATGGCCTGACCCAGTTGCCTGTTCATGAGCGTGGAGGGCTGATATTTGCGGTGCTGACTCCAGGGGTGAGGGTCGACTTCGATCGGTTTCTTGGCGGAATGATCAAAGACGTCGAGCGCCTGAATTTTCAGGACTGGCATTTCTGCGGCACGCGCGAAGTCTTTGGCGCCAATTGGAAGGTGGCCTACGACGGCTATCTTGAGGGCTATCACTTCGCCGCCGCCCACCCGGAGACCATCAACCCGCGCACCTACTCCAACGTGATGCATTTCGAGGCCCACGGGCCGCATCTGTTGGTCGGCTTTCCGCAGCGCAGCATCGGCAAGTTGCGTGGTGTTCCGGCTAACGATTGGTGGCAGCACGAGAACGACGGCTACGACTTCGTCCGCCTGCTCTTTCCCAACGTCTCGATCTTCGTGGCCCCAGAGATCACCCAGATTGCGCAGCTCATTCCAGGTCCGACGCCCGATAAAAATCGCACCGTGCTGCATTTCATCAGCCGCAGCGCGCCGGCCAACGACGAGGACCGAGTCAAGCTTGAGCAGATGATCGATTGGTTGCGCGATGTGGTGGACAAAGAGGACTACCAGGTCGGCTTAAAAGTGCAAAAAGGGCTGGAGTCGGGCGCTCGCTCGCACGTCAAGTTCGGCCGCAATGAGCGCGGCAACCAGTACTTTCACAACTGGGTGGATTACTACTTGGCGGAAGATCCTCAGCGGCCCAAGCCGCAGTTGTGAACGCAGCAGTGCTGGCTTGAACCGCCGTAGCCACAGTCAGCGCGGGTGCTGTGCCGGCCATGAGGAGGCGGCCTCCCCCAAAAAGCTCTTCCCCGAGCTGACCCAGTGTGGTTTGCTGCCTTCCAAGAGCGGGGGCTGACGGCATCGCGACCCTCCATCGCAGCGCTCGGACCGCTTCAAAGCCCAGGGTGAAGTTAGGTTTCCGAGCAGGGTCGCGACTGCGGCGGCCGAATTGATTTCAGTGCACGGACTCTGATCTGAGCAATGCCCTTGCCAAGGCCCACAGTCATCTGCCTTTGCCCCCTTCTGGTGCGTCTTGCAAGGCGCGCCGAGCTTGCTGCGTCAGCCCTGGTGGAACTGCTCCCGCCGCCATGGATCGCGGCATGCAAACACGACTCAGGCGTGCCGTGCAGTACGGCTTCGCTGGGTCGTAGAGCGATCAGTCGCTTTCTTGCGAGCGGGCCAATCGGACGACCCTGAAGGGCGCCGTCAGGGATTCTTAAAGCCGACCAGTGCCCACAAAAGCAGAGAAGCTTGCTCGCCGGGCTGGGCTTTGAATTCACGCTGAGCTTTGCCTTGGCTCGGTGTGTGAACGGTGCGACGCCATCAGCGATAGATGGCGTCTTTTGGGGCCGAAGGCAGGCGGCCCCTGAGCTTTAAAAACCGATCTGGGCCAAAGATAACAAAAATTAATAATATCAGAGATAAATAATTAAAAAATATGCAAGCAAGGGTTTTCCTGGGAAAAGTTATAACAATATTTAAATTATCTCCAGAAGGGAACGGGTAAACAGACCTGAATTGTTACGAGGTTTTTGATCTGATTCAGATACGGACTAGATCAGACCCTGCATAAAACGGTAGTTGTTTAGCCGCCAAGCTTGGCAGAAACTAAAAGCCATTGGGAAAGAACATCAACCAAGAAGCCATTAATAGAGGTCAAGCCAAGTGAGCAGTAGAACCAGTCGGTGCGAGAGCAATGCGACAGCAGCCAAGCAAGGTGATTGCCATGCGTTGGCCGGAAGTCGCAATGATGTCACTCGCCCCACCAAGTCGGCCATCAAAAGTATTAGCCGTATTTTTAGCGTTTACAAAAATAATATCCATCAAATGAATATCTTCCAGTGCTCCTACAGCATCATTGGGACCGGCTGCTTGTTGGGTTGGACTCAATGACACCCTCTAACGCCGCCGTTTCTCAGGCCATCGATTGCGTGCTTATCGCATCGGGTAAATACCATGATATTGACTTCGCACGATTGGAGCTTCTGAAGCTTCTGGGTGAGGACGAGAACGTCCGGGTAAGGGTGTTCGAAGATTACGCTAACTTAGATGCTATTTGCTCCGCGCAGTTCATTGTGACGTACACCTGCGATGTTCTCCCAAGCCAGGAGCAGCAGGAGGCGCTTCACAATTGGATTAATCAGGGTGGCCGCTGGTATGCGCTGCACGGCACTAACTCAATTCTGCGTTTCCTGGACAACGGGCTGGTTGACTCGCCTTTATTGGCGCCCAGGCTGATGGAGGTACTGGGAACGCAATTTATCGCACACCCACCAGTGGGCACCTATCGCGTGGATATTGCCGATGCGGCTCATGAGTTGGTCCAAGGCATTGAGCCCTTTGATGTGGTCGATGAACTGTATTTGTCGGAGCAACATGCCGATTTGCATGTGCTCCTAGATACGGAGTTCGAGGGCGAGGCGGCGGGCTTTGTACGTTCAAACTGGGAATATGCGCGCCACCCAGTGATGTATCTGCGCCCACTCGGTCAAGGTGCGGTGCTTTATCTGACGCTGGGTCATTGCCGGGGGCACCACGACATGCGCCCGCTGATGGCTAACTGGCCCGATGTCCAGCGCTGTGCGTGGGAGAAGCCGGTTTTTTATGAGCTGTTAAGACGCGGATTGAGTTGGGCAAAGGCAGCCTGACCCGATGACCGGCGGCGACCACAGAGAAACGCAATGACAAACAAAAACTAGGAGACGATCATGGATTTGGATTTAAAGGGTAAAAAAGTCATTATCAATGGAGGCAGTCGTGGCATTGGCCGCGCAGCACTCGATATCTTTGCAGCCGAAGGCTGTGACATTGCCTTTTTTTCACGCGACCAAAAACGTGTCACAGATACCGTGCTGCAACTGGGCAAGCTGGGTGGCAAGGTGATTGGTGAGGCCTTCGATATGAACGACAGCAATGCCTACAAGGCTTGGCTGCTGTCGGCCGCAGAACGACTTGGAGGTTGTGACATTTTCATTCACAACGCCAGTTCCTCCGGCGCACAAGGCACCATGGATTGGGAGCTCACAGTCAGACTGGACATGATGGGTGCTGTGACAGGCTGTGAAACGCTGCAGCCAGCACTGGAGGCATCCGGCAATGCTTCTGTGATCCTCATGTCAAGCACGGCGGCCCTGGAAACCTTCATCTACCCACAAGCTTTTAACGCCATCAAGGCTGCCGTCATCACATACGGCAAACAACTGTCTCAGTTGTGGGCTTCAAAGAATATTCGGGTCAATACCGTGTGCCCAGGGCCTGTTTCATACCCTGGTGGCAATTGGGCCACGATCAAGGAAGCCATGCCGGATTTGTATAACAAAACCCTGTCCGAGATGCCGCTCGGCCGCTTCGGCGCACCGGCTGATGTGGCCAATGTGATTGCTTTCTTGGGCAGCCCTCGGGCCTCGTATATCACTGGCTCAAATGTGGTGATCGATGGTGGATATACCAAGCGCGTGCAGTTCTGAGAAGGCTCTGATCATGAAGTTATATACGTCATTGGGACCCAACCCCCGCTTTGTTCGGATGTTCTTGCTTGAAAAAGGCGTGGAACTGCCGCAGGAGCAAGTCGACATCATCGCTGGCCAAAATCGCTTGGCCCCATTTTTGGCGATCAACCCGACCGGAACGACCCCTGTGTTGATACTCGATAACGGCGTGGCAATCTCTGAAACCGTGGCGATCTGCGAGTACATCGAAGAATTTTATCCCCAGCACGCTCTCATCGGTAGCACTGCCGAGGAAAGAGCAGCAACCCGCATGTTGACTCGGCGCATTGAACATGCAGTTGTGCAGCCAATGACTGCAGGATTTCGTGCCGCAGAGGGATTCGAGCTTTTCAAAGACAGGGTGCGTTGCCTGCCCAAAGTTGCAGAGGAGTTAAAGCTGACTGCCGCTGAAGGGCTTGCCTTCACCAATCAGCAACTCAGCGACAAGATATTCCTAGCGGGCAACAGGCTAACGATGGCCGATTTGCTGCTTTTTGCCTTTATTGAGTTCGGTGGACTGGTGGGGCAGGGCTTGGATCCGGCCAATACCCACTTGGTCAAGTGGCGTGAGCGCGTGGCAAGTCGTCCCAGTGCGCTGGCTACCGCGTAGACAGAGTAATTTCGAAAGCGAACCATTTTCATCAAACAAGCAAAAGGAGACAAAATGAAAAATAAAAATTTGATCGATCGAAGCATCCGTCCTGTATTGACTTTGCTTGCCGCGACCGCGGCGACACTATTGGCCGGGCAAGCGCAGGCCTTCAAATTAGATACTGGTAATGAAGACGTAGAAGTCCGATTCGATAACACTGTCAAATACAACGCGGGCTTGCGCATGGAAGACCGCGACAGAAGGATTGCTGACACCTGGGTCTACCAAGCTGGTGAATATGGCTTTAATAAAGGAGACTTGGTCACCAACCGCATCGATTTGCTCAGCGAATTTGACGTGGTATACAAAAACTACCACGGATTTCGGTTGTCTGCGGCCGCCTGGAAGGATGCCGCCTATGACAAAAAAGTCCGTGGCAATCCTGCCTACCAGGCGGCTGGATTGGGCACGGCCTATCCGAACAACCGATTTCCCAACACTGTATCGCGCTATTACACGCAATCAGGCGAGTTGCTCGATGCCTTTGTATTCACCCGCATCAATTTTGATGACATGCCTTTGAGCTTGAAGGCGGGCAAGCACACCTTGTACTGGGGCGAATCCCTGTTTTCTCCCATCCATGGAGTGTCCTATGGGCAGAGTCCCTTGGACTTGAGAAAGGGTGTGGCCACCCCCGGAATTGATGCCAAAGAACTGTTTTTGCCCACCAAGCAAATTTCAGCTCATTTCCAGATCAATCCAAAACTGTCCATGGCCGCCCAGCTTCCTCTGGAATGGGCGCCCACCCGCTTTTATGAAGGCGGGACCTATTTCACAGCCGCAGATTTCTTGTTCCAAGGGGGAACGACTCTTAAACCTGCCCCCGGAGTTGCTATCCCTTACCTCGGCAACTTAAAGACTGGCCCCAATGCTGTTCCGAAGAACAAGGGTAGCTATGGTCTGATGATGAAAGGACAGGTTGAGCCCATCGATAGTACCGTCGGCTTTTACGTCCGAAGATTTGATGACGTAGCTCCTTCTGTATTGGCGGGCAGTACTGGGCTTTACAACGCCTATGCGAAAGAAGTAAAGCTGATGGGGGTGAGTCTGGCCAAATCCGTCGCTGGTGTGGCTGTGGGTGCTGAGTTGGTGCATCGCCAAAACGCGGCTCTTCAGAACAAAGGAGGACAACAAAAAATCGCTCGTGGTGACAGTTGGACGGGCTTGGTCAATGCCCTGGCCTATGTGGGCAAAACGCCCTTGTTTGACTCTGCAACCTTGCTTGCTGAAGCCACTTTCACCAAACTCGACAAGGTCAATGCCGATTCGGTGGCCTTGTTCGACAGTTGTGAAAACACTGGCGCCGAACGCCGGACGGGTTGTGCTACCAAATCATCCCTGGGTATGTCACTGGCATTCACGCCCACCTGGTTCCAAGTGTTTCCCTCCATCGACTTGACGCTTCCCATGAACTACTCGCGAGGGCTCAGCGGCAATTCACCGATTGGACCTGCTGGTGGGGTGAAGAACGACGGTTCCTGGAGCATTGGCGTGGGCGCCGAATACAAGGGTCAATACAAGATTGACCTGGCCTACCGCGACTATTTCGGTACTTTGGTTGAGGCTCCAAACCCGTATGCCGCGACCCCTGGCATCAGTCCAGTTGGAATTGCTAGCGGCAGCTCCAATGGCGTATTGAAGGACAGGGGCTGGCTGTCTTTGACCTTAAAAACCACATTTTAATGATTACCCGGGAACCTGCACTCAAATCCGATCAGCACGCAGAGGGCGCCCGGTTGCTGCTGGACCGATTCCATCCTCAGCACTCAAGTGCCTAAGTGAACTTGCCAGAAAAGCGAACAGATATACGAAAGAAATTTAGGTGTATTTAACGCACTTTACGGGTCAGTGTTGAAAAGTCAGTCAAAGAAATTTAGGAGATACCAATGAAGCATTTTCAGATCAAAATCATCGCGGCAGTCGCCGCGCTCGCAGTGGCTTACCCTGCCTATGCTGCGGCCACGGCCGAAGAAATAGCCCAACTGGGGGTCAGCTTGACACCCTGGGGTGCTGAAAAAGCCGGAAACCGGGAAGGAACCATTCCTGCTTACACCGGCCCCATCAAGCCTCCTGCCAGTTACAACCCGGCCAAGCCAGGCATCCGTCCTGACCCCTTTGCAGCAGAGAAGCCACTTTTTTCCATTGACGCCAAGAATGTGGACAAGCATGCTGACAAACTCAGCGAGGGGCAAAAGCAGATGCTCAAAAAATATCCAACATATCGCATGGATGTTTACCAGAGCCACCGCACGGCCAATTATCCCCAGTTCGTGCTGGACAACACCCGTAAAAATACCTCGCAGTGCAAAACAGCGGGTGACGGGCTTCAGCTGGTCAATTGCTTTGCCGGCTTTCCCTTTCCTTTTCCCAAGACTGGCAGTGAAGTCATGTGGAATCGCTTGTGGAAATTTGACGCTCAAAACCTCGAGTCTGAGGGAATGGCTGGGAGGGTCGTTGACACCAACGGAAATGTGACCCTGACAGGCATCGGGAAGATGTGGATTCATTACCCCATCTATGACCCCAAGAAAACAACCCCCGTTGCGCTCAATGAGCCTTACGAAAAAATACGAATTGATTTCAGCGATCCCGCCCGAAAGGCGGGAGAGAAACTGATTGTTTTGGACCCGGTGGACATGGTCAATTCCAGTAGAAAAGCGTACTCCTATCTTCCCGGGCAGCGCCGTGTGAAACTGGCTCCTGACATCTCTTATGACACGCCAAGTCCAACCGGTGGTGGCGCAGGAAATGTCGATGAAGCTGCTGTCTGGTACGGATCCCTGGATCGTTACAACTTCAAGCTGATCGGGAAAAAAGAAATATACATTCCCTACAACACTTATCGAATTCGCGATGCCTCACAGTGCCCGAGCAAGGTGGCGATGAAGACCAAAAACCATTTGAATCCAGACTGTATGCGCTGGGAACTGCATCGGGTGTGGGTGGTGGAGGCAGCGCTCAAAGAAGGTAAGCGTAACGCCTACCCGAGGCGAACCCTTTATTGGGACGAAGACCTGCCTGGAGTGGGTATGTCGGATAACTATGACTCGACTGGAGCCATCTACCGTGTCACGCACTCTCTCCCGATTACCTTGTACGAGACACAAGGCCATTCTACGGATGAATGGGTGACCTACGACCTCGCCACTGGCAATTACTCCCGCCAGCAGGACGTCACCGATACGGGCGGGTGGATCGTTACCCCCTCCCAGCCTGAGACTTTCTTCTCACCGGAGGGTTTGGCTGGCTCAGGAGTGCGTTAATTAGTCATGACATACAAACCAGAATCAGGGCATTCCCGTCCTGAATTCTGGGTCATTCAGATCTTGGTTCTACCCATGCGATCCATCGCCTACTTTAACGAGAATGTTTGAACGATGAGACGTCGATATTTCACAGCCGCACTTGTTGGCGCTGGATCCGCCATGGCAGGCTTATCCTCGAATTCATTGGCTTTTGTCAATCCATTGGATCAAGCCGCCATGCCTAGCCTTCTGGCATCCCGCGGCATTATTCATGCGGTGACGATTGCTGGGGAGCGAATTGTTGCTGTAGGAGTTCGCGGTCACATTGTCACCTCAGACGACTCAGCAAAAACCTGGAAGCAGTCGAAAGTGCCGGTGTCCTCGGATTTGCTCGCCGTCTCATTTCCGACGCCGAGGAAGGGTTGGGTGGTCGGCCACGGTGGGGTTGTCCTGCACAGCGACGACGGCGGTTCGACTTGGACCAGGCAATTCGACGGTCGTCAGGCAGGTGCCCTGTCTGTGCGTTATTTTGAACAACTCCTCGCCGCTGGAAAGCCCGTTGAACAAGTTCTTCAGAGGGAGAAAAGCCTGATCGTTGAAGGCGAGACTCAGGCTTTGCTTGACGTGTATTTCGAGAGTGAGACCCACGGCTTCGCGGTGGGTACTTTCAATCGGATCTACCGAACCATCGACGGAGGAAAGAACTGGATACCTTGGATGGATCGGATCGAAAACCCCAAAGATCTGCACTTTTATGCCATCAAGGGTGGACGTCACGGCATTTACCTGGCTGGTGAGCAGGGTTCTGTATGGCGCTATGACGGCATGCGTGAACGCTTTTTAGCCATTCCAACGCCTTACAGCGGAACGCTGTTTGGCATTGTCATCGCTGAAACTGGCGGCGTGATGGTCTTCGGTATGCGCGGCAGCCTGTTCGCGACGTCTGACGCGGGCGTCACCTGGGCCAAGCTTGCCACCGACAGCCCTGCCGGCATCACCAGCGGGGCCTTGCTCCGTGATGGATCGGTGGTGCTGGTGAACCAGGCGGGGGGGATCAAACTCAGCCGGGATGGCGGCAAAAGTTTCAATGCGATCAAGCCTGCCAAAGTGATGCCTTATTTTGGAATTACCCCGCTGGGCGAGAGGCAGATCGCACTTGCTGGGCCTGAAGGAATACGCATAGAACTGCTCCCATAAAGGCCTTTGTGGGCCAACGGGGAAAGGCAATGAAGCGAGTGGATGGATATTTTTAAGACGAAAAGTAAAAATGAATATTGGCAGTCATTTAGAGTCGACCAAGGTGGTTTCCGATCCAAGTACCTTTGATGGCGCTGGCGGCTCGCTGCTGGAAAGAATCATATTTAATCATCGCAAAGTGGTGATTTTTATTTGTTTCTTACTGACACTTTTTTTCTCGTGGCAACTTCGCAGTCTGACCATTGGCGCGAGTTTCGACAAGATGCTTCCACATGGGCATCCCTACATCAATAATTACCTCGAAAACAGGGATCAGTTGCGCGGCTTGGGCGACTCGGTGAGGGTGGTGATTGAAAACCCTAAAGGCACCATTTTCGACCCGGAATATTTGACTACGCTGGCCAAGATCAATGATGAAATATTTACCTTGCCGGGGGTCGACAGATCCTGGATGAAGTCGATCTTCACTCCCGTCGTGCGATGGGTTGAAGTGACCGAGGAGGGGTTTACCGGCGGTCCGGTGCTGCCGAACGACTACAACGGCAGTGCCAAATCAATCGAAGATCTGAAGATCAATATCGCACGTGCTGGCGTCGTTGGCAGTTTGGTGGCCAACGATTACACCTCCAGCATGATTGTGATTCCACTGCTGACCAAGGATGCCAGTGGAAATGCCATCGACTACCACGCGCTTTCGAATTCCTTGGAGGAAATTCGAACACGCTATACCTCAGCAGGAACTGCCGGGAAGAATGCGCCGGTGCGCGTGTACATCATTGGCTTTGCCAAGGTGGTGGGTGACCTGATCGATGGCCTTGAAAAAATCATGCTGTTCTTTTTGGTGGCAGCAGTGATCGCCTCCCTGATCATTTGCCTCTACACACGCTGTGTTCGCAGCACGGCGCTGGTGCTGACATGTTCGATGGTGGCCGTCATATGGCAGCTTGGGCTGGTGGTGTCCTTGGGATACGGGATTGATCCATTTTCCATTTTGGTACCGTTTTTGGTGTTTGCCATCGGTGTGAGCCACGGTGCTCAAAAGATGAATGGGATCATGCAAGACATTGGCCGGGGTACACATAAGTGGGTCGCCGCACGCTACACCTTCCGCCGCCTCTTTATGGCTGGCATGACCGCCTTGCTGGCAGATGCTGTGGGGTTTGGTGTGCTCATGGTCATAGACATCCCCGTGATCCGTGAACTGGCGTTGACAGCAAGTCTCGGTGTGGCTGTTCTGATCATCACCAACTTGATTCTTTTGCCCGTGTTGCTGTCCTATGTGGGTGTGAGTCTGACGGCTGCCAAGCGCTCGCTTGACGAGGAAAACAGCGGTAAGGGGTTCGATCACGTATGGGAGTTCCTGACTCGTTTCACAGAGCGTCGCTGGGCCACAGGCGCCATTGCGATTTCTTTGGCCTTAGGGGTGGTCGGCTTCGTCGAAAGCGGCAAGCTTAAAGTCGGCGACCTGGACGCAGGATCACCGGAATTGCGTCCCGATTCGCGTTACAACCAAGACAACGCGTACATCACCGCCAACTACGTCATATCAAGCGATGTCTTTGCGGTGATGGTCAAAACACCAGAAGATCAGTGCCGCTCCTTTGAGACACTGGCACAAGCCGATCGACTGGCGTGGACGCTTGCACAGGTGCCGGGTGTGCAGCGCACGGTATCACTTGCCGACACAGTGCGGGCCTACACCTCAGGCGGCATGGAGGGCAATCCCAAATGGTTGGTCCTCAGTGACAACCAAAGGTTGATTGATGACCAGATTGGCAGTGCGCTGAGTTGGAACTCCGAATTCATCAACACTCGCTGCTCCGTCCTTCCGGTGGTCGCTTACCTGTCTGATCACAAATCAGAAACTCTGGATCGGGTGGTCGAGGCTGCGCAGGCATTTGCTGATGAGCACGACACACCGCAGAGAAAATTTTTGCTGGCGGCCGGCAGCTCTGGGGTGGATGCGGCGACCAATATTGTTGTCAAGGAAGCCAACCTCAAGATGCTGTTGTATGTGTATGCCGCGGTCATCGTGTTGTGCGGCGTCACCTTTCGCAGTTGGCGCGCGGTGGTCGTGGCCGTTTTGCCGCTGGTGCTGACCTCGGTCATGGCCGAGGCCCTCATGGTTTACCTTGGCATTGGTGTGAAAGTAGCCACTCTGCCGGTGGTGGCGCTCGGTGTTGGCATTGGAGTCGACTACGCCTTGTACCTGCTCAGCGTTCAGCTGGCTCAGCAGCGGCTGGGGCTCTCTCTGTCAGAGTCGTACAGGCAAGCCGTCAAGTTCACAGGAAAGGTGGTCGCTCTGGTGGGCGTCACTCTGGCCGCCGGTGTATTTACCTGGGTCTGGTCACCCATCAAATTTCAGGCAGATATGGGAATACTACTGACCTTCATGTTTGTTTGGAACATGCTAGGGGCATTGATTTTGATTCCGGCGCTGTCACACTTTCTGCTCAACGATCAGAGCAAAGCAGCAGCGCCAGCAGGACCAAGTGCGCTGTTGTAATGCGCGTGCAGCGGGCTACGATCTGCCCGGCGGCGCCCTCATCGGTAAGGCGTTGAAGCCTGCAAGCATCGATCGATGAAGGACCATAACGATCGCGCTCGGGATGATCAGACGCCCGATTTCTCCGCATTCATTATCAAATAGTCGCGCCGCTGAAAGTACCAATGCCCGTCCACCTTCACGTAATCGTCGTTGTAACACCCGGTGATGGTGTGCCGTACGCCGTCTTTCTGATGGAGAAACTCCTGCTGGTACCAAGTCCCGTGAGCCCGGTCGCCATCGACCACGATGGGCCCGGCGGAGGCAAAGAAACCGACGAACGAGAATGCGCTCATGGCCTGCTGCCAGATCGGGAAGAATTTGTCCTTGCCAGTAATCGCGTCCATGCCCGGCAAACTCCAGGTGGCATCCTCGCGCCAATTGGCCGCCCAAGCTTCACCGTCGAAGCGCATGACGGCGTCGTTGTACGACTCCACGAGTTCGCGTATGGCGAGCCGATCTTCCATGGGTCCGCTGCTGATCATGTGGATTTCTCCTCAGAGTATGGTTTTTCCAGTTTTTCGCGGAAAGGAAATCCAACCGCTTGTGAGCAAGTGTGGCATACCTATTGCCCAGGCAAACCTCCCATTTAAGGCAGGTATACAAAGTCGCTTTTCAATCTCAAAATATAGAAATAGAAAGAAAGAATAAATCATGCTCGCTATATTGGCTAAAATTTTTCTCCAACCCACGCCGGTAGCTACCTGCCTTAAATCGGCCGAGTCGATCCTCAAGCCCACCCGACTCGAGGCGGGATACACCCATTACGCTTTCGCGCGCTGCATAGAAAACCCCACTGTGCTGCGGATCACTGGGAAATCGAATTCCCAGCAGGCCTTGCACGATCATCTCAAGTCACCCCCTATCGCCTCCTTCCTTGATCAGATCAAGACGATGGGCATGCTGTCGGTCCAAGCATGACCAGTCTCTTAGGCAAAGTGGCCGTTGTCATTGGTGCGGCGAGTGCAGGAAATATGGGCCAGCACATCGCCCGCACACTGGCCAATGCCGGGGCCAAAGTGGTCGTGGCTGGCCGCAAGGCCGATGAACTTAGTCGCCTTGCCGGGGTGATCGCGGGCGATTGGGCGCTGTGCGATATTACGAAGAAGGCCGATGTCGAGGCGCTGGCCAGCATGGTGCTGGAGCGCCAAGGAAAAGTCGACATTGCGATCAATGCGACCGGCTGGGGCCTGCTCAAATCGATGCACGAGATCACCGAAGAAGAGTTGGAGCAGATCATCGCACTGCAGTTCAAGGGTGTGCACTATTTCCTCAGCGCGTTTGTGCGGGCGATGCCGCATGGCGGTTCGCTGGTGCAGATTTCTTCGGCCACCACACAGTGCGTGATTGATGATCACGCGGCCTACATTGGCACCAAGGCGGCTTCTGAGGCGTTGATTCGCTGCGTGGCCAACCAGTATGGCCCGCAAGGCATTCGTGCCAACGTGCTCTCGCCCGGCTTCACCGATAGCCCGATGACCGAAGCGTTCTTCGCAGTGCCGGGGCTGGTTGACGCCTTCATCAAGGAATATCCGCTGGGCCGTGTCGGCACATCGGAAGATATCGCCAAGGCTGCGCTTTGGGTGGTCAGCGATGATTGCTTCATGTCGGGCCAGAACCTGCAGATCAACGGCGGCCTTACCCTGCGCCGCAATCCGCGGCCGGAAGAGATTGGTGCGGCGATTGGAACTGCCTCGACGGCGGCCTAGGCTGAGGCGGCTAACTTAGGCTGAATAATTGAAACCCAAGGCATGGAGAATGTTGTCAGTACGTCCGAGCGTCTGATGCGTCGACATTTAAAGCACCCGACCGTGAAATATCGACTTTCAAGACTGCCGAGAAACCGCGACCTGTGAGCTCAATTCATCTATGAACTATACGGAAATTTCAACTGCACTGCTGCCAAGATTGATGACATCGCGGTCTTGTTTCACTGGCCTTGAGCTTGGAATTATGGGCTGGCCGAATTCAACAACACATCGACCGCTTACAGGTCTAGGCAAGCTAATAAATTTGAAATGGAAGGGTTTGCGGAGGCAGATATCGCTATGCAGATCTTTCATTCACGTTTACCCCGCTGAGGACGGTCTGCAGAATTCCTTATTTTTAATTGGTAATGAAGTGAAGCAATCCAAAAGCCGTTTGAAATCAAGAGCTGATGGATCGACGCATCGCTGCGCTCCCCGCGATGACGTGGTTTTGCAGAACATACCTAAGCGCTCGATAAAAGGACCACATCAGCGTGATGACGGATATGGATTAGCCGGTGCCAGCTTTACACGCCTGCGATGAATATAAATTATCGTAGAAGAGTGCAGCAATATTAAATTATTTTATATGTAAGACCACTCAGGAGATAAGTATGGCGAATTCTCTGGAAAAACATTATCGTGACGAATTTTCAATGCAGAACACCATCAGCGGTGCTTCAAATCTCCTTGCTGATACTGCTCGCAGGCTTGACTGGGATCTGGCGGCCTTTAATATCAATCGTGAATCCAACATGCCGCGCCTGAACGACGGCACCTTTGTCAGTACTGCGATGGGATGGCCTGTTGAAATTGTCGCAGGTTGGACAGAAAGGCGCATGGCAAGTTATTGTCCGGTGATGCAGAGATGCGGACGTGTCACCGACTCTTTTGTTTGGCAATGCAGTGCTGACGACCCGCATTGGAGCAAAGCCAAGTTGACGGCCGAGCAGTTTGCGGTGCTTGATCACCTTGGCAGATACGTCGGCGGTGCCACCACAGTGCCTGTTCACAGACCTGGCGGGAAAATTGGCTATGTTTCCTGGTTCCTGCGCGACGCAAGCAAACTCGACGAGCGCCATGGAGAAACATATTATGCGACCTATCTTCTATCGCATATTTTTATCCGCCGTATCGATGAAATAACCGCTTCTAATAAATTAATGTTTCTTCGAAATGAGAATATTTCATTGACCGCACGTGAAATTGAATGTCTCACATGGGCTGCAAACGGAAAAACTGAAGAGGAGATCGGAATGATCATTGAGCGATCACATGAAACGGCACGGTTTCATCTTCGAAATGCCGTTCAAAAACTAAATGCCTCTAATCGTACCCACGCTGTTGCACTTGCATGTTCTCGTGGGCTGATCACTGTTTTATAAATCGATTCATATGAAATATTTTGGCTATCGATGTTTCCTATTGTATTTTTATAAAATAAAAAATAAAGCTCGATCGAATTTAAAAAAATTTGATCTGTCCATTTTGTGACGTCAATGACAAGGAACTGAAATGACAATAAAGACATTGCCAACGACGGCAGATCTGCGAGAAATATACCGTATCGCAACCCTGATCAAACAGGTGGATGATCGCTTCATCAGCCTCATCAAATCAGGTCAGATTGCGTCTCCCTATTATTCACCCCGTGGTCAGGAGATAGTTGCCGCTGCCATCTCGGTACACCTGTTGAAGAGTGACTATGTGGTCACGACTTACCGCGGCATTCATGACCAAATTGGAAAAGGCATCCCACTGAAGCCTTTTGTGGCCGAATTCCTGGGTCGGGCAACGGGTACATGCAAGGGTAAAGGTGGTCCGATGCACATTACCCATGTGGCATCAGGACTCCCCGTCACCACAGGCGTGGTGGGTGGGGGCCTTCCGATTGCAAATGGACTGGCTTGGGCCTCTCAACTCAAAAAAACAGGTCAGATCACGATTGTTAATTTTGGAGATGGTGCTTCAAACATTGGCGCATTTCATGAAGCGCTCAATCTGGCCTCGGTGTGGAGTCTGCCGGTAATTTTCGTCTGCCAGAACAATGGTTATGCGGAACATACCAAGTTTGAACTCGGTACAGGTTCAAGCAATATTGCCGTTCGAGGTGCTGCATACGGTATGCCCGGCATCGAAGTCGATGGCAATGATCCCCTGGCGATGTGGCAGGCCACACGGGTTGCTGTGGGACGGGCCCGAGCCGGCGAAGGCCCGACCCTGCTCGATGCGAAGACTTTCCGCTTTCGCGGGCATTTGTTGGGAGACGACAGCCATTACATACCCAAACCCGAAATGGCTGCGGCTGTTGCAGCAGATCCCCTGCCACGATTTCGCGCTTATTTGATACAGCATGGTCATGCCACTTCAGCTGATCTTGACGCCATCGAACAAAAAAATGCAGCCGAAATCGATGAGGCCGTTGCCTACGCGATCGCCAGCCCCTACCCGGACCTGTCCGAACTTGAAACCGAT
>CAMCUN010000038.1 GCA_945878995.1 Polaromonas sp. YR568 | reverse complement strand
CCCCCCCCCCCCCCCCCCCACGGATCGAACCACTGTTTCCTCACGCGTGCCCCCCTCCCCAGCCCTCCCCCCAAAGGGGGAGGGAGGAAATCGGGGACTGCTCCAGCGCGCAGTAAGGAAATCGGGGAACTTGGCTCCCTCGCCCCTTAAATGCTGTACGACTCGTAAGTCGACGGGTGAAACATCTCGTCCACCGGCACCTGGCGCGAGGACAAGCCCTGGCCAAAGTGGTGGCGGCTGAAGGCTTCTAGCGTGCGGCGGTTGGGGCCCACGCCGTAGGACCAAAAGTCTGCGCCCAGGGTTTCTCTGGCGGCCTTGAGTTGCTCCTCCACAAAGGGCAGGGTGACCTTGGTGGCCGAGGTGTCGGCCAGCAACTCCAAGGCGCGGGTTTTGGACTCGCCAAAGGCCTTGACCACGGCCCCAGGCAGCCAGCGGTGCTGCTCGGCCAACTCTTTGCGTATGCCCACCACATGCATGATGGGGAAGATGCCTGTGCGCTTGTAGTAGTCCTTGGCCACGGTGGTCGGGTCCTCAAACAGCCAGCCCACGTTCGGGTTGTGCAGGGCCGCGCCGCTGGGGGGGCGCGGGGCAATGAAGCCGTCGATCTCGCCTTCGTTGAGCAGGTCGGAGATGGTTTTGCCTTCGGGCGCGTCTTCGATTTTGACGCCTGGTGGCAACTGCAGCTTGATTTTTTCAGGGCGGCCAGGCGTGTCAATGCCGCCGCGCACCCAGGTCACGTCTTCGGGCGCAATGCCGTGGTCGTCTTGCAAGATGGAGCGGGCCCACACAATGGCGGTGAGCTGGTACTCGGGGATGCCTATGCGCTTGCCCGCCAAGTCTTCGGGCCGCTGGATGCGGTCTTTTCGTACGTAAATCGAGGTGTGCCTGAACGCCCGCGACAGGAACACCGGCACGGCAATGTAGGGGCAGTCGCCGCGCGAGTGCTTGACCAGGTAGCTGGAAAACGACAGCTCGGTGATGTCAAAGTCTTGGCTGCGCATGGCGCGGAAAAACATTTCCTCGGGGCTGAGCAGCATGTAGACCGGGTCGCACCCGTCGATCTGGGTGCGGCCGTCAAACAAGGCGCGGTTGCGGTCGTAGTCGCCCATGGCAACGGAGAGTCTCAAGCGGTTCATGGTGTTCAGGCCTTCACGGCGTAGTTGTTGTCGGTGCCGGCTTGCGCCTGGCTGCTGGCGTTCACAGGCGCGGCGGCAAATTCGCGCCAATCTTGGGTTTTGGGGATCACGCTTTGAAAGGCGCACACCTCGGCTGGAATGGCGTGCTCGCCCGTGCCAATGGCGGGGGCGCCCTGGGCCACGGCGTGCACGGCTTCCACCATTTGCTTGCGGAACTCCACCACCGCCATGTCGCTGGCGCCCAGCCGGTCTTTGGTGCGGTCGGCGATGGGCCCCATGGTCACCCACATGGCAATGTCTTGGTTGGGAAAGCCCGTGATGCCGGTGAAGTTGCCCGCCTTCATGGCCTGGCGGTTTTGCCAAAAGCGGTTCTCGTGGTTGCGCTTGGGGCGGTAGCGCTCGTCCAGGTCCACGCCCACGGTTTGGCCCAAGAACTTGCGCCAGGTTTCAGTCTCTGGCGTTTGCGCCGGGTCGCCCCAGGCGATGAAGTAAAAGTTGGTGTGCGTGTCGTCGGCCGGCACGTTCATGTTGGCCACGTTGTAGAGGTTGTTGGGTGGGATCAGCACCGTCCAAGGCGCCACAAACACGGTGGAGCGCACGTACTCGTGGGTTTGCGCGTTCATCAGCGGCCGGCGAATGGCCGCGTAGCGAAAGCCGTAGCCTGCGCGCTGCATCTGCATGCGCGGGGCTTTGTCGGTGGAGGGGCGCAACCAGTTGGAGGCGGTGGCCTCGGCACCTTGCACGCGGGCAGGCACCATGTCTGAGCTGTGCAGGCTGGAGCTGTGCGCCGAGTCAATGGCGCCTTCGAGAATTTGCGCCCAGTTGGCCGGCACCAGCACCTTGACCAGCGAGACCCGCACATCGGCCGTGGGCGCCCAGCGCGGCGGCACAAATTCAGGCACGGCATCCAGGGCCCCCAACCAGGCCCAGACCACGCCGCCCCATTCTTTGACCGGATAGGCCCGGTGCTGCACCTTGTCCATGAAGCCGCTGGAGGCCGGCTCAGACACCATCTCCGTGACCTTGCCGCGCACGTCCATCTTCCAGCCGTGGTAAAGGCAGCGCAGGCCGCCTTCTTCGTTACGGCCATAAAGCAGCGAGACGCCCCGGTGCGGGCAAGCCTCGTCCATGACGCCGACTTGGCCCTCGCTGTCGCGGAACACCACCAGCTTGTCACCCAGCACCTGGGCGGCCACCGGGTCACAGTCGGGCTCGGCGACTTCTTCTGTCAGGCAAATGGGCATCCAGTGCTGGCGCATGAGCCGGCCCATGGGCGCGTCGTTCTCGACGCGGCACAGCAGTTCGTTGTCTTCGCGGGTGATCATGGTGGGGCGATGGTTTAAAAAAAGGAATCAGAACCTACGATCATATACTTCGTCCTCTAAGTATTATTGCTCAGGCGCGCTGAAAATTCAGCAGATTCCTCCAATTTCCGTTCCTGGCCTGAGGGACCCAGGTTATTTGTATTTGTAGGAGCCGGCCTGCCGGCGAATGTTGGCGTGAGGTGATGCCCGTTGACTGCCACGATTCGCTTGCAGGCTTGTCTCCTACAAAGACAAACCGATGCTCTCCCTGTAGGAGCCGGCCTGCCGGCGAATGTTGGCGTGAGGCAATGTCCGTTTACTGCCACGATTCGCTTGCAGGCAAGCTCCTACAAAGACAAACCGATGCTCTCCCTGTAGGAGCCGGCCTGCCGGCGAATGTTCGCCTGCGGTGACGCCTGTGGTCCGGCACGAATCGCTTGCAGGCTTGTCTCCTACAACGGGCCTTGAAAAACGCGGGCAACGGGAACCTCTTTCAAGCCGCTGGCCTGAGCCCCTGCAGGGCGGGGCAGCACACAAGCGGGGGCCACCGACAATGGAGTGCTTATGTGGTTCGATCTTGCCCAACTCCCCCCCAGCGACGGCTACAAACTGCTGTCTGCCACCATCGTTCCACGCCCCATTGCTTGGGTGGTGAGTGCCAGCCCCGAGGGCGTGCTCAACGCCGCTCCGTTTTCGTTTTTCAATCTGTTTTCCGACGACCCGCCTGTCGTGTGTCTGGGCATCATGGGTCGGGGTGCGGGCATGAAGGACACCTCCACCAACATCAAAGCGCGCAATGAGTTTGTGGTGAACCTGGTGCCGCAGCGGCTGGCTCAGGCCATGAACGAGACCTCGGTCGAATTCGATTACGGCATTGATGAACTCGCGCAAGTGGGTTTGACGACAGTGCCCGGCCACTTGGTGGGCGTGCCCCGAATTGCCGAAAGCCCGGTGGCCCTGGAGTGTGTGCCCATGCACTTTCTGGAACTGGGCGCTGGCCGGGTGATTGTTGCTGCACGCGTGCTGTCGGTCTATGTCGACGACAACGCCGTGCTTGACGCCGGCAAGTGCCACATCGACACCCCGGTCTTGGACCTGATTGGGCGCATGCACGGGCGGGGCGAGTACGCCTACACGCGGGAGTTGTTCACCATGCTCAGGCCTGCGGGCAAGCCGGGCTCCCCAGGCGGCTGAGCCGCCGGCTTTGCGCCTGCCGCGCGCTGCGCAGCAAGCTCATGGCCTTGCCAGCGCAGGGTCAGCCCGCAAGACCTTGCCGGGGTTCATGATGCAGTGCGGGTCCAGCAGGCCCTTGACTTGGTGCATCAGCTGCAGGCCTACAGGCGACTTGTAGCGCGAAAGCTCAGTGGTCAGGCCCTGACCCACACCATGCTCGGCGCTGAAGGTGCCCTCACATTCAGCCGCCAAATCAAAAACCACACGCCTCACATCGGCGGCGTACTGCACCGGATCTTCAAGCTGCTCCCAAAACGGGCGAGGAAAGATGGTTAAAAAATGCACGTTGCCATCGCCTAAGTGGCTGACGGTGATCACCTCGGCCTGCGCAAAACGGGCCCGAATCTGCTCGGTCGCGCGCGACACAAACAGGGGCAAGGCCGAGGTCGGCACTGCCACGTCGTGGTTCAAACTCATGCCATGGGCCCGGTTGGCTTCAGACACACTGTGGCGCACCTTCCAGAACGCCGCGGCATGGGCGTGGCTGGTGGCCACCACCGCGTTCTCCAGCAGGCCCCGCTCCATGGCGTTCGCCAGGGCGCCTTGCAGCATGGCGTCCAGCGTCCCGGTGGCCACCGAGTCACTCAGCTCGACCAGCAAAAATCCGTCGTGATCGCCCGGCAAGGGATTGGCAGTGCCCGCCACATGGCGGTTGACGAGTTGCAACTGCCCTTTGGACAGGTATTCAAACGCGGACAGCCGAGACTCGAACGAATCGCGCAGCAGCGAGAGCGTGTGCACCGCCGCCTGCAGGCTGGGCACAGCGGCCCAGGCCACGGCACGCTCCACAGGCTGGGCATAGAGCTTGAGCACCGCGCCCGTGATGAGGCCCAGCGTGCCCTCGGAACCCATGAACAGCGACTTCAAGTCGTACCCTGTGTTGTCTTTGCGCAGCTTGCGCATGCCGTCCCACACCTGGCCGTCGGGCAGCACGACTTCGAGCCCGATCACCTGGTCGCGGGCATTGCCATAACGCAGCACATTGGTGCCCCCGGCGTTGGTGGCCAGGTTGCCACCGATCTGGCAGGAACCCTCGGCCCCGAGGGTGAGCGGAAAGTAGCGCCCGCATTGGGTCGCAGCTTCTTGGATGCTTTGCAGCACCACGCCGGCATCCACGCTGATGGTGCTGTCGTCGCGGTCCAGGGCGCGAATGCGGTTCATGCGCGCCAGGTTGACGATGACATTGGCGCCCTGGTCCGCCAAGGGCACAGACCCGCCGCTTTGCCCGGTGTTGCCACCCTGCGGAATGAGGGGGAGTCGGTGCTGGGCACACAGCTGGACGATGCGGGCCACCTGCTCGGTGCTGCGGGGCAGCAAAACGGCATCGGTGGGGCCGCTGTAGCGCTGGCGCCAATCCGTCACGTGAGCACGCAGGTCCTCAGGGGTTTGCAAAACGCCGTCGGCGCCCACGATATCAGTCAATTGCGCCAGGAGGGCCGGGGAAAGTCGGGTCATCGCGTGGATGGGATGAGGAAATAAATGTCTCATGATACGGGGCGGCATGGGTTCTGTGGGGGTCGCCTTGCCGCTCAAATGGGCAGTGCGCAGGCCCACTCAAGCCAAGTCTCCAAGTGCTCGGGTGGGGCACCCAACAACTTTACCTTGGGCCGAGGCGCGCCTCAATCCGCATAGTCCAAGGGCAAGGCGGTGGTGAACTTGAGCTCTTCCATGGCAAAGCTTGTGCTCACGTCTGACAAATTGACCGAGCGAATCAGGCGCTTGTAAACCGCGTCATAGGCGGCGATGTCGGGCACCACCACGCGCAGCAGGTAGTCCACGTCGCCGCTCATGCGGTAGAACTCCACAATTTCTGGGATGTCGCGCACCGCGTCGCGAAAGCTGTCAAACCAGGCTTGGTTGTGCTGGTTGGTGCGCACGGCCACAAAGGCGGTGACGGCCAAGTTGATCTTGCGCGCATCAACCAGGGCCACCTGCCGGGTGATGAAGCCGTGCTCGCGCAGCCGCTGAATGCGTCGCCAGCAGGGCGTGCTCGACAGGTTCACGGCCAGCGCCAGGTCGGCCAGTGGCGTTTCGGCGTTTTGCTGCAACAAGGCCAAAATCTTCCGGTCTGTCGCATCCAGTTTCTTTTTCATGGTGAATATTAGAAATCATTTCTACTTTTTGGCGTCTTGAGGGCGCAAAAAGCAATTGGCTTCTTCGCTCATGCACGCACACTGCACTGCATGGCAAACCACCGGACACACACATGAAAACCATAGGCCTGATAGGCGGCATGAGCTGGGAGTCGACCACCTTGTATTACCAGCTCATCAACCGCGAGGTGGCCAAGCGCATGGGTGGCTTGCGCAGCGCCAAATTGAACCTGGTCAGCCTGGACTTTGCAGACATTGCCCAGCGCCAGCGCGAGGGCGACTGGGACGGCATGGCAGGCATCTTGTGCGAGGCGGCGCGGCACTTGAGCGCCACCGGCGCGCAGTGCCTGTTGATTGGCACCAACACCATGCACCTGCTGGCCGAGCAGGTGCAGGCCGCCACAGACGTGCCCTTGATTCACATTGCCGAAGTCACGGCCGACGCCATCTTGGCCCAGGGCCTGCACACCGTGGCCCTGTTGGGCACGCGCTTTACCATGGAGCAGCCTTTTTACGTGGCCCATTTGGCCAGACGCGGCATCAGCTGCGTGGTGCCCGAAGAAGCCGAGCGCGCAGAAATTCACCGCATTATTTTTGAGGAGTTGTGCCTGGGCCTTATCAGCGAAACCTCGCGCGCTTGGCTTGCGGAGTGCATCGCCGGGCTGCAAGCACGGGGTGCGCAAGGCGTGGTGCTGGGCTGCACCGAGCTGCCGCTCATCGTGCGCCCCACCGACAGTGCCCTGCCCACCTTCGACACCACTGCCTTGCATGCGCTGGCGGCGGTTGAGTTTTCACTGGCGCACTGAGCGAGCGCCATGTGCCAACTGCTGGGCATGAACAGCCATGCGGCTGCGTCCATTCGTTTTTCATTCACCGGCTTTGCCCAGCGCGGCGGCTGCACGGCCGACCATGTGGACGGCTGGGGCATTGCTTTTTATGAGCCCTCGGGCACGCGGGCTTTTTTGGACGACCGCCCGGCCAGCCAGTCGCCACTGGCCGACTTTGTGCGCAGCTACCCCATACGTTCGCACAACGTGATTTCGCACATCCGCAAAGCCACGCAAGGCGCGGTGGGGCTGGCCAACACCCACCCCTTCAGCCGCGAGTGGCAGGGCCAGCCTTGGTACTTTGCACACAACGGCGATTTGCAAAACTTTCACCCTCCGCTGGACGGCAGCTACCTGCCCGTGGGCAGCACCGACAGTGAAAAAGCATTTTGCTACCTGATGCAGCGCCTGCGCACCGCCTTTGCCACGGAGCAGCGCGCCCCCGGTTGGCAAGCGCTTGCGCCTGAGCTGGCCGCCTGCAATGAAGAGATTGCACGGCACGGCAACTTCAACTACTTGCTCACCAATGGCGAGGCCTTGTTTGTGCACTGCTCCAGCCAACTCGCCAGCTTGCAACGCGCCCATCCATTTCCACGCGCGCAACTGGTCGACTGCGACCTCAGCATGGACTTGGGCGAGCTCAACGCCCAAGGCGACCGCATGGTCATCGTGGCCACCGAGCCGCTGACCCAAGGCGAGGACTGGCAAACACTGAACACCGGTGACACCCAGGTTTTTGCAGGTGGTGAGCTCGTCTGGGCCCACCACTGCCCGCGCACGCGCCGCTTTGCGGTGCCTGGGGAGGCCTTGTGCGGCTTGATTTCAACCGAGTTAAGTGCTACCGACCCGTATCAAGTTTGACCGGTTAATCGGTGTGAGCATGAGACCTGCCTTCAGCGCTTGCCTTGATACAAACCCCGCGGCCGTATGGTGAAGCCGGCCAGTCGTTGCTCCAAGGCGTGCGCAATCCAGCCTGCGGTGCGGCCAATGCCCCACAGCGCACAGGCGCTGCGGGGCGGCAGGCGCCAAGCTTTGCATAGCAGCACCAAGCCCATCTCAATGTTGGGATGCAGGCCCACCCGCTCAGTCACACCCTCCACGAAGCGCAGCGCCAAGTCCGTTTGTGCCGACCCCGGGGCCGTTTGCGCCAGTTTGATCATCATCGCCGCGCGCGGATCGCCTTTCGGGTAAATGGGCAGTCCAAAACCAAGGAGCCGCTGCCCTTTGAGTTCGGCCTCGGCCAGTCTGCCCTTCAAGTCCGCTTTCGATTGCAGGGTGTCTATCAAGTCTTCGGCGGCATCGGCCCCTCCAGCCAACGCGGCGCCTTGGTGCGTGGCTTGGGCCGCCACCACACAAGCATGCAAGGTGGCGCCTGTGGAGGCTGCTATTCGCGCTGAAAAAGTGCTGGATGACAGTTCGTGGTCTGCGCCAAGAATCAGGGCTGTGTTGATGGCTTGCTCCAAAGCTGGGGTCGGTGCCGCCTCCATGGCCTGCATCACATGCACGGCCAGTGGCTGCTCGCCTTGGGCCTGTGCATACACGCCCCGCGGCCCGAGCAAGCCGCAAGCCCCTGCAAAGGCAAACAGCATTTGCCGCGACAAATGCTCTGTCGATCCCATGCGAAGTTCTTGCGCCAAGGTGCCGCCGCCCAAGGCTGTGGCGACGATGGAAAAGACACGCATCATGCGCGGTCTGGTTCGGCCTTGCTGCAGCACGGCTTCCAAAGCGCGAGCCACATCGACTTGCATGTGCTCCACCGGCCAAGTTTGAGGTCCATCGGTGAGCAAGCCGCTCCATAACAGCTCGGCCACATTTTCAAACCGGCCCGGATGCCTGGCAAGTTCTGTCGCCAAATGGCCGCGGTAACGTGGGCCGCCTGCCTCTATCTCTGTGATGGCTGTCTCTATCACCGGCTGACCCCAGCGCATCGCCGCCGCTGCCACCGGGCCGCTGCCTTGCCGGACGCTGCTGCGGACTTTCAGGCTCTGAATCTCATCGAGCTGGTAGCGGTTGGCTTTGCGATTGGACTGCCGCAAAGGGTGCAGCAAGCCGCGGCTGACATAGGTGTAAAGCGTGGCTGGTTTGATGCCCAGCATGGCGCTGGCTTCTTGGGCAGTCAGCAGCTGACTGGCGTCCAGGTCGGGGTCTGGTTTCATCATATGAATACAAGTATCGGTGCGGCCATGTCCGACAAACCAAGCAATCCATGCCTGGCGCGTCTTGGCAGGCGAGTCAACAGCTTGGGATGCTCCTAGGGGTTTTCGTTGATCGATGATGCAATCGAGATTGATACAGGATCGACTTGTTCTTAGACTAGCCCCATTAAATATAGTTCGTCAACTAAGAAAATCCACGCCTGACAAAGCAGGTCTTCACAAGAGGGCATTTTTTTGACAAATCCAACAATGCGGAACTCGGCAGGCCGGGTGGTTGTGATCACAGGTGCTGCGCAAGGCCTGGGGCGTGCTTATGCCATGCGGTTCGCCAAAGAGGGTCACCGGGTGGTGGTGCTTGATTTGCAAACCCAAGCACTCGAACGGGTGGCTACGGAGGTGAGAGCCTTGGGTGCCACTTGCCTGCCCTTGACGGTTGATGTGTCAGATGTCAGCAGCGTTGAGAAAGCCGCTGCGGCCATTGAGCAAGAGTTTGGGCGCTGCGATGTGTTGGTCAACAACGCTGCGATTTTTTCGACCATCACCATGCGTCCTTTTGAGCAGATTCCGGTGGACGAATGGGTGCGTGTGCTCAATGTCAACATCACCGGTACTTTTTTGATGACCCGGGCTTTGGTGCCGCTGATGCGCCGCCACAAATGGGGGCGGGTGATCAACGTGTCGTCGGCCGCATTTTTGATGGGTCGCCCCAATTACCTGCACTACACCACCTCCAAAGCAGCGGTGGTGGGCATGACCCGCTCTTTGGCGCGCGAACTCGGCCCCGACGGCATCACTGTCAATGCCTTGCTGCCCGGTGCCACGGACACCGAGGTTCCCCGTGAGACGGTGACGCCTGAGCAAAAGCGCCAGCAAATCGCCATGCGTTGCATTCAGCGCGAAGAAGGTCCCCAAGACCTGGAAGGCGTGGTCAGCTTTTTGGCCTCGGACGACAGTGCTTTTGTGACGGGCCAATCCCTCGTTGTAGACGGAGGTTACTGTTTTGTGTAACCACGCATTGAGACTCAGTTGAGCTTTGAATCACCCCCACCCACCAGGAGACTTGACATGAAATTGATTAAAAGACTAGGCCTTTTCACGGCCGCCTGCGCGATGGCGCTGGGCGCCTCCCCAGTGCTTGCGCAGGAGATCACCATCAAGGCGGTGAGCGCTTGGCCTGAGGGCAATTTTTTCTCACAGAACTTTGAGAAATTTGTTCAAAAAGTCAATGCTGAAGGCAAAGGATCTATCCAAATCAATTACCTGGGCGGTGGCGCCAAGGTCATGCCTCCGTTTGAGGTGGGCAATGCCGTCAAGAGCGGTGTGGTTGACATGGCCAATGTGACTGGCAATTTCTACACCAACTTGCTGCCCGAGTCCGATGCCCTGTCAGTCAGCACCATTCCAGTGCAAGAGTGGCGCTCAAATGGCGCTTATGACTATGTCAACAAGCTCTGGGGTGACAAGCTCAACGCCCACTACCTGGGCCGGGCCATTGACAACATGCCCTACCACCTCTTTATGAAAAAGCAAATCAGCAAGCCTGATTTGGCCGGAATGCGGTTGCGTGGCATCCCCATTTACAGAGAATTTTTTACCAGCATGGGCGGCAATGTGCTGACCATTGCACCGGGTGAGACTTACACCGCATTGGAGCGGGGTGTGATTGATGGCTACGGCTGGCCGGTCTCTGGGATCTTTGACCTGAGCTTGCAAGAGCACACCAAATACCGCGTCGAGCCAGGCTTTTACAACACCGAGGTGGGGGTTTTGATGAACCTCAACACCTGGAAACGATTGAACGAAAAGCAGCGCGCGGTGCTCACCAGCGCGGCCATCTGGATGGAAAACCTCAACTTGGACAACCCCAAGAAGTGGGAAGAGGAAAAGAAACGCCAGACGGCTGCCGGTATTCAGCCCATCGTGTTCTCGCCTGCAGAAACGGCCGCCTACACCAAGCGCGCTACCGACACCATTTGGGAGAGCATCAACAAACGCAGTCCTGAGCACGGCACCAAGTTGCGCCAGCTGCTCACACGCTGAGCCTGATGTCTGAGTCAGAGCCCTCGCGCATGAAGCTGTCCACTCGCCTGGATGCACATTGGGCGCGCCTGCTCAGTGCGCTGGCGCTGCTCGCTTGTGCCCTGGTGGCTCTGATGGTGGCCGTGATTTGCGCAGACGTGTTGGTGCGCAACGCCAAGTTGGGCAACTTGGCTTGGGCCAATGAGGTGGCCGAGTACACGCTTTATTTGTCCACCTTTCTGGCTGCCCCCTGGCTGCTGCGCCAAGGCGCGCATGTGCGCATGGACATTGTGCTCAAGATGCTGCCTGCGCACTTGGCCTGGGCTTTGGAGGCGTTGGCCGATGTGGTGGCGATTTTGGCCTGCGCCGCTTTGACTTGGGCCTGCGCCAAGGCAGCCTTGGCCAGTGCCGCCCAGGGCTCCTTGGTGTTCAAGATTTTTGTTTTCCCTGAATGGTGGCTGATCACGCCGGCGAGCATGCTCTTTGGTGTGCTGACCATCGAATGTGTGCTCAGGCTGTGGCGCTTGCTCAGCGGGGCCAAGGCAGTCCGCTCCGAAGCCACTTCTGTGGCCTGAAGACTTGTGTTGAATAAAACGGGAGGCTCACAGTGGACTGGATCCTTAGCCTGACCGCATTGCTTGCAGGCGTGATTTTTCTGATGTTCATCGGTCTTCCGGTGGCATTGGCTTTTTTAGCCACCAACGTCGTGGCGGCCTTTGTCTTCATGGGTGGTTTGGCCGGCGTCGATCAGTTGGCACGCAATTCCATTGCATCGGTCATCACCTTCTCGCTCACGCCCATCCCCTTGTTTATTTTGATGGGTGAGGTGCTGTTCCAGACCGGTTTGGCCTTGAAGGTGATTGATGCCTTTGACCGGCTGATTCACCGCGTACCTGCGCGGCTGCCGGTGGTTTCTGTGGTGGCGGGCACGGCTTTTTCGGCCATCTCTGGCTCCACCATCGCCACCACCGCCATGTTGGGTCGCTCTATGACCCCCATCATGTTGGAGAAAAAATACCACCCTTCTCTGGCCATGGGGCCCATCATTGCCATTGGGGGGGTGGACATGTTGATCCCGCCTTCCGCGCTGATTGTCTTGTTTGGCAGCTTGGCCAACATTTCTATCACCAAGCTTTTGTTTGCCGGCATCGTGCCTGGTCTTTTGTTGGCGGTGACCTTTGTGGCCTACATCATTGCCAAGGCTGTTTTGGTGCCGGGCAGCGTCCCTGTCGATGATGAAGGCACCCGCTACACCGGCTGGCAACGCTGGCGATTGTTTGTGCTTTATGTGCTGCCTTTGCTGTCGATTTTTGGCGTGGTCATTGGTGCCATGTCCTCTGGCATTTCTACCCCGACCGAGGCGGCGGCTTTGGGCGCTGCTGCCACCATTTTGTTGGCAGCGTGCTACCGGGCCTTGACCTGGCAGGGCTTGGTGCAGTCGCTCAAAGGCACGGTGCAGGTGTCGTGCATGGTGTTGTTCATCATCGTAGGGGCCACGGCTTTTTCCCAGCTCTTGGGGTTCTCGGGTGCCACCAATGGTTTTCTCAGCGCGGTGGGCGCACTTGATTTGAGCCCGAACATGTTGATTTTGGCCATGATCCTTATCTTGTTGGTGCTGGGCTGCTTTGTCGATCAGGTCAGCATGATGCTGCTGACGCTGCCGTTTTTCATGCCCTTGATCATCAGCGCGGGGATTGATCAGATCTGGTTTGGCGTGCTCTTTTTGATTGCCATGCAACTCGGTCTGATGACGCCGCCTTTTGGTTTGCTGCTGTTCACCATGAAAAGCGTGGCCCCGCCTCAGATCACCATGCGTGAGGTTTTCTCTGCGGCCTATCCTTTTGTGGTGATCAGCCTCTTGATGTTGGTGTTGGTCTTTTTTGTCAAGCCCATTGCCACCTGGTTGCCCAGTGTGATGGGCTAGTCACAGTCACCGTGAGCGCTGAAAAAGATTTTTTCGCCCAGCGTGGTTTTGGCCAAACCATAGGGTTCGGCCAGCGTCCGGCGGTCTTGGTGATCGACATGATCCAGGCTTTTACCAACCCAGAGGCCATGTTGGGCGCCAACCTTGACGCCCAAATCTCGGCCACCCAGGTGTTGCTGGCCAGTGCACGCGCGCGAGGCCTGCCGATTTTCTTTTCCAGCGTCAGCTATGAGGACGCTGACTTCAAGGATGCCGGCATCTGGGCCTTGAAGCAGCGTGGTGTGATGTCTTTGCGCGCGGGCACGCCAGAAGTGGAACTGGACCCCCGGCTGCATCGCATGCCGGGTGAGGCTTGGTTGCTTAAAAAATACGCTTCTTGCTTTTTCGGCACCGACCTGACCACCCGCCTTTTTTCTCAAGGCATAGACACCGTGCTGCTGGCCGGTTGCACCACCAGCGGTTGCGTGCGTGCCACTGCGGTGGACGCTTTGCAGACGGGTCTGCGCGCCATGGTCGTGCGCGAATGCGTGGGCGACCGCTCCCAAAACGCCCATGAGCAAAGCCTGTTTGACCTGCAGGCCAAGTATGCCGACGTGGTGGGTCTGTCCGAGACCTGCCGATTCATTGAACAACTTCTCCCCCCATGAGGCCCTCTGTGTCATCTGACCAAGCCAGCGATTTGTCTTCCCGAGTTCCCTCCGTCTTGCCGGTGCAACGCGGCCAGTTTTATGGCGGGAGCTGGCATCAGCGTGCCGATGCTCAGCGGCTGGCGAGCATCAACCCGTCCACCGGCGAGGTTTTGGCCGAGGTCGATCTGGCCAGCCCGGCCGAGGTCGACGCCGCCGTGGCGAGCGCGCAAGCGGCTTTTCGCGGCTGGGCGGCCACGCCACCGCTGGAGCGCGCACGCCGTTTGCGGCAAGCCGCTGCGCTCATCCGCACCCATGCCGCCGATTTGGCACTGCTCGATGCCGCCGACTGCGGCAACCCCGTCAAGGCCATGCTGTTTGATGCGGAGATCGCCGCCACCCAGCTCGAGTACTTTGCGGGCCTGGTGCTGGAGATCAAGGGCGAGACCATCCCCACCGGCAATGGCTCGCTCAACTACACCCGGCGCGAGCCCCTGGGCGTGGTCGCCCGCATTTACCCCTTCAACCATCCCTTCATGTTCGCGGCCGGAAAAATCGCCGCGCCGCTGGCCGCTGGCAACACGGTGGTGATCAAGCCACCCGAGCAAGCGCCTTTGTCGACCCTGCGCCTGATGGAGCTGCTGGCCGACGTGTTCCCGCCCGGGGTGCTGAACTGCGTGGTAGGCGGGCGCGACGTGGGGGCGCAACTGGCCAGCCACCCCAAGGTGGCGGCGGTGGGCTTGATCGGCAGCGTGCCGGCCGGTCGGGCCGTGCTGCACGCGGCGGCCGATACCTTCAAGCGCACGCTGCTGGAATTGGGCGGCAAGAACGCCATGATGATCTTTCCCGACGCCGACCTCGAGCGCGCCGTGGATGGGGCGGTGCGCGGCATGAACTTCACCTGGTGCGGTCAGTCCTGCGGCTCGACCAGCCGCCTGTTCATCCACGACAGCCTGCACGATGCGTTTGTGGACAAGTTGGTGGCCCTGCTGGCGCAGCGCCACCGGCCCGGCTTGGCCACCCACATGGACACCACCATGGGCGCCTTGATCAACCGCGCACAGTACGAGCGCAGCCTGGCCTACATTGCCAGCGCCCAGGCCGAGGGGGCTCAGTTGGTGGCGGGTGGCCGCCATCCGGCAGACCCCTTGCTTGAAAAGGGATTTTTCATTGAGCCCACGGTGTTCACTGGGGTCACGCCATCTATGCGCATTGCGTGCGAGGAGATCTTTGGTCCGGTCTTGTGCGTGCTGCGCTGGCGCGACCAAGACGAGCTGTTTGACGCCGTCAATGGTCTGGACTTTGGGCTGACCGCCTCCATCTGGACCCGTGACTTGGTGACCGCGCACAAGGCCGCGTCTCGCGTGGAGGCCGGCTATGTGTGGGTCAACGACTGCTCCTCGCACTTCATAGGCGCACCCTTTGGCGGCTACAAGCAGTCCGGCCAGGGGCGTGAGGAGTCCAAGGAGGAGCTCCATGAATTCACGCAGATCAAGAACGTGAACGTCTCCATGCTCTAGCCCGGCTGCAGCCCCGCAGCCCCTTCGGCCGGGGTGCGGGCTCAGCTGCCCGCTTAGCTGCCCGCTCAGCTACCCAAGTACTCGGGCAGGACCTCTGCGACCAGCATGGTGTTCATGCGGCCTTCAATGAAGCGCTCTTGGTTGATCAGGAACTTTTGCAGCCCGATGGTGGTGGCCACGCCAGAGACCTTGAACAAGTCCAGTGCCCGGGACATGCGCTGCCTGGCGTCTTCTCTGTCCATGCCGTAGACGATCAGCTTGCCAATCATCGAATCATAAAAAATCGGCACCCTGTAGCCCGCGTGGCAGTGGGTGTCCAGCCGGATGTGGGGACCGGCAGGGGGGCTCCATTCGGTGATGAGCCCAGGGCTGGGGCGAAAGCCCTGCGCGACATCTTCGGCGTTGATCCGGCACTCCATGGCGTGGCCGCGCACCACCACATCGGCCTGGCTCCAGCGCAAGGGCTCACCGCGCGCCACGCGAAGCTGCTCTTGCACCAGGTCCATGCCGGTGACCATCTCAGTGACCGGGTGCTCGACCTGGATGCGGGTGTTCATTTCCAGGAAATAAAAGGCCTGTGCGTCCTGGTCCACGATGAACTCCACGGTGCCCGCATTTTCATAGCCAAAGCCCTGGGCCAAGCGCACGGCAGCATCCAGAATTTGCTGGCGCAAAGACGGTGATAAAAAGGGCGCCGGCGCCTCCTCGACCAGTTTTTGGTGACGCCGCTGAAGCGAGCAGTCGCGCTCGCCCAGGTGAATCACATGCCCGTGCTGGTCGGCCAGCACCTGGACCTCGACATGGCGCGCGTTGGCAATGTAGCGTTCAAGGTAAAGCGTGCCGTCGCCAAAGGCGGCGAGCGCTTCGTTGGCGGCGGCGGTGAACATGGGCGCCATGTCCGCTTCATGTTGCACGATCTTCATGCCCCGCCCGCCACCCCCGGCGGCGGCCTTGATCATCATGGGCAGGCCCACCTGTTGGGCAATGTCAGCGGCCTCTTGTGGCGTCTGGACCCGGGTTGAGCCTGTCAAGGTGGGCAGGCCCATGTCGGCGGCCAGGACCCGTGCGCGGATCTTGTTGCCCATCTGCTCAATTTGCTCGGCTTTGGGCCCGACAAAGGTGATGCCTTGGTCCACGCACAAACGGCACAGCTGGGCCGACTCTGCCAAAAAACCGTAACCCGGATGCAAGGCGTCGCAGCCCGTCAGCAGCGCCGCCTGGACGAGCAGCTGCGCGTTCAGGTAGCTCTGGCTGGCACTGGCAGGCCCTATGCACACGGTGCGGCCGGCCAGGCGAGCGGCCAGGCTGTCGGTGTCGGCCTCAGAGGCCGCCAGCACGGTGTCTATGCCCAGGCCCTGGCAGGCCCGGATGATGCGGACGGCGATTTCCCCTCGATTGGCAACCAGGACACGGGTGACGGGCATGCCTGACTCGGTCCTTAGGCCTGAACGTAAAAGAGCACTTGGCCGTACTCGACCACGTCGGTGTCTTGCACGCACACTTGCACCACCGTGCCAGTGACGCCCGCAGGGATGGCGTTGAACAGCTTCATGACCTCGATCAGGCACACCGTGTCCTCGGTCTGCACCCTATCACCGAGCTGCACAAAAGGGGCGCTGTTCGGATCTGGGCGGCTGTAAAAGCGCCCCATGGTGGTGGCCGCCACCGGCAGCCAGTCGGCTTGTGGCAGCGGCTTGGCGGGGGATTTTGCGGCGCTGGCCGTGGCAGCTTGCGGCGCGGCTGCAGATGAAGGTGGCGCTGCGTGGGAGGCCATGGGCGCAGGCGCGGGCAAGCTGCTGCTTTGAGAAGGTGCCAAGGTGGGGTCGGCCGGCCACTGTCCCTTGCCCAAGGTGAGCTTGAAAGTGCCCACATCGATCTGCAGGTGATCGAAATGGGAACGGTCCAGGCTGTCGATCAGGCTGATGATCTGCCGCACCTCGGCGTCGGTGAGTAAGTCCAGTGCTTGTGTCATGGTGTCTCCAGGGTCGGGGCTTGGCGGGCGGCGATTCAGGCCTGCATGCGAAGGGTTTTGCCGTCGCGTTTGAGTTCAAGAAACTTGACGCTGCGGCTCGCGCCCAGCTTGGCGATCAAGGCGAGCAGCCCACGCGGGTCTTGTCCATCTCGCCCCATTTGTCTGGCCTGGCGCATTTGGGCCACCTGTTGGGCGCTGGTGAAAAAGTTCAGCAGCAACTCGTCATCTGACACGCCAAAGCCGCCGTATTGCTGGCGCACCTGCGCCAAGGTGGGCTGCTCATAGTGTTGGGCTGCCAGGGCTTTGGCGCGTGGACGCTGGAGAATCTGCTCGCGCACCTCGGGGTTGATGGATTGGCTTTCTTCCTCGCCCCAGCCCCCTGAGGCGTAATGAATGATTTCATCAGAAACTTGCTTGTAGCGCTGGCCCGTGATCACGTTGAGCACCGCCTGCGCGCCCACAAACTGGGAGTAGGGCGTGACCATGATGGGAAAGCCGAAATCGGCGCGCACCCGTGCAATTTCTTCCAGCACGGCAGGCAGTTTGTCCGCCAGGCCCGCAGCACCCAACTGAAAGCGCAAATTGGAGATCATCCCGCCTGGCACCTGATGCTGGTAATGGTGGGCATCGTAGGCCAGCGGCACGCCAACAGGCAGGCCTTCGCGCTGTGCGATCTCCAGGAAATGCGCTTGCACGGGCCGCAGCAGCGCTTCATTGATCAGGGGGGTATGGCCCATCACGCGGGCGTTGTGCACCACGTCGAACAGCGATGGGTTCGATGAGGATTCGGCCAAGGGGGGAATCGCCGTATTGACAATATGAATGCCGGCTCGAATGGCCTCCAGCGTGCTGAGCAAGCCCAGTCCGGTGTTGCAGTGGGTGTGGAATTCCACGGGTATGCCGCCTGCATTGGCCAGCACGATAGGCGCCAGCGTTCGCACACGCTCAGGCGTGAGCAGCGCACCCGGGTCCTTCAGGCAGATGCGGTGCGGCTTGAGCCTGGCCGCCTCTCGCGCACGCTTGGCGTAATACGCGTCGGTGTGCTTTTGGGACTGCGAAAAAATCAGGTTGATGACCACATCGATCCCCACCTTGCGGGCGCGGACCATGTTTTTCTTCCAACCCACGGCGGTGTTCGATGAGTCAGACAGGCGGATCTGAGCAATGCCCATGGCGGCCATGCGCTCGTACCAAAGGTCTTCGATCACGTCGGGCGTGATCTGAAAGGCCGCCAGTTGCCGGCCCCGTATCATGCGCAGCGGCGTCAACTGCACGCGCTTGCGCACCTCGATCAGCCGTTCCCAGGGGTCTTCCTGCAAATCGCGGATTAGCTTTTTTTCAAAGCTGGTGGCCATGATCTCAATGGCGTCAAAGCCCGCCTCGTCAAGCCGCTGCGCAATGGGCAGAATCATGTCGGTGCGCATGCCCATGGCCCACAAGCTTTGCGAGCCATCGCGCACTGTCGTGTCCACGAACCGAATCTCACTCATGGGATCTCCCGATATAGGTCTGGCGCGGCACTTTGCACAGCTCTGTGCTGTGCAATATGTCGCTGATTTTGCTTTAACTTAGACGTCGAAGTAAATCAGGGATTGCGCTATGCAATCCCTTTTTTGGCCGCCTGGCTTGGAAGCCTCAGCCCTCTTGCGTGCGCGTCATGCCCTGCGCCATGGACGGCGAGTAGCCGGGCTTGACCAGCACATCGACCACCACCGATTCACCGCGCCGCACAGCGGCCAGGGCTTGCGGCAAAACCTCGCGCATTTGGGTGGCGTTGCGCACCGGGCCAAAGGCAGTCAGCCCCTGGGCGCGCGCCATCATGGCGAGGTCGGGTGCGGGGTCGTCAATGCGCTGGCCTATCCAGCGGTTTTCAACAGGGCGGCCGCGTTCGCGGGCCACGCGCTCTTGGTGCAGCTCGTCGTTGAAAAACGAGCGGTTGTTGGCCACCAGGCACAGCAGCGGGATGCGGGCGTTGGCCGCCGTCCAAAAGGCCGTGACGCCCATGAGAAAGTCGCCGTCGCCAATGAGGGCCAGCGGCAGCCGCTCGCTGCCTTGCAAGGCCAGCGCGCTGCCCACCACCATGCCCGGGCCTGAGCCAATGCCGCCGCCGCCGTCGTAGCCCAAAAAGTCCAGCGGGTGTGCAAAGTCCCAAAAGTCGCCGGCCCAGCTCAGGGGCAGGCGCAGCAGGCTCACTGGCGAGTCCTGCGTGGCCTCGCGCACCAAGGCGGCCACGTCGGCCACCTGCATTGGCGCGTCGGGGTCCACCAGGCGCGCGGCTGGGGGGGCTGTGTCAGGCCAGGTCTGTTCTATGGAGCTTGCGCCCAAGGCGGCCAGCATGGCGTTCACGGCGGGCTCGGGCTCGCAGGCCATGAAGCAGTCGGCCGGCGGCAGGCTTTGGTGGTCCATGCTCCAGCCGTTGTGAATGTGGTGGTCCACCGAGACTTGAATGATGCGGCTGCCCACGGCCTCTTGCCCCCAGGCTTGCTTGAGCGTGCCGCCCAGGTCCAGCCAGTCCAGGCTGAGCACCACGTCGGCCTGGCGCAGCACCTGGGCCACCTCGGGCGTTAAAAACATGCCGGCTGGGCCGGTGTGCAGCGGGTGGCGGGTGGGAAAGGCCGCACCCAGCTTGAGGTCGGTGATGACGCGCGCGCCCAGGCGCTCGGCCAATGCCACGCGGGCTTGCCAGCCGGCCTCGCTGCGCGAGACCCGCCCGGCCAAAATCACTGGCGACTGGGCGCCTTGCAGCCACGCCAGCGCACGCGCCAGGTCCTGCGCGGCAGGCTCTGGCGAGGCGGGGGCCGCATAGCGCGCCACGTCGGGCAAGGCCGGGCGCTGCGCCAGCTTGGCCTCTTGGAGCGCCGCGTCAAAGCACACATAGGTGGGACCGCGCGGTGCGGTGTCTGCAATGCGCCAGGCGCGCAGCAAGGCCTCTTGGGCGGCAGGCACAGAGGCGGGCTGGGCGTCCCACTTGATGAAGGAGCGCACCAGCGCCGCTTGGTCGGCCGCTGTGTGCAGCCAATCAATCCAGGGGCGGCGGCGGGCCGCGTCCACCGGCCCGGTGGCGCCCAGCACCAGCACGGGCACGCGGTCGCACCAGGCGTCAAAAATCGCCATGGAGCCGTGCATCAGGCCCACGTTGCTGTGCAAGATGGCCGCCAGCGGCTGGCCGCCGACCTTGGCAAAACCGTGCGCAATGGCCACGGCATGCTCTTCGTGCAGCACCAGCAGCATTTGCGGCTCGGCGTTGCCCAGATGGTTGACCAAGCTGTCGTGCAGTCCCCTGAAACTCGCTCCCGGATTGAGCAGCACATAGGGCACGCGCAAGGCGCGCAGCATGTCGGCAATGGCGTCGCTGCCCCAGCAGGCCTCGCTGGGGTCGCTGGGCAAGGGGTGATCGCGCCGCGCAGTCGGCGGCAGTGGAGCAGTCATGGCAAAAATCCGTGGGGTTGAAGGGGGCAGGAGAGCGTGTTATTCGGCCTTGATGCCAGCGGTGCGAATGACTTCGGTCCAGCGCTTGAGGTCGTCGGCCGCGCGCTGGCGCATTTGCTCGGGCGAGCTGGTCAGCACCTCAATGCCTTGGCCGTTCAGGCGCTGGGCCACGTCGGGCAAGGCCATGACGCGGCGCACGGCCTGGTTGATGGCGTCCACCACGGGTGCGGGCGTGCCTGCGGGGGCCGACAGGCCCAGCCAGATTTCGCACTCGTAGCCGGGGGCGGCCGATTCGTCCAGCGTGGGCACCTCGGGCAGGTTGGCGAGTTTTTTGCGGCTGGTCACGGCCAGCGCACGCAGGCGGCCAGCTCGCACATGCGGAATGACTTGGTTGACCACGCCAATCGTCATCTCAATTTGCCCGCCCACCACGTCAGAAATGGCGGGTGCCGCGCCCCGGTAAGGAATGTGCACGATGCTGGTTTTGGTCATGGCCTTGAACATCTCCATGGCCATGTGCTGCGGGCTGCCGTTGCCGCTGGAGGCGTAACTCAAGCGGCCTGGCCGCTCGCGCAGCAGCTTGACCAGCTCCTGCACGTTTTGCGCGGGCACGCTGGGGTGCACGGCCAAGGCCAATGCGGTGGTGCCCAGCAGCGAGATGTGGGCAAAGTCCTTGCTGGCATCAAAAGGCATGCGCTCGATCAGCGCCGGGTTCATGGAGGTGATGTTGATGTTGTTGAGCAGCAAGGTGTAGCCATCAGGCGCGGACTTGACCACCTCGGCCGAGCCCAGGTTACCGGCTGCGCCTGGCTTGTTTTCCACCACCACCGGCTGCGACCACTGCTCCTGCAGCTTTTGCGCCACCAAGCGGGCGATCACGTCGTTGGAGCCGCCTGGCGGGTAGGGCACCACGATGCGCACGGGCCGCTGCGGAAAGTTGGCGCTCTGGGCGCCCGCGCCCAGAGGCAGGGCGGCCAGGGCTGCGCTTTGCAGCAAGGTGCGGCGGTTGATCAGGGCTTGGGCTTGGGATTTCATGAAGTGTCTCCGGGGATGGGTCTGAGCTTGTGCGGTGCAAACAAGGGGCGAATACTAGGTTGATCCCTAGAATTGATCAATCTTGATTGACCAATCAACATGACGAGCCGCCCCAAAGACTTTTTGAACTCCGCCGAAGCCGCCGAGCTTTTGCAGGTCAGGCGACAAACCCTGTATGCCTACGTGAGCCGAGGCTTGGTGCGCAGCGTCCAAGCCGACGGCGCGCGCGAGCGCCTGTATGCCCGCGCCGACTTAGACCGCCTGCTGCAGCGCGCCCAGGTGCAAGGCGGCCAGGCGGCGGTGGCCGCCTCGGCGCTCAACCTGGGCCACCCCATGGTGCCCACCAGCATCACCGAGATCACGCCCAGGGGCCCCAGTTACCGGGGGCGGCTGGCGCTGGAGCTGGCCGAGCAGGGCGCCTCTTTTGAGCACACCGCCGAGCTGCTGTGGAGCGGGCTGTGGCACGAAGAGCCCGTGGTCTGGCGCGCGCCTGAGCTGCCCCCCGCCCTGGGCACTTTGCTGGGCCAGCTCACTCCCGCCCTGGCCCAAGCGCAAATGGCCGAGGTCTTGGCCATGGCCGTGCTGCAGCTGGGCCTGGGCCGGGGCTCGGCCGCTGCGCGGCTCATGCACGGACACCCGCTGGAGGCCGCGCGCGAGTTGGTGCTCACGCTGGCCGGCTGCTTGGGGGTGCTGGGCCAAGCGGGGCGCTTTGTGCGCCCTGCCCCCGGGGCCTCGGTGGCCCTGGCGGCGCTGCAGGCCCTGGGCCGGCCAGGCTGCGCCGACGATGTGGCGCTGCTCAACGCCACCCTGGTCCTGCTGGCCGACCATGAACTCTCGCCCGGCACATTTGCCGCCCGCATTGCCGCATCAAGTGCCAGCCCCTTGCATGCGTGTCTGGCGGCGGCCTTGGCGGCCAGCGCGGGCACCGAGGTGACGCGCCGCTACCAGCGCATAGAAATGTTGCTCGCAGGCGAGGGAGGCCTCAGCGCACAAAGCCAACTGGCCCAGCGCGTGGCTGCGGGCCAGGCGGTGCCCGGCTTTGAACACCCGCTCTACCCCTTGGGCGATCCCCGCGCCTCCTGGCTGCTGGCCCGCCTTCGCAGCCGGCCCGGCCTGCCGCCTGCGGCTGCGCAGGCGCTGGCCTTGGTGGACGAGGGGCAGCGCCACGCTCTTTACCCCCGCCACGAGCTGGCTGTGATCGCCACCTGCCACGCCCTGCACTGCCCGCCAGGTTCGGCCGCCGCCTTGTTTTTGCTCGCCCGCCTGGCCGGCTGGGTGGCCCATGTGCTGGAGCAGCGCCTGTCGCCCCAGCTGATTCGGCCCCGGGCCAAGTTTGTGGCGGCCAAGGCCGGTGAGTTGGAGAGGTGAGAGGCGAAAGGTGAGGGCGGGGCTGGATGTCTGCGCGGGCATCAGGCGCTGCGGCGCCATGGGCTGCGCCAACCCGCAGCCTGTGCGGACACCCACAGCTGAACAATGACCGACAAGGCCAGCGCAGCGGTATAGCCTTGTGCATCCCAGCCGCCACTGGCGTTGCGTGGCCACAGGTCAAGCATCGCGCCTATCACCCATTGCAGCAAGAAGGCGCCCGCCAAGGTCAGCGTGTTGATGGCGGTGGAAACGCGCGCGGTTTGCTCCACCGGAAACAACTGACCGACGGCAATGTAGCCGGCCGGCCCGCCTGTGCCGCAAAACGCAAACAACACCCACAGTGCGGTGACCGCGGCCCAACTCTGGGGCTGGAGCATCAGCCCGAGTTGGGCAATCACCAGGCCCCCTGTGCACAGGGCAGGCACCACAATGGGCGGCCAGCCGTGCGCCTGTGCACGGCTGGCGGCCCAGCCCACGACCAGGCCGCCCAGCATCATGGCCAGCGAATACCACAGCAAAATTTGAGCGCGGTCCTGGGCGTCGAACCCCGCTACATCACGCAGCCAGGGGCCTATCCACAAACCCATGTAGGTGAAATTGAGAATCGACAGCATGGCCACGGCGGGGGCGTAGCGCCAAAACCGTGGGGCGCGAAAAATCGTGACCACCACCGCTGACTGTGCCTTCAGGCTTTTGCGGGCGGTTGTGGCCGGCTTGTCGCGCACAGACACGGCGATCCACACTGCCGTGGCGATGGCGGCGCCACACATCAGCCAAAACACGTTGCGCCAGCCCAAGCTGGGCAAGATGGCCTGCACCGGGGTGCTGGTCAGCACACTGCCCAGCGATCCGGCCACCATGGCCAGCCCCGTCATGTGGGCCACCTGCGCCGGTGCGAACCACTGGCTGTGGGCTTTGATGATGGCCATCAGCGCGGCCGACACGCCCACCCCAAGGATGATGCGTGCCAGGGCGAACCCTGCCAGTGAATGCGACATGGCAAAGACCGCAAAGCCTAAAGCAGCCAGCAGGGCCAAGCCGGCCTGAATGCGGCGCGGGCCGAACATGTCCAGCGCCACCCCGACCGGCAGCTGGGCCACGGCGTAGGCGGCGTACATGCAGGCGGCCAGCAGGCCGAGCTCGCTGGCCGACCAAGCAAACTCGGCCGCCATCACCGGGCCTATGAGCGCCATCACGGTGCGGGAAGCCTGGTTGAGCAGGTTGACCGCCGCCAAGGGCAAGGTGATGCTGAGAAACAGGCGGTATGGAGAGTTCACGGGCTGCCATTGTGGCTGAGCCTTTGGCAGCCCACGGGCGCCATCACCCGCATCCATTGCAAACGCCCTCAGCGGGCCACCGCATCGTCCCTTTTTAAAGGCAACTTCAGCGTCACCCCCCAGCACACCACCAGCATGGCCGCCGAGCCCAGCAGGGCATACAGCAAGCCGCCCCACTGGTAAAGCAGGCCAGAAAGCAGCGTGCCTAAAAAGCGCCCAAGCGCGTTGGCCGCGTAGTAAAAGCCCACGTCTTCGGCGGCTTTTTCAGACCCAGCGTAGGCCAGCACCAAGTAAGAATGCACAGAGGAGTTCACCGCAAAGGCAAAGCCAAACAGGCTCAGCCCGCCCACCACCACCCACACCAGGTGCGGCACTTGCGCGGCCACCGCCGCGGCCAAGGCCAGGGGCACCACGGCGAGCGCCGCCGACCACCAGCGTGCGGCCGGCACCTCGCGGGTGAGCCCGTCTTCGCTGCGCTTGACGATGTGGGGCGCCATGGCCTGCACCAGGCCGTAGCCTATGGTCCAGGCCGCCACAAAGCCGCTGACCATTGAAAACGTCCAGCCTGCCGAATACAAATACACCGGCACGCCCACCACAAACCACACGTCGCGGGCGCCGAACAAAGCCACCCGCGCGGCGGCCAAGCCATTGATGCCGGCGTTCTTGGCAAACAACTCCTTGGCCGACTTGGAGGCGCGGCTCTTGCCCATCATGGGCGGCAGCGCACTGAGCACACCCACCAGCACCAAGGCCAGCAGCCCGGCCATGGCCCACAGCGCGCCCTGAAAGCCCAGGCTTTGCAGCATCACGCCGCCCAAGAAAAAGCCCACGCCCTTCATGGCGTTTTTGCTGCCCGTGAACCACGCCACCCACTTGAACAGCTGGCCCGCGCCTTGTTCTTTGGCCTGCGCCTGGGTGATCTTGATGGCCGACTTGCTGGCGGTCTTGGTCAGGTCTTTGGCCACGCCGCACACGCCTTGCGAGAGCACCACCCAGGCCACAGACAAGGTGGCGCTCCAGTTGGGGTCCAGCATGGACAGCAGCCCAAAACCTGCAATTTGCATCACCAGCCCCACGCTCAGCATGCGCGCAATGCCGTAGCGTGTGGCCAGCCATCCGCCAATCAGGTTGGCGAGCACGCCGGCCGCTTCGTAGAGAAGGAACAAAAAAGCCAGCGTGAAAGGCGAGTAGCCCAGGCGGTAAAAGTGCAGCAGCACCAACATGCGCAGTGCGCCGTCAGTGAGTGTGAAGCCCCAGTACGAGGCCGTGACTATGGCGTAGTGGCGTTCGGCCAGGTTCATCAAAGGCCCGCGCGATCAAGCTGGCAAGCCAAATCGACCATGCGCGTGGCGTAGCCCATTTCGTTGTCGTACCAGGCGTAGACCTTGAGCAGCGTGCCGTCGGTCACCAGGGTGGACAGCGCATCCACAATGGAGCTGCGCGTGTCGCGGGCGTAGTCGGCGCTCACCAGCGGGCGCTCCTCGTAGCCCAACACACCGGCCAAGGGCGAGCCCGCTTGCGCGGCCGCTTTGAACAGCGCGTTCACTTCTTCGGCCGTGGTGGCCCGCTCAAGCTCGAACACGCAGTCGGTCAGCGAGGCATTGAGCGCGGGCACGCGCACCGCGTGGCCGTTGAGCTTGCCTTTGAGCTCGGGGTAAATCAGCGTAATGGCGGTGGCGCTGCCGGTGGTGGTGGGCGCCATGTTGACCATGGCGCTGCGGGCGCGGCGCAGGTCTTTGTGCGGCGCGTCCACCACCAAGTTGGTGTTGGTCGGGTTGTGCAGCGTGGTGATTTGGCCGTGGCGAATGCCTATGGCCTCGTGCACCACCTTGACCACAGGCGCCAAGCAATTGGTGGTGCAAGACGCGGCGGTCACGATGTGGTCACGCGCTGGGTCGTACAGGTGGTCGTTCACTCCGACCACGATGTTGAGCACGCCGCCCACCTTCACGGGCGCCGCCACAATCACCCGCTTGGCGCCTCTGTCCAAGTGGCCTTGCAGGGTCTCGGGGGTGAGGAACTTGCCCGTGCATTCGAGCACCAGGTCCACGCCCATGTCGCCCCAAGGAATCTCGCTGGCGCTGGCGTGCGCGCTGAAAGACAGGCGCTGCCCGTCAATGTGCAGCGCGTCAGCACCGTCGGCTTCAATGCTCGCCTTCCAGCGGCCTTGCACCGAGTCAAAGGTCAGCAAATGGGCCGTGGCCGCCGCACCGCCCTTGAGCTCATTGAGGTGCACCACCTCCAAGCGGTTGGCCGCACGCGGGTCTTCGGCCGGCCGGTCGACCGCCCCCATGGCCGCACGCAGGGCTAAGCGGCCAATGCGACCCATGCCGTTGATGCCTACTTTCATGGTGCTGATCCTTATTATTCAACGATTGTTGAATTATTGGGTGAAATGATGTCGGTTCTGTGACACTTCCTTCCACCAGCACCGCCAAATCAAGATCACTGTCAATGATGGCTATTAGCAAAGGCAAGTGTGTATGATCATCATATACAAACCATGACCGATCTTTCCTTCATTGTTGGCTTTGAGTGGGATGCGGGCAACGAGAGAAAAAATGACAAGCACGGGGTCAGCATGGCCGAAGCTGAACAGGTGTTTTTCAATGAACCTTTGCTTTTGCTGGACGACGTGGCGCACAGCCAAAGCGAGGTGCGCTTTCACGCTTTGGGCATGACGGATGAAGGCAGGCGCTTGCACCTCACGTTCACGCTGCGTCAATCGGGTGAGTTGATTCGCGTGATTTCTGCACGGGACATGCACAAAAAGGAGCGCACTGTTTATGAGTCAACAAATCGTTAAACAAACCATTCCAGTGTTCGAGACCGAGGCACAAGAGCGCGCCTATTGGGAGTCCAGCCCGCAAGGGCAAGATTCGACCTTGCAGCTTGACTGGGCCAAAGCCAAAAGGGTTCGACTGCCCAACTTGCGCCCCACCACCAAGACCATTTCGCTGCGTCTGCCCCAGCATTTGCTAGACAGCATCAAGGTGGCGGCCAACGCCCGGGATGTGCCTTACCAGTCGCTCATCAAGGTCTGGTTGCAAGAGAAATTGCACGGCCACTGACAGCCGAGTGGGTCTTGAGCAGGCACAGAGCCCAAGCTCACACGCGGTCATCGTCCCGTTGCACCATGCTGTCAAGTACTGGCCAGTGCCCCCGGTAGGACAAGATGGACCTTTCAGGCACAAACTCCACTTTGCCGCCGCTGAGCCGCACTTCCATTCGTTGACCCGCCACCAACTTGAGCGCGTCTCGGATGTCCTTGGGAATCACCACTTGAAATTTTGTGGAAACGGTGACCGTGGGCATTTTGTCTACTTTCTAAGTCTTTCTGGCAATCGCCCCAAGCTCAGCAGGCCGGCCCGCAACTGAGCGCAGACTGGGGCGCCTCGGCGCAGCCCTGGCCCTGGCAGCAGTGGTCCACCAAGTAGCCCACCAAGCCGTTCATGGCGCTCAAGTGCGGGCGGTAAAACAGCTGCCGGCCGTCGCGCTCGGCCGACACCAAGTTGGCCTGCGTGAGTTCCTTGAGGTGAAAAGACAGGTTGGAGCTCGTCAAACCCAGCATGGCCGCCAAGCTGGTGGGCGTGAGGCCCGAGGGCCCCGCACCCATGAGCGCGCGAAAAATGCGCAGCCGAGCTTCGTGCGCCAAGGCGGTGAGGGCGGTGACGGCAGCTTTTTCATCCATGGCTCAAGCATAGTTCAAGCGCTGTTGAAGCAACTGTGAGGCCATCAAGCCCCTTGCCCTTCAGCGCTGGCGCTCCAGCACCCGCGTGGTGAGCCAGCCCAGCACCAAGCCCCAAAAGGCCGCGCCTATGCCAAAAATGGGCATGTCGGCCACGGTCACCAAAAAGCACACCAGCGCGCCCAGCGTGGCTTGGTCCTTGGGCGTTGAGGTAAACGCCGACGAAAACGCCGACTGCAACACCCGCAGCATGGCCAGGCCGGCCAGCGTGGCCATGAAGGCTGGGGGCATGGCCAGCATCAAGCGGGTGAAAAACGGCGCGAACAGGCCAAAACCCAGGCCGAGCAGGGCGACAAAAACAGCCGCGGTGTATTGCCGCTCTTTTTGCCCGCTGGACGAAATCAGCGCATTCACAGGCCCGGTCAGGCAGGTGGACACCGCGCCAAAGAGGCCCGTCACAAACGCCCCCACACCGCAGGCGATGGTGATGGCGTTCACGGGTGGCTGGTGGCCGTGGGTGCGCAAAATCGCCACGCCCTGGCCGTTTTGCACCACCAGCACAGTGATGGCCAGCGGCACCACCAGCTCAAACATGGCCGCCCAGCTGAACTGCGGGGTGTAAAGCTGGGGCTGCACCACGCTGAAAAGCTCGCCCGTGGGAGGCTGGTAGGCGCCCAGCAGCCACACCGCCACGACGCCCGCCACCAGCGCACCGACCAGTGGCGGCAGCACCCGGGCCACCCGCGGCCACACGCTCAGCGCCACAAAGGCCAGCGTCATGGGCAGCGCCACCCCCAGTTGAGAGTGAAAAGCACGCACCAAATCCAGCCCAAAGCGCAAAAACACGCCCGCCACCATCGCCATCACGATGGGCAGGGGAATGGCGTCCATGGCTCGGCGCACCCAGCCCGACACACCCAGCACCAGCATCAACACGCCGGTGGCCAAAAAAGCGCCTATGACTTCAGGAAAGCTCAGGTGGCCCAGGGCCGGTCCCACCAACACGGCGCCGGGAATGCTCCAAAACAGCACCAGTGGCTGGCGGTAGTACATGGACAGCGCCATGGTCAAAAAGCCGTTGAGGAAAAATGAGCCAAAAATCCAAGACGTGATGTCAGCTTCCGACAAGCCGCCGCGCGCGCCCGTGCTCAGGATGATGGCCACCGGGCCGGTGCAGGCAAACAAAAAGCCTACCACCCCATTCAGGGCATACACACCGCCAAAGTCGCTCAACAAGTGGGCGGGGGTGGCTGCAGGGCCGGCCGGTTTTTCAAAAGGAGAGCTCATGGGGGACATGGAGGGGGCGGAGGGCGTGGCTTTTCATTCAAACGGTTTGGCGTGCCAACACAAGCGAGCTGCGCCTGCGCTACCATGCAAAAACTTAGCTCAATAAGAGAATGGCTTGATTGAACTACATTGGCCGATGTTTGACCATCAGGACTTTTGTTCATACAAGTGCATGAACAACAAGCACAAATGAAGATTTTTTACGGCTGGAAGATGGTGGGCGCCGCCTGCGCCATCCAGTTTTTGTTGGGCGCCTTGCTGCTGCAGTCCTTTGGCCTGTACATCGCCGTGCTGTCTGAGGAAATGGGCTGGAGCAAAACCACGCTCAGCGGTGCGGCCGCCCTGCAGTCGGCCGAGTCGGCCATCATTGGGCCGCTGCTCGGCTGGCTGATGGACCGCCTAGGGCCGCAGTCCATCATTCGTTGGGGCATTGTGATTTTCAGCGCCGGGCTGCTGCTGCTCAGCCAGGTGGATTCGGTCGCCACCTTTTACTTCAGCGCCGCCCTCATGGCCGTGGGCGCCAGCCTGGCGGGCTATTTCCCCTTGTCGGTGGCCATTGTTCATTGGTTTGAAAAGCAGCGCGCCCGCGCCCTGTCCATCATGAGCTTGGGGCTGGCCCTGGGTGGCTTGGCTGTCCCGCTCATGGCCTGGTCCATGCAGCAATGGGGCTGGCGCCACACCGCCTTGGGCACGGGTGTGTTGGCCTTGGTGGTGGGCCTGCCCATGGCCAGGGTGATACGCCGTCGCCCGCAAGACCATGGTGACTATGTCGATGGCATCGCGCCTGCTTCAACGCCTGCAGACCCCTTGTCCGCGCCCAAAGCGCCTGCACCCGTGGGCTTCACGGCCCGGCAAGCGCTGGCCACCCGCGCCTTTTGGATGCTGGCCCTGGGCCACGGCCTGGCTTTGCTGGTGGTCACCGCCGTCAATGTGCACGCCATCACCCACATCAAAGAGGGGCTGGGTTACTCGGTGGCCACGGCCGGCTGGGTCATCATGCTGATGACGTTTGGCCAGTTGGTGGGCGTGCTGCTGGGCGCGGGCATGGGCGAGCGCTTCGACAAAAGAAAGGTCGCGGCGCTGTGCATGCTTTCCCACGCCATCGGGCTGCTTTTCTTGACTTTTTCCACCCACCTCGCCGAACTCGTCGCTTTTGCCGTGTTTCATGGCCTGGCCTGGGGGCTGCGGGGCCCGCTCATGCAGGCCATCCGGGCCGACTATTTTGGCGTTGGCGCGATTGGCGCCATCATGGGCATATCAGCTGCCGTGATTGCCGTGGGGCAAATCGCTGGCCCCATGGTGGCAGGCGTGCTCGCCGATCTGACCGGCGACTACCGCCTGGGCTTCACCCTGCTGGCGCTCACGGCGGCCATGGGCTCGCTGGCCTTCATGTTGGCGACCAAGCCGCTGCACAAAGTCGGCGTGGCAAACAACACTTAACGGCTTGCCCGTGACCGCAGTGGCGCACTGATATTCCCCTGGATTGGGCCGCCACTGGCGCTGCGCCCACTGTATTTTTTCTTTGTAGGAGCCGGCCTGCCGGCGATTTTTGGCGGCAAACTGATCTGGTTCAGCGCCACAAATCGCTTGCAGGCAAGCTCCTACAAATACAAAAAACCTGGGGCCTTGTAGGAGCCAGCCTGCTGGCGAATCGCACCGGTCAACGGTCATTCCCGCAGGCCAAGAATCGCCGGCAGGCCAGCCTCTACAGAAGACAAGCCTTTCGTATTTTTAGGAGCCTGCCTGCCGACGATGGCTTGCGCGAGCTCTTGCTCATGGCCGCTTGAGTCGGCGACTCTCACAGCGAGAGGTCTGACCATATCGCCGCGGCAGGCAGGCAGGCTGGACGGCTGCGTGCAGGCCATGGCAGCAAGCAGCATGGGCTCTGAGGGCTCTGTTGGGTTTCAAAACTGCTGCCCTCATGCAGCACCCCGCAAACGATGATTAGTTTGCAATTAAATACATTAATCTTTAACTAATCCGAATTAAGCTGGGTAAAAAAAGTTTTTTTGACATAAATTCATGCAATGAGCCCATCACCTGCCGAGCCACAGTTGTCTGCGTGCGCACCATGGGGCGCGGCAGCCCTGTTGGCCGCTTGTGGTGGAGGAGGCTCTGGCAGTCAGCTTGGCGCTGACAGTGCCAAAGACGGATCAACGCTCTTGGCCCTTGCTTTGACGGATGAAGATGCTTCTCGCCTGCTGGCACAGGCCGCGTTTGGCGCGACCGACCCGCACATCGACCGCGTCAAGGCGCTGGGCGCCCGCGCTTGGTTGGACGAGCAGTTCGCCATCCCGCGCACCGAGGGCCACTACAGCACCATGCTCAGTCAGGGCTTGGCGGTGGAGGCCAACCTCAATGGCTTTAATGGGTTTGAAAACACAGTCTGGCGCAAGCTCATTGCATCACCCGACGTGCTCAGGCAGCGCATGGTGCTGGCGCTGTCTGAAATTTTTGTGGTCTCCATGCAAGGACTGCCCGTGCCTTGGCGCGGTTTTGTGATGGCCGCCTATGTGGACCTGCTGGAGACCCACGCCTTTGGCAACTACCGGCAGTTGCTGGAGGCGGTGACCTTGTCCCCGGCCATGGGGGTGTACCTGAACATGCGTGGCAACCGCAAAGCCAACGCGGCGACCGGGCGCGTGCCCGACGAAAACTACGCCCGTGAGGTGCTGCAGTTGTTTTCTGTGGGGCTGGTCGAGCTCAACCTTGATGGCAGCGCCCGGCTCGACGGCCGAGGACAGCCCCAAGAGACCTACAGCCAAGACACCATCACCGGCTTGGCGCGCGTCTTCACAGGCTGGGACCACGACCGCTTTGTGCGCACCGACCCCGGCCACGCCCAACGCCCCATGGTGGTCAACAGCGCCAACCACGAAAGCGCAGAAAAGCGATTTTTGGGCACCACAGTGCCGGCCAACACGCCCGCCGCCGAGGGTCTGGCCATGGCCTTGGATGCCATTGCCCAGCACCCCAACGTAGGGCCCTTCATAGGCCGCCAATTGATACAGCGCCTGGTCTGCAGCCACCCCAGTGCGGCCTATGTCAGCCGCGTGGCCGCCGTCTTCAACAACAACGGCCAGGGCGTGCGCGGTGACCTCCAAGCGGTGCTGCGTGCGGTGCTTCTCGACCCTGAAGCCAGCCGCGCACCCGCAGACGGCCAGAACAGCCGAGGCATGCTGCGCGAGCCAGTGGTGCGCTTTGTGCAGTGGGCCCGCACCTTTGGCGTGACATCGCCCACTGGCTTGTGGAATGTGGGCAACCTCTCGGACCCGGCCACCCGCTTGGGTCAAAGCCCGTTTCGGGCGCCCTCGGTGTTCAACTTCTTCAGGCCCGGCTATGTGCCACCCAACTCCGCTCTGGGTGAGCAAGGCATCACCGCGCCTGAGTTTCAGATCACCAACGAATCGACCGTGGTGGGCTGGGCCAATTTTGCGCAAAGCTTTGTGGCCAGCGGCGTCGCAGAGCTCAGACCCAACTACAGCGCCGAGCTGGCCTTGGCCAGCGACGCCCCAGCCCTGGTGCGCCGCGTGGCCTTGCTGCTGGCCGCCAACGCTTTGTCGCAGGACACGCTGGCCCTCATCACCCAGGCGGTCAACAGCATCTCTGCGGCCACCGCCGCTGGCCGCAACAACCGCGTGTACGCGGCTGTGCATCTGGTCTTGTGCGCGCCAGAGTACCTCATTCAAATTTGACGCAAAGACCTCACCATGAGCGCCCCCCTGTCCCAAGCGTCTCGCCGCGCGTTCATGCAACGCGCCGCCCAGCTGTCGCTGGCAGGTCTGGCCAGCCCCTGGGCACTGCACCTGCTGGCCATGTCCGAGGCCGCAGCCCAAAGCGCCAACGACTACAAAGCCCTGGTGTGTGTTTTTTTGTACGGCGGCAATGACCACATCAACACCTTGCCTCCGTTTGATGCGGCCACCCATGCCGAGTACCTGCGTGTGCGCACCAGCATGGCCACCGCTCGCGACGCCCTGGCGGCCACCGCACTGGTGCCCCGCGAGCCTTTGCCTGGCGGGCGCCAATTGGCGCTGGCCCCAGAATTGGCTCCCCTCAAGAGCTTGTTTGACAGTCAACAGCTGGGCGTGCTGCTCAATGTGGGCACACTCATGCGACCCACCACCAAAGCCCAGTACAACGCGGCCAGTGTGCCCCTGCCGCCCAAGCTTTTTTCCCACAACGACCAACAATCGGTGTGGCAAAGCTCGCTGCCGGAGGGCAGCATTTCAGGCTGGGGTGGTCGCCTGGGCGACCTCTTCATGGCCAGCAATGAACGCGCCAGCTTCACCTGCGTCAACGTCAGTGGCAACGCCGTCTACATGAGCGGACGCCAAGCGGTGCAGTACCAAGTCAGCAGCAACGGCAGCGTGCCTCTGCAAGGCGTGCGGCAAGCCTTGTTTGGCAGCAGCGTCGCGCAAAATGCGATGCTCAAGTTGGTTACCGCCCCCCACAGCCACTTGATGCGCGCTGAGTACACCCGTGTGATGAGCCGCGCCATAGAAGCCAATGACACTTTGAGCGCAGCCATGGCCGCCGCCCCCGTCTTGAACACCGCCTTTGACACCAGCAGCCCACTGGCCATGCAACTGCGCATGGTCGCCAGGCTGATCAGCGTGCGTCAGGCCCTGGGAGTCAAGCGGCAGGTCTTTTTTGTTTCCCTGGGCGGCTTTGACCTGCATGACTTCTTGGTGGCCCAGCACCCTGGTTTGTTGGCCCAATTGGCCAGTGCCTTGCGCAGCTTTCACGACGCCACCACAGAGATGGGTGTGTCCCAGCAGGTCACCGCCTTCACGGCCAGTGACTTCGGGCGCACCTTCAGCAGCAATGGCGACGGCAGCGACCACGGTTGGGGCAGCCACCATTTTGTGTTGGGCGGGGCGGTGGCCGGCGGCCGCTTTCATGGCCGCAACCCTGAGCTGGCCCTGAACGGTCCCGATGATGTCGGTCAGGGTCGGCTGCTGCCGACCACTGCCGTCGATCAGCTGGCCGCCACACTGGCGCGCTGGATGGGCGTGAGCGACAGCGACATACCCTTGGTGGCACCGAACATTGGCGAGTACAGCCAGCGTGACCTCGGTTTGTTCAGGGTCTGACCTTGGGCCGTGACCCCCCATGTCCTGGCCCTCAATGGGCTCCAACACGCGGCGAATATTGATGAAACCAATGACTTTCCTGCTACTTAGGAAAGGTTATGGCCCCTGGCTCGTTTGCGCGACAGTCAACCGCGGCCCGGCCTGAACCCCAGGCGACAGGCCCGCCCTGCAAGCACGGCTGCAATGAGGTAGATTACATTGTTATAAATTTACAAATTTCGGTATGCTCATAAATTTAACGCTTAACGGTACTCTTCGCACCCTCGACGTGCCTGACCATACCTTGCTGGTCAATGTGATTCGTGATCACTGCGGCCTGACCGGCACCCATGTCGGCTGCGACACTTCACAGTGCGGCTGCTGTACCGTTCACCTTGATGGTCGGGCGGTCAAGTCTTGCAGTGTGCTGGCTGCGCAGGCCGACGGCGGCCAGGTGCTGACCATCGAGGGCCTGGGCCTGGCTGGCTTGCACCCGATGCAAGAGGCGTTTTCCCGCTGCCACGGTCTGCAGTGCGGCTTTTGCACGCCCGGCATGATCATGGCCAGCGTCGATTTGCTGCGGGAGCTGCCCCAGCCGACCCGCGAGCAGATCGAAGAAGGCCTGGAAGGCAATCTGTGCCGATGCACCGGCTACGTGAATATCGTGGAGGCGGTGCATGAGGCGGCGCAGCTTATGCGGGGGAGCCAGGCGTGAGCGCGGTCCTGAGCCCCCAGCCGCTGCTGCGCAAGGAAGACCAGCGCCTGATCACCGGCACCGGACAGTTCACCTCTGATACTTGGGAGCAAGGCACGCTGCATGCGGCCGTGGTGCGGACGGATCATGCCCATGCCCGCTTTCGAGCAGACTGGAGCAAGGTGCGCCAAGCGCCCGGCGTTCGCGCAGTACTGACGGCGCAGGACGTGGCGGCGGCCGGTTTTTCCGGCCTGGTCAATTCGGCGACCGTCGAAGGCCCGCTGGGCCAGCCGCAGGTTGTCTGCCGGATGCCGGTACTGGCGGACTCGAAGGTGCTCTACGTGGGCCAGCCCATGGCCATGGTGATAGCTGACACCGCTGAGCTGGCTGCAAACGCCGCTGAGCTGGCCGAGATCGACTACGAAACTTTGCCCTGTGTGGTGACCT
>CAMCUN010000037.1 GCA_945878995.1 Polaromonas sp. YR568 | reverse complement strand
GGGGCCACGTTTTTCATGGCGGGGTGGTGGTTGGGTGCGAACATAAAGCCCAGGCCCACCTCTTCAATGCAGCGGGCAATGGCTTCGGGCGGCAGGTGAATTTTCACGCCCAGCGCTTCGAGCACGTCGGCGCTGCCCGACTTGCTGCTCACGCTGCGCCCGCCGTGCTTGCTGACCTTGGCCCCGGCAGCCGCCGCCACAAACATGGAGCAGGTCGAAATATTGAAGGTGTGCGAACCATCGCCGCCTGTGCCCACGATGTCCACCAAGTGCCGGCTGTCGCGCACATGCACCTTGGTGGAGAACTCACGCATGACCTGCGCGGCCGCCGTGATCTCGCCAATGGTTTCTTTTTTCACCCGCAAACCGGTGATGAACGCGGCCATCATCACCGGCGACATCTCGCCGCTCATGATCAAGCGCATGAGGTGCAGCATTTCGTCGTGAAAAATTTCGCGGTGCTCAATGGTGCGTTGCAGCGCTTCTTGCGGGGTGATGGTGTGGATATGAGGCATGACAGTCATTTTTAAATCAGCAAAGAGGATTGTCGGGCAGAGCGGGGGGCAGGCTCTGAGCAATGAGGAGCAAGTGTGCTGCAGACCACAGACCTGCAACGCGTGGGCAGTCGGTCATGCTTGCCACACAGTGCCTGGCGCCAGCGCTCAATAAGGCCCGTTGCCAAGCGCGCTGGCCGGTAAAAGGGGGACTTGCTCAAAGAAGCGGCGCACGCAGGCCGTGACATGGTCTATGCCTGAGGCATCTACATCCAGATGGGTGACAAAGCGCAAACCGATCAAGCCCGTGGCCAGCACGCCGTGGGCGCGCAAAAACTCCAACAAGGCCGGCCCCCTGCCTTGGTCCACGTCCACAAAGACGATGTTGGTCTGCGCCGTTCGCACCACCAGGCCTGGGATGCCGCTCAAACCCTGGGCCAGACGCGCCGCCAGGGCATGGTCTTGGTCCAGACGCTCCACATGGTGGTCCAGCGCATGCAGCGCAGCTGCAGCCAGCAGACCCGACTGACGCAAGCCCCCACCCAGCATTTTTCGGACCCGGTGGGCTTTGGCGATGGTCTCGCGCGAGCCGCACAAGGCCGAGCCCACTGGCGCGCCCAAGCCCTTGCTGAAGCACACCGACACGCTGTCAAACGGCGCCGTGATCGCCAGCAAGCGCTCTTCGGTGGTGTTGCCGCCCGTGCGGGCCTCGTGCACGGCGGCGTTGAACAGCCGTGCGCCATCGAGGTGTGTGGCCAGGCCCCGGCTGCGCGCCAGCGCGGTGGCCCGCTCCAAATAGTCCAGCGGCATGGGGTGGCCGTTCCAGGTGTTCTCCAGGGCCAGCAAGCGGGTGCGGGCGAAATGGCAGTCGTCGGGCTTGATGGCGGCGGCCATCTCGTCGAGCTGCATGCGGCCCTGGGCGTCCTGCGCCAAGGGCTGAGGTTGAATGCTGCCCAGCACGGCCGCTCCGCCGCCCTCATAGCGGTAGGTGTGGGCCAGCTGGCCCACCAAGTACTCGTCGCCCCTGCCGCAGTGGGCCATGAGCGCGCACAAATTGCTCTGCGTGCCCGATGGCATGAAGAGCGCCGCCTCTTTGCCGGTGAGCGCAGCGATGCGCGATTGCAAGGCCAGCACCGTGGGGTCGTCGCCGAACACATCGTCGCCCACCGGTGCGACATGCATGGCCTCGCGCATGGCTGGCGTGGGCCGCGTGACGGTGTCGCTGCGCAAGTCGATCACGCGCTGAGCCTGGAGTTCTGCGGAGGTCATGACTTTAAAAAGTTGGCCAGCATGGCGTGGCCGTGCTCGGTCAAGATGGACTCAGGGTGGAACTGCACGCCCTGGATGGGCAGGCTTTGGTGGCGCACGCCCATGATCTCGCCGTCGTCGGTCCAGGCGGTGACCACCAGCTCGGCTGGGCAAGTGCTGCGCTCAATGGCCAGGGAGTGGTAGCGGTTGACCGTGAAGCGCTCGGGCAGCTGCGCAAACACGCCCTCTTGCGTGGTGTGTATCTCGCTGGTCTTGCCGTGCATGAGCTGCTGGGCGCGAATGATTTTGCCGCCAAAGGCCGCACCTATGGACTGGTGGCCCAGGCACACGCCCAAAATAGGCCGCTTGCCCGCAAAGTGCCGAATGGCCTCCACCGAGATGCCCGCCTCGGCTGGCGAGCAAGGGCCGGGGGAGATGACCAGGTGCTCAAAATCCAAGCTTGCGAGCTCGGCCACACTCAGCTCGTCGTTGCGCACCACCTGCACCTGCGCGCCCAACTCGCCAAAGTACTGCACGATGTTGTAGGTAAAACTGTCGTAGTTGTCGACCATCAGCACTTTCATGCGGGCCTTGTGGACAGGGGTGCTCATTCCAGACCCTCCTCGACCAACTCGCTGGCGCGCAACAAGGCTCGGGCCTTGGCCTCGGTTTCCTTCCACTCCAGCTCAGGCACCGAGTCGGCCACCACCCCTGCGGCGGCTTGCACATAAAGCACTTGGTCTTTGATGATGCCCGTGCGTATGGCAATGGCCACGTCCATGTCACCGGCGTAACTGAGGTAGCCACAGGCGCCGCCATAAAGGCCGCGCTTGCTGGGCTCGAGCTGGTCAATCAGCTCCATGGCGTGCACCTTGGGCGCACCCGTGAGTGTGCCGGCCGGAAAGGTGGCTTTGAGCACGTCCATGTTGCTCATGCCCGGCTTGAGCACGCCTTCAACGTTGCTGACGATGTGCATCACATGGCTGTAGCGCTCCACAGCAAAGGCCTCGGTGACCTTGACCGAACCCACCTGTGCCACGCGGCCGATGTCGTTGCGCGCCAAGTCGATCAGCATCACGTGCTCGGCGCGCTCTTTGGGGTCGGCCAGCAACTCCTGCTCGGCCAGCTTGTCTTTGTCAGGGGTGGCGCCTCTGGGCCGCGTGCCCGCCAAGGGCCGGATGGTGATTTTGGTGCCCTCTTCGGTGCTTTCTTGGCGAACCAAAATTTCTGGGCTGGCGCCCACCACATGGAAATCACCAAAGTGGTAGTAATACATGTAGGGGCTGGGGTTGAGTGAGCGCAGCGCTCGGTACAGCGACAGCGGCGACTCGGTGTAGCGTTTTTTGATGCGCTGGCCCACTTGAACCTGCATGAAGTCACCGGCCTCAATCAATTCCTGGGCACGCTCCACAGCGCGCAGGTAGTCGGCTTTGGCAAACTCCCGCTCCGCCGGGTAGCTCTGGGAAGGTCGCACCTGCGGCGCGCTGACCGAATACTGCAGCTGGTCCTTGAGGCCGCGCAAGCGTTTTTTGGCATTGGCGTAGGCCTCGGGCTGCGCCGGGTCGGCATAGACCATGAGGTAAAGCTTGCCCGACAGGTTGTCAATGACGGCGAGCTCCTCGCACTGCAGCAGCACGATGTCAGGGCATCCCAAGGTGTCTGGCGGGCACGACGCGGCGAGCTTTTTTTCGATGTAGCGCACCGTGTCATAGCCAAAGTAGCCTGCCAAGCCGCCGCAAAAACGAGGCATGCCTGGGCGCAAAGCCACCTTGAAGCGCTGCTGGTAGGCTGCAATAAAGTCCAAGGGGTTGTCTCGGGAGTTTTCAACCACCTGGCCGTCGGTCACCACCTCGGTGAGTTGCTGCGCGCCAAAGCCACTGGCTCGAATGAAAGTGCGCGCAGGCAAACCAATGAAGCTGTAGCGGCCAAAGCGCTCGCCGCCGACCACGGACTCCAGCAAAAAACTGTGCTGGCCACCGTCTTTGCTGAAGGCCAGCTTGAGGTAAAGCGATAAGGGGGTTTCCAGGTCGGCAAAGGCTTCGACCAACAAGGGAATGCGGTTGTAGCCTTGGCTGGCCAGGCTTTTAAATTCAAGTTCAGAGATCATGATCTTATTCAGGCAAGCCGCAAGCATCAAGCGGCTGTATCAACGCGGGGGCCTGGTGCAGGCCGGGCGGCTGAAAGCAAAAAAGCTTCAGCGCATCAAAGCAAAGGCGCGCTGCAAAAAAATCGTGCACTCGTCCAGCCTGAGCAGGCCGGTGTCATTCACGCAGTCAGTTGCGCGGCGCAGCAGCCCCGCCAGGGCCAAGCTCCCCGGTCACTCGAACCTGATAAAAAGATGCGGTGAATAAACATGAATTGAGTGTATCAAAGCCCACAGGAGACACGGCCATCCGAGTTGGCCGGCTGCAAACTTCGATCGTGGTTGAGCAACCCGCCCACGGCCCAGGCCTTGGGAGAGTGCCAATCGGCGCCCGTTGCACGCCGATCAAAGTGCTTGCAAGGGTTTCAGGAGATCTGCAGAACAGGGCGCGAGGCTTCTTGTGGCACGGCACTGGCCACGGGCATGGGATGGACCTGCGCTAGCTGGCCGCTCAGGGATTCGAGCCGGTAACCCAGGCTGTAAACCGAGCTCAGCCTGAATCCATTTTCTGGCTTGAGATCCAGTTTCACGCGCAAGCGCGAAACGTGGGTGTCCAGCGTTCGCGAGACCACATCGGCCTGCCCGCCCCACACACTTTCTTGCAAGTATTTGCGAGAGAGCAACTCGCCAATGCGAGAAAAAAGCAAATAGGCCAGTTCGTACTCGCGGTGTTTGAGGTCCACCGCCACCCCGCCCATGGTCAAGGTTTTGGCATTTTGGTCAAAGGCATAGTCGCCCACCACCAAGGTCTCACCGGCTTGCTGCGGGTAGGAGCGGCGCAAGAGGGCGTGCAGGCGCGCCATCAACTCGGGCACGCGCACCGGCTTGGTCATGTAATCGTCGGCGCCGGCCTTTAAAGCCTCGACCAAGTCGCCCTCGTCAATGTGGCTGGTCACAAACAGCACCGGCACACGCGAGCTGAGGTTGGCTCGGACCCAGCGCACCACGTCCAGACCCGACAGGTCAGGCAAATTCCAGTCCATCACGATGAGGTCAAAACTTTCACGGCGCAAATCGCGCATCAGGCTTTGACCCTCGGCATAGGGATGGCACACATGACCCAATGCCATCAGAAATGAATTCATCCATTCGCGCTGGGTGTCGTCGTCTTCAAGTACTGCTATTCGCATGATCGGCTCCGTTGGGCTAAATTCGGACCGAAAACCCAGTGTCGACCCGTGCAACACATGGCTGATCCGTTAAGTCACAATACTAGGCTGAGATGTCGAAAGTTTTCATGAATATTGACTAATACTGGTTAAATAACACTTAATTTAGCAAAATTTAACAATCGATGTCAGCTGACTTGACCAGCGCATACAAAACTTCCCCTGCTTGACGCCGACCATGGCCCGCAGATGCCAACTGCGCCATAGCGCATGCAAGACCCCCTAGCTTGAGCTTCAGACCGCCGCCAATTGCCCGCGCATGGCTGAGATCACACCCGCGTAATCGGGTTGGCCAAAGATGGCGCTGCCAGCCACAAAGGTGTCGGCACCCGCAGAAGCCACGCGGGCGATGTTGTCGGCCTTGATGCCGCCGTCAACCTCCAGGCGAATGTCTTTGCCCGAGGCTTCAATGCGTTTTTTGGCCTGCTCGATTTTGCGCAAGGCCGAGTCAATAAAGCTCTGCCCGCCAAAGCCTGGGTTGACGCTCATGATGAGGATCAGGTCAATGTCTTCAATTACCCAGTCCAGCACATCCAGCGGCTCGGCCGGATTAAAACTCAGGCCCGCCTGGCAGCCCGCCGCTTTGATGGCCTGCACGCTGCGGTGCACATGGCCGCTGGCATCAGGGTGAAAGCTGATGAGGTCGGCCCCGGCCTTGGCAAAAGAGGCCGCCAGCGCATCCACCGGCTGCACCATCAGGTGCACATCAATGGGCACGGGCTGGCCCGCAGGTGTGAGGGCATGCGGCTTGAGCGCGCTGCAAATCATGGGGCCAAAAGTCAGGTTGGGCACGTAATGGTTGTCCATCACGTCAAAGTGAATCCAGTCCGCACCGGCCGCGATCACCTGGCGCACCTCCTCGCCCAGACGGGCAAAGTCGGCTGAAAGAATCGACGGGGCAATGCGGTAGGTCATGGTGGTGAAGGTGTGATGAACGATGCCGCGATTGTGGCAGTTTGGTGGGCTGGCAGACCTGCAAAAAAGCAGGCTGCTCGGCCTTCGTTAACATGCGTCACATGTCTAAATATGCATTCAAATGTGAAGTGGAGCCCCGCTTCCTGCCCGCCCAATCCATGCCGCACGAGGGCGTGTTTGCCTTTGCCTACACCGTCACGGTCACCAACACCGGCGAGGTGGCTGCGCAGTTGATCTCGCGGCATTGGGTCATTGTGGATGCCAACGGCATGAATGAAGAGGTCAAGGGCCTGGGCGTGGTCGGCCAGCAACCCTTGCTGCGCCCAGGCGAGTCCTTCCAATACACCAGCGCCTGCCGCTTGCGCACGGCCAGTGGCACCATGCACGGCAGCTACTTTTGCGTGGCCGAAGACGGCAGCCGCTTCGAGGCCCCCATTGCGCTTTTTGTGCTGGAAGCCTCGCACGGTGCAGCACCTCCGCGCTTGCTGCACTGAGGCCCGCAGGCATGGGCGAGTTCGACCTGATCGCGCGCTATTTCACGCGCCCAGCCCAGCGCGCTCTGCTGGGCGTGGGCGACGATTGCGCGCTGCTGCAGCCCCGGCCCGGCACGCAGCTGGCGATTTCCAGCGACGTGCTGGTGGCAGGCCGGCACTTTTTTGCCGATGTAAAGCCCGAAAGCCTGGGCCACAAAGCCTTGGCCGTGAACCTGAGCGATTTGGCCGCTTGCGGCGCGCGGCCGCTGGCCTTCACCCTGGCGCTTTCTTTGCCGCAGGTGGACGAGCCCTGGCTGGCCGACTTCTCGCGCGGCCTGTGGGCACTGGCCGACGCGCACAACTGCGAGCTCATAGGCGGGGACACCACGCAAGGGCCACTGAACATCTGTATCACGGTCCTTGGCGAAACCGAAGGCCAGCCGCTGCTGCGCAGCCAGGCTCAGCCCGGTGACGAGCTGTGGGTGAGCGGCAGCCTGGGTGACGCGCACCTGGCGCTGCAAGGCCTGCTGGGCCGCCTGCCTGTGTCTGCGGCCTTGCTGGAGCAAACCAGGCAGCGCCTGGAGCGGCCCACGCCCAGAGTGGCGCTGGGGCTGGCCTTGCGCGGCATCGCGCATGCGGCCATTGACCTGAGCGACGGGCTGGTGGGCGACTTGCGCCATGTGCTCAAAGCCTCAGGCATGGGCGCCACCGTGCAAGCCAAACTCGCTGCCCGCTTACTGACCGCCCAGCACCACCCCGACTGGCCCGCCGTGGGCAGCACAGCGCTCGCCCACGTGCTGGCCGGGGGCGACGACTACGAGCTGTGCTTTACTGCCCCGCCCGAGGCGCACGAGGCCGTGCTGCAAGCGGCTCGCCTCACGCAAACCCCCGTCACGCGCATAGGCCGCATCGAGGCCGAGCACGGCCTGCGCCTGGTGGATGCCCAGCAACAGCCGCTGCCCTTGACTGTGGCCTCTTACGATCACTTTGCCCACCCATGAAGCCTCTTTCCACTGACCCTCCAGTGCGGCCTGCGCCTGTGATTCGCCCGAGCTTGCGCTTCATGCTGGCCCACCCCGCACACCTGATTGCCCTGGGCTTTGGCTCTGGCTTGGGCCGGCTGGCGCCAGGCACTGTGGGCACGCTTTGGGCCTGGCTGGCTTTTTTGCTCATGCAAATCTGGCTGACAGAGACCGGCCTGGGCCTGGTGATTGCCCTGTCGGCGCTGGTAGGCTGGTGGGCCTGCACAGTCACCGCCGAGCACATGGGTGTGGCCGATTCGGGCCACATCGTTTGGGACGAGGTGGTGGCCTTTTGGCTGGTGCTCTGGGTGGTGCTGCCTGCAGGCTTGGGCATGCAGGTGGCGGCCTTTGCGCTGTTTCGTTTTTTTGACGCCGCCAAGCCTGGCCCCATGGCCTGGGCCGACCGGCATTTCAAGGGCTTTGGCGCACGCGGCGGCTTTGGCATCATGTTCGACGATGTGTTGGCCGCTTTTTGCACCTTGCTGGTGTTGGCTTTTTGGGTTTTTATTCACTCATGAACACCACTTTGCCCCTCTTGGCTCAGCAGCTTCTGGCACGCCACTGGATGATGGCCACGGCCGAGAGCTGCACGGGCGGGTTGATCGCCGCGGCCTGCACCGACCTGGCCGGCTCCAGCGCCTGGTTTGAGCGCGGCTTAGTCACCTACTCCAACGAGGCCAAAACCGATTTGCTGGGCGTTCCCGCCGAGTTGATTGCGCAGCAGGGCGCCGTCAGCGAGGCCGTGGCACGCGCCATGGTCACAGGCGCCTTGGCGCGCTCACGGGCACAAGTGGCCGTGGCGGTCACCGGCGTGGCCGGCCCTGGTGGCGGCAGTGCCAGCAAACCCGTGGGCACGGTGTGGCTGGCCTGGGCCACGCCCCAAGGACTGTGGTCAGAGCGACAGGTGTTTGCGGGTGACCGTGCGGCGGTCAGGCAGGCCACGGTAAAACATGCTTTGGAGCAGTTGGTGCAGCATCTTTCGCCGCAAGGCTTGGCCTTTGGGTGATGGGCAGGAGTGGGCCTCGCCGCGATTTCTCGCTTGAAGGGATGGCCGTTGTCTGGCACGAATTGCTTGCAGGCAAGCTCCTACAGGGGGAAAAACATGAAGACCACGCGCTGCGGCCATTTGTCTTTGTAGGAGCCAGCCTGCTGGCGATGCATGGAGGTTAACGGGCATCTGCGCAGACCAAAAATCGCTGGCATGCCAACGCCTACAAAAAGCTCACGTGCTCTGCCCCAGCCGTTGATGACGCAGCGCTGAATCGGTACGCCATGCGGCCATGCACCACCTCGCCGGGCTCGAACACCGCACGGGGAAAGTGGGGCTGGTTGGGCGCATCCGGCAAGCCCTGGGGCTCCAGGCACAGACCGGCCGAGGGGCCGTAAGCGCGGCCGCCTTTGCCCGCGTGGCGGGGCAAGCTGCCATCCATGGGGGCGGCGCTGTAGAGCTGAAGGCCGGGCGCGTCAGACCACACCTCCATGGCAATGCCCGTGCGCGCAGCATGGACGCGCGCTTGGCAGCGCCAGATGCTCAGGCCATCGACCATGCAATGGTCAAATCCCGAAGGACCGGCCAAGCACAGCTGGGCATGGCCTTGCGCCAGGGCCTCGCGCAAGCGGCGGGGGCGGCCAAAGTCAAAGGCGGTGCCTTCTACCTGCAGCATCTGACCGGTTGGAATGCGGCCGCTGTCCACGGGCACACAGCGGTCGGCAGACAGTTGCAGGGCATGGTCCAGCACGTCCTGGCCGCCCTGCCCTTCAAGGTTGAAAAAAGCGTGGCTGGTGAAGTTCAAGGGCGTGGCCGCACGCGAGACACGGGCCGTGTGGTCAATGAACAAAGTGCCGCCCTCCACGCGGTACTGCAGCTCCAGCCGCACGTCCCCCGGAAAGCCATCATCGGCTTCTTGAAAAGTCCAGCCCAAGCTGAGCTGGCTGGTCGTGTGGGCCAGCACCTCAAACACCTGAACCCGGCTGCCTGCGGGCCCGCCGTGCAAGCAATGCGCACCGTCGTTGGCGGGCAAGCGGTGCTCGCGATCGCCCACCCAAAACCGAGCCCCCGCGATGCGGTTGGCAAAGCGGCCAATGAAGGCGCCCATGGACGGCAGGCCGATGAGCATTTGCGGCAGGCTGTCAAAGCCCAGCACCACGTCTTGGGGCTCGCCCTGGCGGTCGGGGGTGATGAGCTGCACGATGCGTGCGCCATGGTTGCAAATGGCCACCTGCAAGCCCTGGCTTTGAATCACGTACAGCCCTACCGCGCGGTGCGCCACCTGGCCCGAAAAGCGCGCTGCGTCCAACTGCATCAGGTGATGGGCGCGGGGTTGAACAGCACCAGCGCGTTGTGCAGTTTCCAGTGCTCGGCCCAGGTCTTTTTGCCGCTGGCCACCTCCAACAGGCATAGGAACAGCTCCCAGCCCAGTTCCTCCACGCTGGCTTGGCCATCGGCAATGCGGCCGGCGTTGACGTCCATCAGGTCGTGCCAGCGGCGGGCCAGCTCGCTGCGCGTGGCGACCTTGATCACCGGGCATTCGGCCAAGCCGTAAGGCGTGCCACGGCCCGTGGTGAAGACATGCACATTCATGCCTGCGGCCAGCTGCAGCGTGCCGCAAATAAAGTCGCTGGCCGGGGTGGCGGCAAACACCAAGCCTTTTTGGTCTGCCCGCAATTTCTCTCCGGGCGCCAGCACATGGGCAATCGGCGAGGAGCCGCTTTTAACGACAGAGCCCATGGCCTTTTCCACGATGTTGGACAAGCCACCGGCCTTGTTGCCCGGCGTGGTGTTGGCGCTGCGGTCCACCCGGCCGCGCTCAAGGTACTGGTCGTACCAGGCCAGCTCGCGCACGATGGACTGCGCCAGCTCGGGGGAGGCGGCGCGGCTGGTGAGCTGCTCGACCGCGTCGCGCACCTCGGTGTTTTCCGAGAACATCACGGTGGCGCCCGCACGCACCAAGAGGTCGGCGGCAAAGCCCACCGCCGGGTTGGCGGTGACGCCTGAGAACGCGTCGCTGCCGCCGCACTGAACGCCCACCACCAAGGCGCTGGCGGGCACGGTTTCGCGCCTGCGCGCGTTCAGGCGCTCCAGGTGGGGCCTGGCACTTTGCACAATGTGGTCCAGCATGGACATAAAGCCCACATGCTGCGCGTCTTGCAGGCACACCGTGTGCAACTCTGCGTTGCGTCCGTCGGCCACGGGGATGCTGCCCGGCGGCAACAAGCGCTCGGGCTGCAGCTTTTCACAGCCCAAGCTGACCACCATGAGCTCGCCGCCAAAGTTGGGGTTCAGGCTGATGTGCCTGAGCGTGCGAATGGGAATGATGGCGTCAGGCGCGTCAATGGCCACGCCGCAGCCATAGCTGTGCTCCAGGCCAATCACATCGTCGACGTGGGGAAACTGCGGCAGCAGCTCGGCCTTGATGCGGGCCACCGCCTGCGCCACCACGCCGGCCACGCACTGCACCGTGGTGGTGATGGCCAAGATGTTGCGCGTGCCCACTGAGCCGTCGGCGTTGCGAAAGCCTTCAAAGGTGTAGCCCTGCAACGGGGCCAGGGGCGGCGGCTGAACGGTGGCCATGGGCAGGCCTTCAAGCTCGCGGGCGGCGGGCATTTGCAGCAGGCGCTCGTGCACCCAACTTCCAGCGGCTATGGCTTGCAGGGCGTAGCCTATGGGCACGTTGTAGCGCAGCACGGGCTGGCCAGCGGCAATGTTGACCAGGGCCAACTTGTGGCCTTGCGGCACTTTGCCTTGCAAGACCACACCCGCACCAGGCGCCCCCTCGGGCAGCAACGTGCCCGCAGGCAGGCCGCCGTCGTTGGCGACAATGGCCACATTGTCTTGGGCGTGGATGCGAAGCACACAAGGTGCGGGTGATGGTGGCACTGACACAAGAGCGGTGGTCATGGCAAGATTTCCACCCAGTTGGGACCTTGCCCCACCTGGATGCGTTGTTCAAATTTCAATTGTCCGCTGTCTGGGTCAATGGACAGGCGGCTGAGGTGGTGCGAAAGCTCGCCGACCACCAACAGCTGCCGGCCCGCAGGGTCGATGGCAAAGCCACGGGGCTGCGCCTCCGCCTTGGTGTGGCCTTGGACACTGAGCAGGCCGGTGATCGGGTCCACCGCAAAATGCGCCAGGGTGCTGGAGCTGCGTTCGCTGCTGTAGAGCTGCCGACCATCGGGCGTGAGGTGCAGGTCAGCAGCCCAAGGCTGGCCTGTGAAACCTGGCGGCAAGCTGCTCACCGTTTGCAGGTGGCTCAGGCGGCCTTGTGCCGGGTTCCAACTCAGCACATCCAGGCTGGCGTCGAGTTCATTGAGCAGGTACACAAAGCGGCCATGCCGGTCAAAGCGAAGGTGGCGAGGGCCTGCGCCGGGGCGTGCATGCCAATGCTGTGCGGGGCTGAGCCTGCCGGTGCCTGCATCCCAGTCAAAAACCATGAGAAGCCCGCCCCCCAAGGAGGTGGCCAGCACATGCCGGTGGGACGGCGCAACCACGATGGCGTGGGCATGGGGACCGGTGGGCAGCGTCTGGGCCACGTCGCCCACGCGGCCATCCTGGTGCAAAGGGCTGACCGTCAGCAGGTGGTCCGGATAGGACGCGGCCAGCAGCCAGCGCCCGCTGGCGTCCATGCTCAGGTAAGCCATGCTGGCGGGCAGCGGCGCTTCGGCCAGGAGATGCACCTCGCCAGTGGCCGGGTCCACGGCCAAGCTGAGTGCGGCCATGGGCGCGCTGCGCCTGGCCACCACCAACAGGGGCCGCGATGGATGGCGCGCCATGGGCATGAGTCTGCCGCCCAGTTCCAGGCGGCTTTGCAGCCTCAGCTCACCACCGGCGGCCAGGTGCAGGACCGTGATGTCGCCGCTGTCGGCATTGGAGACATAAACATAGGGCATGGTTAAGAGGTGAAAAAAGCTGGCTTCAGGCCTCAAACCCGTAAAGCGCGGCTGGGTTGTCCACCAAGATGCGCTGCAGGTCACCGGCCCGGGCCAGCCAGCTGGGCAACAAGCTGAGCAGGGCTGCGCTAGAGGGTGCAGGGTGTTGGTTGGGGTGGGGCCAATTGCTGCCCCACAGGCAGCGCTCAGGGTAATGCGCTGCGAGGTGGCGGCTCAGCGCCGCCACGTCCTCGTAGTGCGGCGCTCCCGTGCGCGAGGTCTCGTAGGGTGCCGACAGCTTGACCCACGTGCCGCCGGCCTCCAGCAATCGGCACAGCGCTTGAAAAGCCGGCTCTTGCGGGGTGGGTGGAACCAAGAATTTGCCTTGATGGTCAATCACCAGCGGCACTTTCAGGCCCAGCAGCACGGGCAGCCGCTGCTCGAATTCGCGGCCGTCGAACTGCACATTCAAGTGCCAGCCCAAGGGCCTGACTTTGTCCGCCAGGGTGGGCAAATCGTCCCAAGTCATCAGGCCGCCGGCCAACATCATGGTGCGCACACCCCTGAATCCGGCGGCGTGTAAGCGCTGCAACTGAGCCTCGCTCACCGTGGCAGGCAGCATGGCCACGCCGCGCGCGCGACCCGCCAGCGCGGCCACCGCCGCTTGCGTGCAGCGGTTGTCAAAGCCGTAGCCCGTCGGCTGCACCACCACCACCCGAGACAGGCCCAGGGCCTGCAAAATGGGAAGGTAATCACTCAAGGGTGCATGCGGCGGCTTGAACGTGGCAGTGGGCGCCAGGGGATAGGCCGCGTCATAGGCATGAATGTGGCAATCACAGGCGCCGGGCGGCACGGCCAAGGTGAGCCGGCTCACAATGCAAAACGCCTGAAAATTCGGCTGGCCTGCTCGGCATTGACCGCGCCCGGCGGAATGCGGCCTTGCAAGACCGCCGTGGCCTGCGCCACCGTTTCCAGCGCCTGATGCGCAATGGCCTCGGGCGTGAGGCCGCCCACATGGGGCGTGGCAATCACCCGGGGATGGCGGGCCAGGGCGGGAGAGGGCATTTGGTCGGCGGCCATGCCCACATCGAGCGCAGCGCCAGCAATCGCACCCTGGTCCAGGGCCTGCAGCAAGGCCGCTTCGTCCACCAACTGGCCACGCGAGGCGTTGATGAAATACGCCGTGCGCTTCATGCAGGCCAGGGCCTGGGCATTGATAAGCTTGTCGGTCTCGGGCAAGGCAGGCGCCAGACAAACCACATGGTCGGCCTGGGCCAGCAAGTCGGGCAGGGCCAAGGCGTCAAGCGACGGGTCTGGAGGCTGCACATGGGGGTCGTGGACACAGACCCGCATGCCAAAGGCTTGGGCCAGGCGGGCCAGGCGGCGGCCAATCTCGCCATAGCCAATGATGCCCACGCAGGCACCGCGCAACTCTCGCCCCATGCGCGGCTCCACCAGCAAGCCCTGCCGGTAAGCGGTGCTGGCATCGGTGATGTGGCGGGCCAGGTCAATCATCACGCCCATCACCCATTCGGCCACGGCTGGGCCAAAGCCAGGGCTGGCGCGGCTGACCAGCACGCCTTCACGGCTGGCTGCCGCCACGTCAATGGTGCGGATGTCCACCGCGCAACGCAAAGCGGCCAGCAGCTGCGGCACAGCCCCAAAAAAATCAGCATCCAGCGGCGTCTGACGGTAAGCGATCAGCACATCGCAGCCCTGGGCCGCCGCCACCAGCTCAGGCCCCGACCAGTCGTGCGCGTGCGGGTTGAGCTTGACGCTGGCCACCTGCGCGAGCCGGGAAAGCGCCTGCTCGCCAAAGTAAGTCTGCAAGCGATCGCGCGGGTGTGTGACCAGCACCATGGGCAGACTCATGCGCTCTCACAGTCCCATGGTGCGCGGCAGCCACAGCGATATTTGCGGCACGTAGGTGACCAGCATGAGCACCAGCAGCAAGACCACAAAAAAGGGCTTCATGGCCGTGACGACCTGCTCAATCTTGAGCTTGGCCACGGCACTGCCGACAAACAGCACCGCCCCCACCGGCGGCGTGATCAGGCCTATGCCCAGGTTGACCATCATGATCATGCCAAAGTGCACCGGGTCCACGCCTATGGTCTTGATGACAGGAAGCAAGATGGGCGTGAGGATAAGGATGAGCGGCGCCATGTCCATCAAGGTGCCCAGCACCAGCAGCATGAGGTTGATGCAGGCCAGGATCACCCAGGGCTCGGTGCTGAGCGCCGTGAACACGGCGGTGATCTTCAGCGGGATTTGCATCAAGGTCATGATGTAGCCAAAGCTGGCTGCAAAGCCAATCAGGATCATGACAATGGTCACGGTCTTGACCGTGCGGTGCATCAGCTTGGGCAAATCCCGCCACTTGTAGTCGCGGTAAATGAACATGGTCACAAAAAAGGCCCACACCACCGCGATGGATGCCGACTCGGTGGCCGTGAACACCCCGCTGAGGATGCCGCCCAAAATGATGCCCATGGTGGCCAGCCCCCACAGGGCCTCGGCGCAGATTTTCAGCGCCTGCTTCAAGGGAATGACCTCGCCCTTGGGGTAGTTTTCGCGGCGGGCCACATACAGGCAGTAAATCGCCAGGCTCAGGCCCAGCAGCAGGCCCGGGAACACCCCGGCCATGAACAGCGCCGCCACCGACACCGAACCACCCGCGGCCATCGAGTAGATGACCGCATTGTGGCTGGGCGGAATCAAAATGGCCTGCACCGAGCCGCTCACCGTCACTGCGGTGGAAAACGGTCGGGGATAGCCCTTTTTCTCCATCTCGGGAATCAACACCGAACCAATCGAGGCGGTGTCGGCCACCGACGAGCCAGAGATGGCGCCAAAAAAAGTCGAAGCCAGGATATTGACCAGCGACAGGCCGCCCCGTACAAAACCAATGAGCACGCTTGCGAATGCCACCAAGCGCCGGGACATGCCGCCCTCGGCCATGATGGCACCGGCCAGCACAAAGCAGGGAATGGCCAAGAGGGAAAACTTGTTCACGCCGCTGGCCATTTGAATCATCACCGCGTCCAGCGGCAGGTCTATCCAAAGGGCGCCCATCAAGGCCGCCAGACCCAGCGCAAAGGCCACGGGCATGCCCAGCAGCATGAGGGCCACGAAACTGCCAATCAGAACCAGCGCATCCATGGTCAGACGGCCTCCACCGAAGCCGGGCCTTCGTGGTCGAAGGTCACCACCGCACGTTGATGCGCCGGCCCCCAAATCAGCAGCTCCAGCACAAACAGCAAAGTCATGAAAGAACCCAAAGGCAGTGGCAAGTAGGTCCAACCTACCGCCATCCAGGGCAGATCGCCCAGCGTCTGACCCATGGTGCCCAGCACCAGCTTGCTGCCCCACACCATGACAAACACACAAATGCCCACCATGCACAAATGCACCAAGGCGGCGCAGGCTTTTTGCAGCGGCGCGGGCAGCCGGTCGGTGAGCATGCCCACAGCGATGTGCGCACCTGCGCGGTAGCTGGCCGCAGCCCCCAAAAATGTGAAGGTCACCATCAGCAGCACGGCCACAGGCTCGGGCCAGCTCGAACCCGTGCCCAGCACATAACGTGTGAACACCCCCCAGGGAATGATGAGGCTCATGACCACAATTGCCAGGCCTGAAACCCAGATGCAGAGCAAATACAAGCGGTCAAAAAGGGCTGGCATGGTGGGGACAAATGAATGGGTTGAAGCACAAAAGCACGCAAGGCCTTGCGGCCTTGCAGGCAGACTGATTGAAGGACCCCGTCCAGAAGGGCATGCAGCCTCGCTGGACGGCGGCCACTTACTTGACCGCCTCGATGCGCTTGATCAGTTCGGCGTACTGGCTGCCGTACTTGGCGCGCACAGGGGCAGTCGCGTCATAAAAGGGCTTTTTATCCACGCTCTTGAACTGCACGCCCGCCGCTTGCAGCTTGGTGCTGTACTCGGCCACGCTCTTGTCCCACAGGGCACGCTGCTCCATTTGCGCTTCACGGGCAAATTTCGTCATGTTGGCCTGGTCGTCGCGGCTCATCTTGTCCCAGGCGACCTTGGACATCACGAAAATTTCGGGAATGATCAGATGGGTGGTCTGGGTGTAGAACTTCATGCCCGTGGAATAGTGGTTGGCCGTGAACAAGGTGGGCGGGTTGTTTTCAGCGCCGTCCACCACACCTGTTTGCAAGGCACTGTAGGTGTCGTTGTGGCCCATGGTGATGCCGTTGCCGCCCATGGCGTTCATGGTGTCAACGAACAAGGGATTGCCCATGACGCGAATTTTCAAGCCCTTGAGGTCGGCCGGGGTCTTGATTTCTTTTTTGGTGTAGAGGCTGCGCGAGCCGCTGTCCATCCAACCCAAGGCCACCAGACGGGCCGGGCTGTTGGTGATCTTGTCCAAAATTTCCTTGCCCACCGGCCCGTCAATGACGGCGCGCATGTGCGCCTCGTCGCGGAACACAAAAGGCATGTTGAACACATTCACATCAGGCACCACGGGGCCAAGAATGCCCAGGGAAATGCGGGCAATCTGGATGGCGCCAATTTGCGTTTGCTCCACCACCTCTTTTTCAGAGCCCAGCACGCCGCCCGGGAACATTTGCAGCTTGTAGCGGCCTGCACTGGAGGCCTCCAGTTTTTTACCCAGATTTTCGATGGCCACCACATTGGGGTAGCCCGCCGGATGCACATCCGAGGCCTTGAGCACGGTTTGCGCCAGGGCTGGGGTGCTGACCGACAAGGCCAGCACGGCGGAGGCCGCAGTGGCCAGTAAGTGACGACGAAGGGGCATGGATGTCTCCTGTGAGGGGGTTAAAAAAAGGACTGGCGCAGCCTTGTGCATGGAAAACCAAGAACTCGCCAGCCATCGAGTCATCAGTTGTCGTACAATTGAAGGCTCATTATCAACCACAATTTCACGGCACACGGCTAGGGATTTCCCATGGATTCAAAGACCACTTCATTGCGCAAGCCCGGCGGCCTGGCCGTGCAACTGGTCAACGCCATGACCGAGCAAATCCGCAGCGGGCGGCTACAGGCGGGCGACAAGCTGCCCACTGAGGCGGCCATCATGCAGGACTTTGGCGTCAGCCGGACCGTAGTGCGCGAAGCGATCTCGCGCCTGCAAGCCTCGGGTTGGGTGGACACGCGCCACGGCGTGGGCACCTTTGTGCGGCCTAAAAGCCAGCACCCCTCCTTTCGCATCAGCCCTGAACACATGGGCACGCTGCGCGAGGTGATAGACCTGCTGGAATTTCGCATCAGCGTCGAAACCGAAGCCGCCGCCCTGGCCGCCATTCGCCGCAATGATGACAACTTGACCGAGATGCACGCCGCCTTGCTGGCCTTTGACGCGGCGCTGGAAGCAGGCACCGACGCCGTGACCGCCGACCAGCAATTCCACCAAGCCATAGCCCGGGCCAGCCAAAACCACCACTTTGGGGACCTGATGCACTCGCTGGGCGCGGGCGTGATTCCACGCGCACGCATGAGCACCCTCTTGCCCTCGGACCCTGAGCGGCAAAGCTATTTGCGCCGCGTCAACCAAGAGCATGAAAGCATCTACAACGCCGTGGCCGCCCAGGACGTGGAAGCCGCCCGCGCGGCCATGCGCACCCACCTGTCCAACAGCCGGGATCGGCTCAAACGCGGTGACACCGCACGCCCTTGAGCCCCAGGCCTGAGGCCAGCCAGCCGGGTTTGTCCCCACTGACAAGTGACCCACCAGGTTGTACGATGTCTTACGTTTATAGCCACCCTCTAAGTTTTCCATGAGCCCGTCTGCCCCCCTCGTTCGCCGCATGCAGGTCATCCCGGTGGCCGGCCACGACGGCATGCTGCTCAACCTGAGCGGCGCCCACGGCCCGTTGTTCACGCGCAACCTGGTGCTCATCACCGACTCGGCCGGCCACACCGGTGTGGGTGAGGTGCCCGGCGGCGAGAACATTCGCCAAACCCTGGAAGACGCCCGCGCGCTGATCGAAGGTCAGCCCATAGGCCACTACAACGCGTTGCTGAACGCCATGCGCCAGCGCTTTGCCGACCGCGACAGTGGCGGGCGTGGCCAGCAGACCTTTGACCTGCGCGTGGCCATCCACGCGGTGACGGCCGTGGAATGCGCACTGCTCGACCTGCTGGGCCAGCACCTCGACGTGCCGCTGTGCGCCCTGCTCGGCGAGGGCCAGCAGCGGGACAAGGTGCAGATGCTGGGTTACCTGTTTTATGTGGGCGACCGCCACAAAACGGACTTGGCCTACCGCAGCGAGCCCGAGGCAGGCGACGACTGGCTGCGCCTGCGACACGAAGCGGCCATGGACACCCAAGCCGTGGTGCGCCTGGCCGAGGCCGCGCAAGCGCGCTACGGCTTTGAGGACTTCAAGCTCAAAGGCGGGGTGTTGCGCGGTGAAGACGAAATGGAGGCCGTGGTGGCGCTGCACGAGCGATTTCCCCAGGCCCGCATCACGCTGGACCCCAACGGCGGCTGGCTGCTCAAAGACGCGACTCGCCTGATGCGGGACCACCGCCAGACCGTGGCCTACGCCGAAGACCCCTGCGGCGCCGAAGGCGTCTACTCTGGCCGCGAGGTGATGGCTGAATTTCGCCGCGCCACGGGCCTGCCCACCGCCACCAACATGGTGGCCACCGACTGGCGCGAAATGGCGCACAGCATCGCGCTGCAGTCGGTGGACATCCCGCTGGCTGACCCGCATTTTTGGACCCTGCAAGGCTCGGTGCGCGTGGCGCAGTTGTGCCAAATGCACGGGCTGACCTGGGGCTCACATTCCAACAACCACTTTGACGTCTCGCTGGCCATGTTCACGCACTGTGCGGCGGCCGCGCCCGGCCGGGTCACGGCCATAGACACGCACTGGATCTGGCAAGACGGCCAACACCTCACCCGCGAGCCGCTGCAGATCAAGGGCGGTTGTGTCGAAGTTCCCCGCAAGCCTGGCCTGGGCGTCGAGCTGGACATGGACGCCGTGAACCAAGCCCACGCGCTGTACTTGCAGCAGGGCTTGAGCGCACGCAACGACGCCATGGCCATGCAGTACCTCATCCCCGGCTGGAAATTCAACCCAAAGATGCCCTGCATGCTGCGGTAAACGCCTGGGCATTCACTCTCAAGGACACACACGTGAAACTCGGATTCATAGGCCTGGGCATCATGGGCCTGCCCATGGCAGGCCACCTGCTGGCCGCCGGCCACGAACTCTTTGCCCAGTCGCGCAGCGGCGTGCCCCAAGCCCTGCGCGATGCAGGCGCCCAAGCCTGCCACACGGCCATCGAGGTGGCGCAGCAGGCCGACATCATCTTCACCATGGTGCCCGACACCCCGCATGTGCAAGAGGTGTTGTTTGGCGAGCACGGCGTGGCCCGGGGCTTGTCGGCCGGGAAAACGGTGGTCGACATGAGTTCCATCTCGCCGATCGCCACCAAGCAATTTGCCGCGCAGGTTCAAGCCCTGGGCTGCGACTACTTGGACGCGCCGGTCTCCGGCGGCGAGGTCGGTGCCAAAGCCGCCAGCCTGACCATCATGGTGGGCGCCACCGATGCTTCGTTTGCACGGCTTAAGCCCTTGTTTGAGCTGATGGGCAAAAACATCACTTTGGTGGGTGGCGTGGGCGACGGGCAGACCTGCAAGGTGGCCAACCAAATCATCGTGGCGCTCAACATCGAGGCCGTGGGCGAGGCCCTGCTGTTTGCCGCCAAAGCTGGCGCCGATCCAGCCAAGGTCCGCCAAGCGCTGATGGGCGGCTTTGCAGCCAGCCGCATTTTGGAGGTGCATGGCGAGCGCATGATCAAGCGAACCTTCAACCCAGGCTTTCGCATTGAGCTGCACCAAAAAGACCTCAAGCTCGCGCTCGATGGAGCCAGCGCGCTGGGCTTGTCGCTGCCGCACACGGCAAGCGCCTTGCAAATGATGAACAGCTGCGCGGCCCACGGCGGCGGCCAGCTCGACCACTCCAGCTTGGTGCGCGCGCTGGAGATCGCTGGCAACTTTCAAGTGGCGCCGGGCTGAGCATGCCTTGTCTGCAAGGGTTTAGGCACGGGCCTGACGGCCATGGGTGGCGGCCAACAGGGATGAGCTCGCGCCAAGAATCGCCGGCAGGCCGGCTCCTGCAAGGACACGACCGTCCAGGGATGCCGGCATGAGCCCCCGCGACCTGCTGCGCGCACTCTTTGACGCCGCCATCGCCTCGGCCCAGCCGGCCCAGGTGGTGCCAGCGCACCTGCCCGACCCCGCCAGCGTCAAAGGCCGGCTGGTGGTCATAGGCGCGGGCAAAGCCTCGGCCGCCATGGCGCGGGCCGTAGAAGACCATTGGCCTGGACCGCTCAAGGGCCTGGTGGTCACGCGCTACGGCTACAGCGTGGCTTGTGAGCGCATTGAAATCACAGAGGCCGCTCACCCCGTGCCCGACGCGGCGGGCTTGCACGCGGCCCAGCGCATCCAAGCCTTGGTGCAAGGCCTGAGCGAAGACGACCTGATGCTGTGCCTGATCTCTGGCGGCGGCTCGGCGCTCTTGCCGGCCCCCGCCGCAGGCTTGACGCTGGCCGACAAGCAAGACATCAACTCGCAGCTGCTGCAAAGCGGTGCCTCCATTGGCGAGATGAACTGCGTCAGGCGCCACCTCTCCACGCTCAAGGGCGGGCGGCTGGCCGCGCTGTGCCAACCTGCTCGTGTGCTCACGCTCTTGATATCTGACGTGCCTGGCGACCAGCTGCCCGACATTGCCTCTGGCCCCACGGTGGCCGATGCCAGCACCTGCGCCGACGCGCTGGCCATCTTGGCACGATACCGCATCGAGGTGCCCGCCGCGGCCCGCGCCCTGCTCGAGAGCGGCGAAGGCGAAACCTTAAAGCCCGGCGATGCGCGCCTGGCCCGCTGCGAGACGCGGCTGATCAGCTCGCCGCAAATCGGCCTGGAAGCGGCCGCCCAGCTGGCCCGCGCCGCCGGTTACGGCGTGTGCATCTTGGGCGACAGCATTGAAGGCGAAGCCCGCGAAGTGGGCCGCGTGATGGCCGGCATCGCGCTGCAGGTGGCCAGCCACAAGCAGCCCGTGCCCGCGCCCTGCGTGCTGCTGTCGGGGGGAGAGACCACGGTGACCGTGCGCGGCAAGGGCAGAGGCGGGCGCAACGTGGAATTTTTGCTGGCCCTGGGCTTGGCGCTCAAAGGCCAAGCCGGCGTGTGGGCACTGGCCGGCGACACCGACGGCGTAGACGGCATGGAGGACATTGCAGGCGCCCACCTGGCACCCGACAGCCTGCAGCGCGCGCGCACCCTGGGCCTGCAAGCTGCAGCCTGCCTGGACAACAACGACGGCCACGGCTTTTTTGGCGCCCTGGGCGACGCCATCGTCACCGGCCCCACCCTCACCAACATCAACGACTTTCGCGCCGTGCTGATTCAGCAACCCGGCGCCTGACCTCAAGGAGACTCCCCATGGACCTGCCCATCAACCACTTCAAACGCGCCCTCCAAGCGGGCAAACCGCAAATCGGCCTGTGGTCGCACCTGTGCAGCCACATCAGCACTGAAATTTTGGGCCAGTGCGGCCTCGACTGGCTGGTGCTGGACATGGAGCATTCGCCCAACGAGCTGGACACCATCTTGACGCAACTCCAAGCGCTCAAAGACAGCCCCACCATGCCGGCAGTGCGCCCGCCCTGGAACGACATGGTGACCTTCAAGCGCCTGCTGGACTTGGGCGCGCAAACCCTGATCGTGCCCTATGTGCAAAACGAAGAAGAAGCCCGCAACGCCGTGGCCTACACCCGCTACCCGCCCCACGGCGTACGCGGCTTTGCAGGCTCGCCCCGGGCCAGCGGCTACGGCCGCATCAAGGACTACGCCAAGCGCTGCGGCGACGAAATTTGTCTGCTGATCCAAATTGAAACGCTGGAGGGCCTCAAGCACTTGGAAGCCATTGCCAGCATAGACGGCGTGGACGGCATCTTTATTGGCCCGGGCGATCTTTCGGCCGACATGGGCTACCTGGGCCAGCCCTCGCACCCCGAGGTGGTCAAGGTGGTGGAAGACGGCTTCAAGCGCATCCTGGCCTGCGGCAAGGCCCCGGGCATTTTGGTGGGCGGCGACGCGCTGACCCAGCACTATCTGGACATAGGCGGGCTATTCGTGGCCGTGGGCGCCGACCAGAACGTGCTGCGCGACGGCGTCACCCAGCTGGCTGCACGCTTTAAAGCTTAAATTCCATCCGATTGCCACCCATGCTTGCGAGCCCCGCCACCCCCTTGCGTTTTTCCCGCCTCTTGCTCACGGGCGCCGCCGGTGGCCTGGGCTGCGAGTTGCGAGCACGCCTGAAAAGCTATTGCGACGAGCTGCGCCTGAGTGACATCCAGGCCCTCAAGCCGCCCCAGGCGCAAGCGGGTGAAGACATTCAGCTGTGCCCGCTTCAAGACGAGGACGCCGTGATGGCGCTGGTGCAAGGCGTGGACGCCATTGTTCACATGGGCGGCGTCTCCACCGAGCAGCCCTGGGCGCCCATTTTGGCGGCCAACATCGCCGGCGTGGTCAACCTCTACGAGGCCGCGCGCAAGCACAGTGTCAAGCGCGTGGTCTTTGCCAGCTCCAACCATGTGATGGGCTTTTACCGCCAAGACGAGGTGGTCAACGCCAAGTCGCCCCCGCGGCCTGATGGTTTTTACGGCCTGTCCAAAGCCTTTGGCGAAGACGTGGCCCAGCTCTACTGGGACCGCTGGGGCATAGAGACCGTGAGCATCCGCATTGGCTCGTCTTTTCCCGAACCGCGCGACAGGCGCATGCTGGCCACCTGGCTGAGCTACGACGACCTCGAACGCCTGGTGATGGCCGCGCTGACCGCCCCCGTGGTGGGCCACAGCATCATCTACGGCACCTCTGACAACCAGGCCTCCTGGTACGACAACAGCTTGGCCAAGCACATTGGTTTTAAGCCTCAAGACAGCTCAGACGTGTTTCGCGCCGCGGTGGAAGAGCGCCAGCCGGTGCTGGACCGCGCAGACCCCGCGGTGATTCACCAAGGCGGCGGTTTTGTGAAAGCTGCGCCGCAGGGCTGAACGACTGGGGCCCAATTTTATGAACTTATTTTTTAAGCTCACTTTTTAAGCTCAATGGGCGCAATGCTGCTGAAGCTATCGGTCCACAAGGGCGCATCCTCGGGCTTGAGACCCGATGATCGCTCGGTGGGCGCGCGGGCGTCGGCTGGGAAGGCCGCAAAGTAGGCCGGGTTGCGGCCCATCACGGCGTAGCGGTTGAAGTTGATGCCGCGCTCGCCGTCGTAAGCCTGGTCCACCCAGCGAAAATCCAAGCCCAGGGCTTGGGCTTGGCGCCGCACCACGGGGTAGAGGTCCAGGTAGCTGTTGGTGATGTGGGCCACGATCAGCCCGCCGGGCGCCAGGCGCTTGGCGTACAGCTCAAAGGCCTCGCGGGTGAGCAGGTGCAGCGGCACCGAGCCGCCTGAAAACGCGTCGAGCACGATCACGTCGTAGCGCCTGTCGGCGGGCAGGGTTTCAAACTTGAGCCGGGCATCGCCCAGGTACATGCGCTGGGTTTGGGCTTGGCAGCGTTTCAAGTTGTCAAACCAATCGCGAGCCACGTGAATGACCTCGGGATTGATTTCAAAAAAGTCGTAGGCATCGCTGGGCCTGGCGTAATTGGCCAGCGTGCCCGCGCCCAGGCCCACAATGGCTACGCTCAGTGAGGGTTTGGCTGCCGCCGCGTACCGCAGGGCCTGGCCCGCGCCGCTGTCCTCGCCGTAGTAGGTGAGGTTGGCGCGCAAGCGGTCGGCCTGCAAAAACTGCACGCCATGCACCACCTGGCCGCTGTAAAAAATGCGTTTGTCGGCCTCTGCAGTGCCTGCCTTGCGCTGGTCGGCGACGGTCACGGTGCCGTAAAAATTGCGCGCCTGGTAAAGCGTGGTGGAGGTCGAGCCTGCAGCGTTTTGGTTGCGCCAAGACAGCGGGTCTTCCCAGTACACCACCGACAAGGCCACGGCCGCCACCACAGCGGCCAAGGCCGAGCGCACAGGCAGGCGGGCCGCTTCGCGCCAGAGCACGCCACCGGCCAAGAGCAAGGCGGCCAGCAGCATCAGCGCCCACTCGTGGTAGTCGGCAAACCAGTTGGTGGCCACCAGTGAGACAAAGAGGCCCCCGCAGGCGCCGCCCACCGACATCAGCAGGTAGTACTCGGTCAGGTAGCGGGCCTGGCTGGGCCGCACGCGGTAGAGCTCGCCGTGGGCCACAAAGCAAATCAAAAACATCACCCCGAAATGCGCCCAGCGCGTGAAGTCCAGGGAATAACTCAAATCCAGCCCCAAGAGCGCTGGCAACTCGTCGCGGCCTATCAACAAGAACAAGCTCAGCACCAACAAGGGCGCGGCCACTCGCCGCTGGTACCAGCGCGGGTGGTCAAAGCAGACGATGAAGGTCAGCAGGTACAAGCCCAAGGTGGTGATCCACAGCCGGGGCTCGGGGGCAATGTCGTGGCTGACATGGTCGGTGGTGGCAATGAAGGCGAGCGATGCCAGCGCGGGCAAAGCCACCCACAGTGCGCGCCGCATCCAACTGGGGGCGGGGCCGGTGTGCTGGACCTCAAGGCCTGGGGGGCTGGAGGCGCTTGAGGAGCTGGCCAACGAGGGGGCAGAAGCTGCCAATCGCAGGTTGAGCCACACCGAGGCCGTGCACAGGCCCGCAAAGGCCCAAAAGCCCCAGGTCCACAGCCGGCCTATGTCTTGCACCGCCAAATAGGGCTCGAACACATAGGGAAAAGACAAGAGCGCAAACAGCGACCCGGCATTGGACAGGGCATAAAGACGAAAGGCCGAGCCCGTGGGGTGGGCGCGGGCATACCAGTGCTGAACCAGCGGGCCGGTGGTGGCCAAAAAGAAATAAGGCAGGCCCACGCTCAAGGCCAGCAGGGCGACGATTTTGGCCACCGGCTCCTCGTCGCCCTCGGGCTTGAGCGAGGCCTCAGGAATGATGAAGGCCGCCGCCACCGCCGCCAGCGCCAGCAGCGACAAATGGATGGCGGCCTGCCGGCGCGGCGAGCAGCGGCGGCTGACCAAGAAGGCATAAAAATACCCGCCGCACAGCGCGCACTGGAAAAACAGCATGGCCGTGGTCCACACCGAGGGGCTGCCGCCAAACCAGGGCAAGATGAATTTGCTGATCAGCGGTTGAATCTGGAAAAGCAAAAAAGCGCTGAGCAAAATGGTCAGCGCGTAGCAAAGCTGACGAAGGGTCTGCAAATTCATCTGGGGCGGCTCGGTGATAAACGGCTGAGGGCGGCCGGCTCCCGCCAAGCTGACCCCTCGAAATGTGCTTAGATTATGTCCAGCTTCGAAATGGGGCCCGAGCTGTGCCCCACGACCCATTCAGGGGCGTCGCCAGCGCGGGTCCAGGCCTTCAGCGGCCGCAGCACTTTTTAAATTTCTGCCCGCTGCCGCAATGGCAAGCCTCGTTGCGCCCAGGCAAGGCCTTGGCATAGACCGTGGCCACGCGGGGGCCGAGTTCGCGGTGGGTCTCGTACAAGTCGTACACCGCCCAAATGGCCAGGGCCACGAGCTCGGCCCGGGCTTGGCTGATGGACGGCGGCGTCTCGCCCAAGCTGGGCAGGGCGGGCGGCTCCAGATCGTCCTCGGTCAAGGCCACGATGGTGGCCAGCGCCCGGTTGATGAGCGCGGCCTGGTTTTTGTCTTTAGGTGGTGCCCAGTCGTCCAGCCAGCTTTCGACTGCAAACATAAAGCCCAGCGCCCACACCAGGCCCAAATCCGGCAGTTCCTCCAATGTGTAGCCGTCCCACTCCTCCTGAGGCAAGGCCAGCAGGTCGCCGCGCTGGTCCATCATTTCGGGGTGGTAGCAGCGGTCGTCGTCCAGGGCGCTGACATCGGCCTGCAACCGGGTTTGGATGTCGGCCCAGCGGCGGCTCCAAAGTTCACCAAAGCGCTGCATTTGCGCCAGGTCTTTGAAAGAGCCCTGGTCTTCTTGAGTCAGCTCGCCAGCCAAGGGCAGGCCCAGCAGCACGGGCAGGTAGTCCGAAGGCCCGACCGGCGTGCGGGCGCACAGCAGGGCGGCCATGAAACCCTCGCAAAACTCCCACTGCGGGGTCTCGTCCATGCGACTGCGCAAGTCGTCGAGGATGGTTTCGAGCTCGTCAAAGTCCTCGGTGGACAGCGGCTGGAGGGGCGCAGTTGCAAGGGGCGTGAAAAAAGACTCGTACATGGTGTCAAGGGGCATGGATTGTTAAAAATTTTTACTGCAGAATAGACGAGCAACCAAGGAATCGCTCATGTTCAAGCGTCTAGAAGCTGTGCTGCCCCTTAGATTTTGGGTATTCACCCTGTGCGCGGCCGTCACAGCGGGGGCCTTTGTCAGCTCGTTGGTGTGGGGCTCGGGCGCTCTGGTTTTCCTAGGCGCAGGCTTGCTGACGCTCAGAGGCGTGCTGGACCTGCGGCAAAGCCACCACGCCATCACACGCAATTACCCCGTCATTGGACACCTGCGCTTTTTGATGGAGTTCATTCGGCCAGAAATCAGGCAGTATTTTATTGAAAGCGACCGCGAGGCGGCGCCCTTCTCACGGGCCCAGCGCTCGCTGGTCTATCAGCGAGCCAAGGGCGCACCCGACGCCCAGCCCTTTGGCACCCACCTGGATGTGGGCGCGCGCGGCTATGAGTGGATCAACCACTCGGCCCAGCCCACCCAGTTGGCGAGCGCTGACTTTCGGCTCTGGATAGGTGGCACGCCTGGGACAGACACGGCTTCGCCCTGCACCCAGCCCTATGAGGCCAGCATCTTCAACATCTCGGCCATGAGCTTTGGCTCGCTGTCGGCCAACGCCATCGCGGCGCTGAACAAGGGCGCTTACATGGGCGGCTTTGCGCACGACACCGGCGAGGGCTCCATCTCGCGGCACCACCGCTTGCACGGTGGCGACCTGATTTGGGAAATTGGCTCGGGCTACTTTGGTTGCCGCCACGAGGACGGCAGCTTCAGCGACGACAAATTCATGGCCAATGCGCGCGATCCGCAGGTCAAAATGATTGAGCTCAAGATGAGCCAGGGCGCCAAGCCCGGCCATGGCGGCGTGCTGCCAGGCGCCAAGGTCACGCCTGAAATTGCCGAGGCGCGTGGCGTGCCGGTGGGCGTGACCTGTGTCTCACCGGCCGCGCACAGTGAGTTTTCCACCCCGCTGGAAATGATGGCCTTCATAGCCCGCTTGCGCCAGCTCTCGGGCGGCAAGCCCACCGGCTTCAAGCTGGCCATTGGCCACCCTTGGGAATGGTTTGCCATGGTGAAAGCCATGCAGCAAAGCGGGATCACACCCGATTTCATTGTGGTGGACGGTGCAGAAGGCGGCACGGGCGCGGCGCCCGTGGAGTTCACCGACCACGTCGGCATGCCGCTGCAAGAGGCGCTGTCGCTGGTGGACCAGACGCTGGTGGGGGTGAACCTGCGCGAGCGCATTCGCATTGGCGCAGCGGGCAAGGTGACCAGCGCCTTTGACATGGCCCGCCTGATGGCCCTGGGCGCCGACTGGTGCAACGCCGCGCGCGGCTACATGATGGCGCTGGGCTGCATACAGGCCCAAACCTGCCACACCGGCGCCTGCCCCACGGGCGTGACCACGCAAGACCCCCTGCGCCAGCGTGCGCTGGTGGTGGTGGACAAGGCCGAGCGTGTGAAAAACTTTCACCACAGCACACTGCACGCGCTGCAAGAGCTGGTGCAGGCGGCCGGCTTGCAGCACCCGGGCGAGATAGGCCCGCAGCACATCATGCGGCGCATCAGCGATGTCGAGGTGAAACCCCTGTCACAGCTTTTCACCCAAATGGAGCCCGGTGCCTTGTTGGGCAGCGGCAAGCTCGAAGGTCTGTGGCACGAGCATTGGGCCCAAGCCAGCGCCCACAGCTTTGCCTTGCAGCCCCGACAAGCCAGCGTGCGGACAACCCGGCCCCGCCGCGTCAAGGTCGAGGTGGTGTCTCAGGACAACTTGATTTGAACGCAGGGCTGGGCAGCAGGCATCACTTCACGCCAAAAATCGCCAGCAGGCTGGCTCCTACAGGGGTAAGCCGCGGTCTCAATCGGTGGTGAACACCGTCAACACGCCCGTGTAGCCATACACATGCCGGCTGGCAATTTCGCCGGCGGCGAAAAACCCCACCAGCGGCACGTCGCCCAAGGCGCGGCGCACGGTTTGCAGCTCGGCACTGGGGCCGCCAAAATGCGGCCCGCCCCGGCCTGAGCAGCTGACGTAAATGGCACCTGCCACCCGCCTGGCCGGGTGCGGTGCGGCGTTGGCATCGTCTGCCTGCAGGGCCTGGGCCAGTTCCAGCGGCAACTCGGCCGATTCAAGCTCCTCGCGGATTTCGGCGCACACGCGCACCAGGTCGCGCAGGGCGGCCGTGGGATGGCGCTCACAAAAACTCAAGCGCATGCCGCGCTCAGGCGCCTGGGCAATGGCAATGCCGTGGCGATGGGGATCCAGGCCAATGATGTGGCGCACCCAGGTGTCGGCCGCGAACTGGCCAGGCCTGTGCAGCAAGCCCTGGTCTTGCGGCAGCTGCGGCTCGCGCAAACCCACCAGCGTGCGCCTGACTTTGGCCAGTGCAGCCTCGGGCTGATTGAGCGACACCTTCAGGGCCTTGAGCATCAGCTCCAGCGCTGGCTCGCCGTCCAGCTCGGTGACCACATGGCCCTCGCAGGCCGTAACCTCGTGCTCGGGTGAGACCGGCTGGCAGCCTTGGCTCACGCGAGACAGCAGCGGCACTTCCGCGCCAAAGGCAACGCCGCTCATGCCGCCCGTGAACACGCTGCTGGCCGCTCCCTGGCCAGGCAAGTGGCCCCGGCTGCTTTGGGCAAACTGCACCACACCCGTGCGGCTGGCGGCCAGGCCACCAAACAGGTAGCCACTGCCCGTGCGCTCGGCCAGCTCATCTATCAAATCAGGCAGGTCGGGGGTGTTCGGGTCGGCATGCACCAGCGCGGTGTGTGCCCTGAAACCACCCTCGCCCGACACCAAAGGCGCCACGCCGGAAAACACCCGGTAGTGCTCTTGCGGCAGGTCGCAGAGCATGACGGCCAGCGCCGGCTCGTCAAAGTACTCCACGTTGTTGGACGCCACGCCCACACCCACCGTGCCGCTCCAGTCCGTCACCTCAGGTAGTTCGGCACCAAGGTGGTCCAAGATGTCTTGCGCATGCGCCGCGTAATGGTCGGTGATGTAGAGCAGGCCCAGGGCTGGCGAGGAGGCGTAGCTGGGCAGCGCCATGTGCGCGCGCAGCTGGGCCAGCACCAAGGCCGCCGCCATGGGCCACTGGGGGTGAGTGGCGTTGCCATAGGGGAACAGTTTCATCGGGCTCGCTTGGCAGCGGGTGAGGCTGCAGGTTTGGTTTTGGGGGCGGCTTTTGCAACTGCTTTGGGCGCTGATTTCTGCGCGGCCTTCTTGGCGGGCACGGCCTTTTTAGCGGGCGCTTTTCGGGCGGGCGCGGCTTGGCGCTGGCCTGCGGCAGGCCGGCTGGGCTTGATCGCCTCGCTCCAGGCCTCGGTGCTGCTCTTGATGGCTTGGCTGAACAAGTCAGTGGCCTGCTCGGCCGAGGCCTTCATGGCGGGCATCTCGGGCGTGCGGGCGGCTGCTTCCTTCATGGCCGCATTGGCAATTGTTTGAAACTGCTGGGTCAGCGCGCCCCACCACTGCAAGGGGTCCACCCCGCCAGCTGCGGCTTGCGCGGGCGGCTCAGGGGCTTGCGGGGAGTCACCGGGCTGGCTGGGGCTGGCGGGCTGAGCGGCTGGTTTGCTGGATGGCCTGGGCTGACTCAAGTCGGCAAAGCCGGGCGCGGGGGACGAGGCGGCCTCGGGGGCCGGTGCAGAAAATGGCGCAGGCTTGGGCGCAGCCTCTGGCGTGGGAATGGAAAAAGCCTGGGCCATCTCTTGCATGCTCACATTCATGCCTTTCAAGGTGACCAGCGTCATCTTTTGCACTTCCATGGCCTGGATGGTGGCCTTGAGCGCCGTGCCGTTTTGCTCCAGCCAAAACAGCACGGTCTTGAGCTCTTTGATGCGCTGCTCCAGGTCTTCCACGTTGAGCGTGGGCGCCACCCAGCCGCCCAAAGAAGGCATGGCAGAGGTGCCTGGAGCACCGCCCGGCTGGGTCAGGCCTTTAAGGAATTCAAAGCCCGGCACCCATTTGCCGAAATCGCCAAAGGCGGACATGGGGTTGTTGTCGTTCATGAAAGCTACCTATCCTTTGGGCTCATCTTTGGCAGGGGTCGGTGCAAGCGATGAGGGGCAAGATCCGACTTTTTCTCGATTGTGCAATGCGGGCTTGCCAGGTGAATGAATTTTTGCGCTCATTGAGCAGCTTTTGATAAGCTTAACCGCCATGAAAAGCCTGTTCCACTTTGCCTTCAATGTCACCGACCTCGATGAGGCGCGCCGCTTTTACGGCGGCGTGCTCGGCTGCACAGAGGGCCGCTCCACCGCCACTTGGGTGGACTTTGATTTTTTTGGCCACCAGCTCTCGCTGCACCTGGGTCAGCCCTTCAAGACCGAGCTCACCGGCCATGTGGGCGACCAGCTGGTGCCCATGCCGCACTTTGGCCTGGTGCTGGCCCTGCCCGATTGGCAGGTGCTGGCTGAGCGCTTGAAGCAGGCTGCCACCGCCTTTGTGCTGGCGCCCCAGCTGCGCTTTGCCGGGCAGCCGGGCGAGCAATGGACCATGTTTTTCTTGGACCCCTTTGGCAACCCCCTTGAACTCAAGGGCTTTGCCTCGCTGGACACGGTGTACCAAAGCTAAAGCGCGTGGAGCACAGCTTTGCCTCGGCCACCATCTTGCTGCTGCTGATCACAGACCCGCTGGTCAACATTCCCCTGTTCGCCAACGCCCTAAAGGCCGTGCCCCAGGCCAGGCGGGCGCGCGTCATCGTGCGCGAGGTCTTGATTGCTTTTGCCGTGCTGCTGGGCTTTATGTTTGCGGGGCAAGGCTTTTTGTCGGCGCTGGGCTTGTCCGAGGTGTCGCTGCTCATTGGCGGAGCGCTGGTGCTGTTTTTGATTGCGCTGCGCATGATTTTCCGCCGTCCGAGACGGCAGCGGCAGAGTACACGGGCGAGCCGCTCATCGTGCCGCTGGCCATCCCCGCCTTGGCTGGCCCCTCGGCCCTGGCCACCGTGCGGCTGCTGGAGTGGAAAGGCGCGCTGTGCGTCACCATGGGGGGTGCGCGCTGGTGCTGCTGTCGGCCGAGCGGCTGCAGCGCTTGGTGGGCCTGCGGGTGGTCAGCGCCTTTGAAAAGCTCATGGGCTTGATTTTGGACAGCATCTCGGTGGAAACGCTGATCCGCGGGCTCAAGGCGCTGGCCCGGAGCTGGCCGGGCTGAAAAAGCGCTGGCTTAAAGCGCAGACTTAAAGCGCAGGCACCACGCACTGGTCAATCGCGCCGCACAGCGACTGGCCGTGGGCGTCCTTCATGTCAATGCGGATGCGGTCGCCAAACTTCATGAAGTCGGTCGAGGGCTGGCCGTCGAGCAGGGTTTCCATGGCGCGCTTTTCGGCGATGCAGCTGTAGCCTTTGGGCCAGTGCGGCTTGTCTCCTTCAAGCACGGCCTTGTTGCTCACCGTGCCCGAGCCGATGATGGAGCCGGCCCGCACGCGCCGGGTTTTACACAGGTGGGCGATCAGCTGGCCAAAGTGAAAAGTCATCTCGGGGCCGGCCTCGCACATGCCCACCTTGCGGCCGTTCCAGCTGCTGTGGAGCGTCAGGTGCAAGCGCCCGCCCTGCCAGGCGGGACCCAGCTCGTCCAAGCTCACGGCCACCGGGCTGAAGGCCGTGGCGGGCTTGCTCTGGACAAAGCCAAAGCCCTTGGCCAGCTCGTCCGGGATCAAGTGTCTGAGCGAGACATCGTTGGCCAGCATCAGCAGGCGAATGCCCTCGAGCGCCTCGTCCGCGCTGGCGCCCATGGGCACGTCGGCCGTGACCACGGCCAGCTCGGCCTCAAAGTCGATGCCAAAGTCCTCGCTGGGCACGCGCACCTCGTCGCAAGGCCCCAGCAGGTCGTCGCTGGCGCCTTGGTACATCAGCGGATCGGTGTAAAAACTGGCCGGCACTTGCGCACCCCGAGCTTGCCTGACCAACTCCACATGGTTGATGTAGGCCGAGCCGTCGGCCCATTGGCAAGCCCGCGGCAGGGGCGCCATGCAGCGCTCGGGCTCAAAAGGAAAACCATGCCGCGCTTTGCCGTGGTTCAGGGTTTGAGAGAGGTCCTGCAATTGCGGCGCCAGAAAATTCCAGTCGTCCAGCACCTGCTGCAAGGTATGGGCGATGCCGGTCGCATAATGGGCTGTCGACAGATCGCGTGAAACGGCCACCAATTGGCCGTCGCGTGACCCGTCTTTGTAAGTGGCAAGTTTCATTTGTTGTCCTGCGTTGTCGCTGTTGACCTGCGCTCGGGTCCTTCAGTGTTCCTCGGGGGCCCTGCGCTGTGAGCTCTAACCGCAAGCTTAAACCGTCTTCTCCCCCAGCCCTGCCGCTGAAGTGGGCCTTGGGCCTGGCCGCCGGGGTCACGCTGGCTCACCTGTGGCTGCTGGGCAGCGTCAGCCGGCCGATGAGCGTGGAAGCGGCAGCGCCCTCCAGTGCGCCATCTGCTGCACCCCCTGTCCCTGGCGCGAACGCAAGCATGCGCACCCGGCGCATTGATCCAGCGCCTCGGAAGGCTGCGGCGCCTGTGGCAAGCACCAGCCTGAGCTTGATTCCACCCATGCCGCCCCAGCGAGCGAGCAACTCCAGCCCCTCAGTGTCACCAGCGCCTCCAGCGACGCCAGCACCCGCCCTGGCTGTAGAACCAGCGCCCTCGGTCCAGGCGGCAGAGCCAGCGCCCTCGGTCCAGGCGGCAGCGCCAGCGCCCTCGGTCCAGGCGGCAGAGCCAGCGCCCTCGGCCCTGGCTGCAGAGCCAACGCCCTCGGTCCAAGCTGCAGCGCCGCAAGCCGAGGCCGAAACCGAGGCACAGATCGAAGCTGACGCCACAGTGCAAGCCGCACCCAGCCCCAGCCCCCAGCCAGCCCCGCCCTTGCCCGCCAACCTCCCCCCACCTGAAGCCGCACAAGCACCCGCCCCGCTGGACCAGACCGCCACTTTGCAAGCACCGCCGCCGCCTGACACACCCAAGCTGCAATTGCCCGGCTCGGTGCGTTTGCAGTACGAGCTGAGTGGTCAGTCCCGAGGCCTGAACTACTCGGCCAAGGCCCAGCTGAGCTGGCACAACGAGGGCACGCGCTACGAGGCCCGCCTGCTCATCAGCGGCCTGCTGATTTTGACCCCCCGCCTGTCCGTCAGTGTGGGCGAGCTCGGCCTGCAAGGCGTGGCGCCCAGGCGGTTTTCAGACAAAGCGCGCAGCGAGCAGGCCACGCACTTTCAGCCCGAGCGCGGCCGCATCGTTTTCAGCAACAACGCGCCTGAGGCACCTTGGCAAACCGGGGTGCAAGACCGGCTGAGCCTGTTCTTCCAGCTCGCCGGCATGCTGGCGGGCGATCCCGAGCGCTATTTGCCTGGCACCCAAGTGCGTGTGCCCACCGTCGGCACGCGCGAGGTCGACACCTGGACCTTCACCGTGACCGGCACACCCACCTTGTCTCTGCCCTATGGCGAGCAAGCCACCGTGGCCCTCAGGCGCGAGCCCAGGCGGGCTTACGACCAAACCATAGAAATCTGGTTTGCCCCTGGCCTGAACTTTGTCCCCGTGCGAATGCGCATCACCCAGGGCAACGGCGATGTGCTGGACCAAAATTTGGCCTCGGTTCAAGCTTGGTGACAGGCCCTTGAATTTGGCCTGCAGCGCTGCCATATGCTTAGTCACTCTCAAAAGGCCACCATGCACATGCTTTACGACTCAGAATCTTTTGCCGTGGTCCAGATGACCCCCCCACCCGCCGACGCTGGGGCCAGCACGCAGCCCCAGTTGCAGCGCCAAGGCTTTGAAATTGTGGACAAGCGCAGCGGCCGCGAGGTCTACCTCGACGGCTCCTGGGCCGAAATGTTTCAGGCGCGGCTGAACCTTTGGCGCGACAAGGCCCCCACCGAGGAGGAGGTCGAAACCACCCTGGAAGGCTACGCCGCCTTGGCGCACACGCCGCTGCTGCTGCACTGAGCAGTTGTCACCCAAGCGTGCGGTCTCTGAGATGACATGACACCCCGTGCGGCCTAGACTGCAACGCTCAACTCACCCCTGGGACCATCTTTTGTCGCACCATTTGTCTCATCTCCATCGCCCCATACGCCTGTGGACCCTGAGCGCACCGATCAAACAGGGGAGCCGGACCGTGACGGCCGCGTTGGCGGCGCTGGTCTTGAGCGCCTGCAGCCACGGCCCCATACACGGCCAATCACATGGCCAAGATGCGCTGGACCACACGCTGGCCCAGTTGCTGCCCACCCAAGTGCTCATGCTGGGTGAACAACACGACGCCCCCGAGCACCAAGCCATTCACCAGCGCGCCGTGAGCACCCTGGCCGCACGCGGCCAGCTTGCTGCGCTGGTGCTGGAGATGACCAACGGCGGCTCCACCGCAGGGCTGGCGGCCACCGCCTCAGAGGCCCAGGCGCAAGAAGCCCTGCAGTGGGAGCCGCGCGCCTGGCCGTGGCCAGCCTACGGCCCGACCGTGATGGCGGCCGTGCGCGCGGGCGTGCCCGTGTTGGGCGGCAACCTGCCCATGACCCGCATGCGGGCCAGCATGGGCCAGACCGAGCTGGACCTGCGCTTGCCACCCCAGGCGCTGGCGCGGCAGCAGACCTTGATCCGCGAAGGCCACTGCCAACTGCTGCCCGAGAGCCAAATCGCGCCCATGACGCGGATACAAATTGCACGCGATGTGCAAATGGCGCAGACCATTGCCAGCGCCCTGCCGCTGGCCCGACCCGGCCAAGTGGTGCTGCTCATCAGCGGCAGCGTGCATGCCGACCGGCAACTGGGCGTGCCCGTGCACCTGCCTGCAGGCGTCAAGGTCGCGTCACTGCGCCTGCAAGCAGGCAACAGCGCCATGGCCGGCGAGCGCTTTGACCAGGTGCTGACCACCCCAGCCGCGCCCAAAAAGGACTACTGCGCGGGTTTGGCCGAGCAGTTCAAGCGCAAGGCGCCGCCCGGCTCTCAGTGAGCATGTGCTGGCCCTGCATGGGCCAGTCAAGGACCCCGATTTCCTCCCTCCCCTCTGGGGGAGGGCCGGGGTGGGGACAGCGCGTTACACCATCATGGCCTCACGCGTGCCCCTCTCCCCAGCCCTCTCCCCAAAGGGGCGAGGGGGCAAAACCCGGACCCCGAATTCCTCCCTCCCCCTCTGGGGGAGCGCCGGGGTGGGGGCATCGCGTGGCACCATCGCACCGTAAAGCGCCATCCCTTCCCTCTGATCTCACCGCACCATGAACTTTCT
>CAMCUN010000036.1 GCA_945878995.1 Polaromonas sp. YR568 | reverse complement strand
ATGTTGAACAGGTAGAGCGTGCGAGGCCCAACGCTTTTACCAGCTTGGCCGGGTGAAAATCGACAATGGGAGTCCCCACTTGAGTACATCCGCCCTCCTCACCCGCCTCACCCGCCTCACCCGCCTCAACCATACCGCCTCAAACACCCCATAGACCGCGCAGACATGGAAATGCACAGCTGTCACACCGATGCACTTCCCCAGTTTGTCATCCACCTACTTTTTTGTTTTTTAGGTCCCCATGAAAACCGTGATCCGCTCCTTTTTCCGAACCCTGCGCCTTGTGCTCGGCCCCGTCATGCTGCTCAAAGAGCGCCTGACCCAACCCGCTGGCGCAGAGCGTGCGCCCGCCGCACAAGCCGAAGTCGATCGGCAATGCCAGAGCTTGGCGCTGTACCAGTTCAGCACCTGTCCGTTTTGCATCAAGGTGCGCCAGGAAATGCGCCGCCTGTCACTGCCCATAGACAAGCGCGATGCACAGCACAACAGCGCTCACCGTGATGAACTGCAGCAAGGCAGCGGCGCGACCAAGGTGCCTTGCCTGAAGATCACCGAGGCCAATGGCCAGACCCGCTGGCTGCAGGACTCGGGCGCGATCGTGGCGTATTTGCGTGAGCGCTTTGCTTGAAGGTCGACATCACAAACCGCTTGTAGGTCGGTGACCTCAGCCCCGACAAGCCCCCCGACGCAGCACTTGACCCATGGAAACCGAACTCAAACTCAGCCTGTCTGCGTCTGAGCTGCCGCGCCTGCTGGCCCACCCACTGCTGGCACAAACGGCTGACACGCAACGCTTGCACAGCACCTATTTCGACACGCCCGAACTGGCCCTGCAACTGCGCCGCATGGCCGTGCGTGAGCGGCTGGCGGGTGAGCAGTGGCTGCTCACGGTCAAAACCGCAGGCCAAAGCACGGGCGGCCTGTCACGCCGGCAAGAGTGGGAAGGCCAGACCACGCCCGGCGCATTGCAGTTCGACACCCTGGTGGATGACGCCGCGCTGGCGAAAGACCTGATGGCTTTGCGCCATACCTTGCGCGCCCTGTTTTGCACCGACTTTGAACGCCAGCGCTGGGTCATCGAACACGCAGGTGCACAGATCGAGGTCGCGCTTGATCAAGGCCACATCCATGTGCCCGGCACCGCGTTGACAGAGCCAATGCTGGAATTGGAATTTGAACTGCTCAGCGGCCCGGAAGCGGCCTTGTTGACGCTGGCCGATCTGCTGCGCCAAACACCACTTTGCCCCGTGGTGCTTGTGCCCAGCGATGCGCGCAAGGCACAGCGTGGGATGGCCTTGTGGGCAAGGGCCATCGCTAAAAGTTGAAAAACACTTACTTGTAATGCCCTCGACAGGCAATCACGGTCAGCTCCACATCGTCTATGGCATAGACCAGTCGATGAACATCATCGATGCGCCTTGACCAGTAGCCTGACAAATTGCCCAACAAAGGCTCGGGTTTGCCAATGCCTTCAAAGGGATCACGCCGGGCGGAGTCGATCAGCAGGTTGATGCGTTTGAGCGTCTTTTTATCCGCCCTTGCCAATACAGATAGTCGGTCCAGGTATGCGAGGTGAACGCAATCCCCCGGCTTATGGGGTGATCAGTTCACGGCGCTTGGCTTTGCCGGCTTTGTGTTCGGCAATGGATGCTGCCAAGTGCGCTGCGTTAGCGGGACTTGAAAGCAAGTACAGGGTTTCGGCCATGCTCTGGTAGTGCGCCAAGGACATGACCACAGCATCCCCGCCATCTCGGCGGGTGATGATGGTGATGTCGGCATCGTCTTCTACGCCGTCAAGAACAGTCTTCAAACCGTTGCGGGCCTCTGAGTAGCTGATGATTCGCATGATGGCGACTTGCTCAATATATTGGACAAGTACTGTAGCTTTTTCATCTCTTTGGCGGCGATGAGCACTCCAGGGCATCCGCCGCCCTGCATCTGTCAGGCAGCCATCACCGTCAGCAAAGTCTGACCATTCGCCACCCGCTTCTCCCCCTGTGCATCCACCGCGAACAAATCAAAGCTGGAGAAAATTTGCGTCTTGCCCGGCTTGGGTTTTGAACCAAGCGATGTGGTCCATCAGTTCAGTTGTTGACGAAGTGCTTTTTGCTCGCTCATGAGTTGGTCAATCTCGTGCACGCTTGTGCTCGTCAAGCTTGAGCTTCAAGACCTTGAGCGTTTCCGGATCGATCTTGGCTTTGAATCGGCGGCCCTGGGCATCGGTGAAGCGAATTTCATAACAGCCGTCGTCGATCTTCAGCCGCTCGATCTGCCAGCCCTGGGCTGCGGCCATCTGGCGCACGGCATCGCGCGATTGCCAGCGCTTGAGCGGCGCATCGCAATCGTCCTCGGCCAAGGCGGCAAAGGCGGCAAAGCCGAGCAAGAACACCAGCAGCCCCTGGTTCAAAGTGCGGGTGCATTTCATGGCGGACTCCTGTGAAGCAGGGTTGAGCCTCAGGCTCTGGGTGGATGGCACGCTCCAATTCGATTTGCCGCTGAAAGCGCAATGATCGAGGCTCTTGTTCGAGCCCAAGTTGATCAAGGTCAATGCTTGTCGCTGACCCTCATGGTCAGGTGTGAATAGATGTTTGTTTTGTCATCAACACCTCTGCGCATGGCATAGGCTTGCTGACCGCCTTGGCGGTGGGTTGGCTGATCGGCCTGGTGCGCGTAAGCCAACACAGGCGTTGCAAAACCAGAGCATGGCTTTCGATCTGACTGATAGACAAAGATGCCCGCTGCGCTTTCAGCGCCATTACGCGTTGAACTGATTCGCAGAGATCGCGCCGGACAAAAACTCGGACCGCAAACCCGAGTCCGATGGGTCTGTCAGGTGCTGCGGCCCAGGCGAGCGATCAAGCGACGAGCTGCGCGATCAATTCATCGATACGAGCGCGCAAATCTGCTGTCGATCTCGCCCCCGAATGGACCACAAAATCTGGCCGGACGATCAATCCGTTGACCTGATGCGCCTCGAAGAAGCGTGCATAAACACCATCGACATCCTGCACGCATGTGTTCGACACATCAGGCGAAAAACCAGCCATGGCGCAGTTCAGAGATTTGAGCTTCGCAAGCTGCGCTTCACCCAAGATCGTCTCCGGCGATGCGCCACGCCACAGGATCTGGAACCCCCATCCGAAAAGATCGTCGAACAGCCCTTCAGAGCCCTTCCATCTCACGCGGCCCTGGGGTCCCACTTCGCCGGCAGGCGCTACAGGCTTGCCCTTTGCGTCGAGATGAATGATCCCGCTCTCTATCTTTGGCTCAGGCGGTGAAGGCACGGCGGTCTGGCCGATGTAACGCCGGTCGCGCTGCGCCGCCTCATCGGGGTCGTCGATGAAGGCAAGTGCACCAAGCTTGTCGGAGCCATCGACGTAAAAGCGGGCATGCGGTTTGCGCTCGCTTTCGTAGGTGTCGAGCAAGGCGTCCTTGGCAATCCCGCGCAGCACGAGATCGAGCTTCCAGGACAAATTCACGGCATCGCGCAGCGATGAGCAGCCGCCCTGCCCCATGAATGGCGTCATGGCGTGAGCGGCATCACCGCCAATGAAGATCCTGCCAGCGCGCCAATTTTTTGCCAGCTTGCCTTCGAACACATGCATGGCGGGGCGAAAGACATCGACATCGTCTTGCGTCAATCCGTGCACATTTTCGAGGTAGCGGTAAGCGCTTTCGCGCGTCATGACCGCAGTGCGATCTGCGTCGGGATCGATCTGGAAGGTGACGCGGATCACATCGCGGCCGAGCGGGATGATCGAATGTGCACGCCCTTGCGGCGCACAAAAAGTCGCGGCAATGCGACCATCGGGCGATACGCCAAGAAAGTTAGGCAATGCGCGCCTGCGCGTGCAATCGAATGTGAGCCATGCACCGCGAAATGGCCAGCTTTCGCGTTCAATGCCCAGCAGTTCGCGTGTCGTGCTTCGCGCGCCGTCGGCCCCTATCATGTAACGCGCCTTGATGGTCTGCGTTTGCCCAGTGTTGTTCTGAGCACTGACGCTGACATGGTCGCCCTCCTGCCCGAGCCCGGCCACTGCCCAACCCTGCTGTATGACTGCGCCGGCTGCGCGCGCGGCTGCGTCCAGCGCATCCTCGACATCGGGTTGATGCAAAGAAATGCGATAAGGATGGCCGCAGACGTGGGTGCCACTCCAGTCGAAGTCGACAAGGACCTGGCCTTCACCATTGGCCAACAGATACCGCAGGCGTGGCGATGAATTGCGCAAGGCCTCCTTGTGATCGCCTGCGGCCTGAATGATGCGTGCGCTTTCGCCGTCGATGGTTGCAACGCGGGGCGCGCCATACAGTGAGCCGTGTCGCTCGAAGACGATGACACGATGTCCACGCCGCGCCAGCAAAGAAGCGGCGGCCATCCCGGTCGGCCCATAGCCCGAGATGGCGACGTCGTAGATGTCTTGGTTCACTTCAAATCACCCGCAAAGTCAGCATCGCCGCAGTCACGCTTTTCCCGTGCCCCGCAACCAGCCGGAATTTCTTATATGAACTTTGCACTTTTTTTCACCGGCATGAGCGCCTTGTTCGCACGACCGTTGCTACAGGAAAGACCGAGAAAGGCCAGCATCCCATAGCGAACAGACGGTTAAAAATCCAATCGCATGAAGTTTAGTAGGGTGCAGGTCTGTGCAGATACTGCCGCTGGCCAGGCGAACATTGACGCCGGGAGCAACGCTTTAAATGACCCACGCATAGGCCGTATTGCGCCCGCCACCTTCGAGCTGACGAAACACACCACGCGCTAGCAAATCATTGATGTCGCGCAGCGCTGTGTCGGCTGAACATTGACCGATGGTGGCCCACTTGGCGTTTGTCAGCTTGCCGTCCATGCCATCGAGCAGTCGATTGAGCACCAAAATCTGGCGGGCGTTCAAGGGTGTGCCAGCCCAGCGTTGCCAGAACTGGGCTTTGTCCAAAACACCCGCCAACAGGCCATCCGCACCCTGCACTGCGCGCAACAAACAAGCCAGAAACCAGTCCAGCCATGGCGTCACGTCCATCGTGCCGCGCTGGGTGGCTTCCAGTTGCTCGTCATACTGTTTGCGCTCGCGCTGAATTTGCGCACTCTGGCTGTAAAAACGTTGCGCAGCGCCTTCAGCTCGGGCCAAGGCCATCTCACCCACGGCACGGCTGATGCGGCCATTGCCGTCGTCAAACGGGTGCAAGGTCACCAGCCACAAATGCGCCAACCCAGCGTGCACCAGCGTGTCACCCGAAGGTATGGCATTGAACCATTCCAAAAACGCGGCTGTTTGTGCGGGCAAGGTGTGGGCGGGCAGCGCCTCAAAATGCACTTTTTCGCGACCCACCGGGCCCGAGACCACCTGCATCGGACCTGCTGCATCGTTGCGCCAACTGCCCACATGAATCCGCAGACGGCCACTGAAACCGGTGGGAAACAGCGCCGCATGCCAGCCAAACAAGCGCTCGGCCGTGAGCGGCAGGGCGTGTTGCTGGGTGGCGTCCAACACCATGTCCACCACACCATCCACCTGGCGGTCAGCAGGCGCGAGCGCGCCTATGTCCACGCCCAACTTGCGGGCAATGGACGAACGCACCGCCGCCAAGTTGAGCGTTTCGCCTTCGATGGCGCTGGTGGTGATGACCTCTTGCGTCAAAGCCTGCAAAGTCGCCAGGTCGCGCTGCGCCAACCCCAAGTGCGCCATCCGACCTACCAACTCGCCTTGCGCACGGTGCAACTGTGCCAATGGGCCCGCCAGCGCAGTCGCGTCATAACGCCAGTGCGGCCAGTCGGGGCGCTGCCAGAGGTAAGTGCGTTTGCGAGGGGTCTTGTCGGCGAACATGCGGAGATTATTCACTATATTCACCGCATAATATGCGGCGAATTATGAAGTGATTCACCGCACCAGATTGCATGTTTGGGCTCTGCAGCGTCTGCGTCTGCCTCCGCCTCCGCCAGCTTTGGGTGGGCCTCAGCGATGAGGCATCGCCGTCGACACGCTCAAATACGACTCAATTTTTGACACGTAAAGTTCAAAATACCTTGCATGCCTCCCCCAATCCCACACCCAAGCTACATCTGGCAGCACCGCGCTTGGCCGCAGTTTGCGTTTGACGCGGCTGCACTGGCCCTAAGCGTTAGAACGGACGCGGCTGGAGCAGGGTCGCTTGTTGGGACTGCTGGGTGCCATTGGGTTGGAGCAGGCCAAGGCCCTGAGCGGGAGCTCTAGTTGCAAGAGGCGCTGGCTATGGCTGCCATTGAGGGTGAGCAACCCCATCTTGAATCCCTGCGTTCGTCGGTGGCGCATCGGCTTGGTCTGGCGGATGCGTCAGGCACGGACCGGTCGGAAACATGCTGTGGCCCGCCTTTGTCACCGCTCTGGCCCGTGCACGGGTTGAGGCCCTGAGGCCGTTCACATCCATCATTTTGAGGATGGTCTCCGGCATGGGGTCTGCCTAGGATGAAGACAGCGTCCAGCAGGGCGCTTCAACATCCAAGGAGACACTCATGACCCCCAATGCATCACGGCGACAATTTTTCAAAAACACAGGCGCTGTTTCGGCGGCTGCCATGTTGGGCGGCGTTGGCGCAGGCTTGACGGCTTGCGGTGGCGATTCCTCACCCGCCACCACCCCTGAAGACCCCTTGCTGGCCTTGACCGCCACGCAGGTGGTTGCCAGCATCAAAAACGGCACGCTCAAAGCCGAGACCTATATGGCCGCCATGATCGCCCGCGCCAAAGCGGCCAGCGGTCTGAACGCCATGATTTATTTGAACGAGGCTGAGGCATTGAAAGCAGCCAAAGCCGTGGATGTGGCCAAAGCCGCTGGCACCCCTTTAGGCGCCTTGGCCGGCTTGCCCATTGTGGTCAAAGACAACATCAACACCAAAGACATGAAAACGACAGGCGGCACGCCTGCGCTGCGCAACCATCAACCCAAAAAGAATGCGCCCTCCTTGCAAAAACTCATCGATGCGGGCGCGATTGTGTTGGGTAAATCCAATCTTCACGAGTGGGCGTTTGGCATCACCAGCACCAACTTCACCCTGGGCACCGACCAGTCTGGCAATGCAGCACGCCCCTGCAAAAACCCTTACGACACCAGTCGCATTCCTGGTGGATCATCGGGCGGTACAGCCGTAGCAGTGTCCGCACGCTTTGCACCAGCAGGCCTGGGCACGGACACGGGCGGCTCGACACGCGTGCCCGCGTCGTTCTGCGGCATTGCAGGCTTTCGGCCTTCGGTGGGCGATGGCGCAGGCAAAGGGCGACGCTACCCAGACACCGTGACAGATGCGCTGCCGATCAGCACCACGCGCGACACTTTGGGCCCCATGGCCCGCACAGTCGCAGACATTGCTTTGCTCGACGCGGTCATCACGGGCGGCGCGGTGCCAATGCCAAAAGTGCTCAAAGGTCTGAAGATCGGCCTGCCCTCTGCCTTCTGGGCGGGTTTGGACGACAACGTCAAACCTGTGGCTGAAGCGGCCAAGAAAAAGCTGGCAGATGCTGGTGTGGATTTTGTGGAGGCCACCCCCACAGTCGACTTGGCTGACATCATGAAGCTCAATGGGGATATCTCGTTCCAGATTGCATTGCATGAGCCCATTCACGCGATCCCAGCCTACTTTGCCAGCGCAGACAACGCACCAGCGCGTACGGTGAAACAAATCAGGGATCTGGTTGTCAGTCCTGACGTGACCGGGGCATTTAGCGCCTCCAACGATGACGACCTCACAACCGGGCCGACAAGCACCGCACCATTCAACGAAGCCAATTTCCACGCGAAATATGTCGGCATCCTGGGCGCAGGTGGTGGGCGCGAAACGCTGCAAAAACTCTACACAGACTACTTTGCTTTGGCAAAAGTCGATTGCGTGCTGTTCCCAACCACCCTCTTGGCCGCGCCCATGATTGACGCCGCCAATGGCTCCAAAAGCCTCAGCTACACCTCAGGGGGTGTGGAGCAAAAAGACAAAGACACTTTTGGCACCTGCATCCGCAACACCGACCCCTGCACCAACGCCGGTATCCCCAGCTTGTCCATTCCTGCGGGTCTGACCGCAGGTGGTTTGCCGGTGGGCATGCAGATCGACGGTCCCTTGGGCTCGGACATCAACTTGCTGGCCATTGGCATGGCCATTGAAGCGGTCTGGGGTTCGCTCAAAGCGCCCGCGTTGTAAATTTAGTCTGGGACTTCGTGCTCACTTGCATAGAGAGCGCCGAAATCGTTTTCATCGAAAACGGACTCGGCGACCATATAAGGTGGGCCGTCCCAATCTCGCGGCTCACCCTCAAGTTTGATGGCACAGATTGTTCGTGCTCCGACATCCGTGCAACGCCAGCGCCCAGTTTCAGTCCAAAACTCCATGCCAATATGAAAGTCGCCCTGCTCCAACATCAGACCACACGCAAGTCCAGGTGTTTGCCCAAGGCGTGCAATGCGGCGGCAATCCCGTCAATGCGAGTGATGTGACGCAAGTTGGTGAGACGGTTCACCTCTTGAGGAGTCGTGTTCAAGCGTCGCGCCAATTCAGCCGGCCGGATGTTTTGCTTCACCATTTCATTGAGCAACAACACCTTGGCTGAAAGGCTGACCGGAAGCTCGACGACGTGCTGTCCGCGCTTCAGTTTCGATGGCGCAGGTACGGCGCGCTTGTCCTCAAAGTAGAACTCCATCGCCGTCTCAAGTGCTTCGTGTGCCATTGCAAGGGCTTTCTCGACGGTCTCGCCTTGGGTGATGGCTTCGGGAATGTCGTGGAATGTCACAACAAAGCCGCCATCGGCTTCATCAGGGGTCAGGGTGACAGGGAATTTCATCCATACCTCGCTTCGTTATTTCAGACCAAGTTGCTTCTTGATGCCCTCAACCGTACCCTTCTTGAGGTCGGTGTTGTGCATCGGTTTGATGGACTGCTTGCCATTGAGGTAACACTTGGGGTGCGAGCCTTTCATCGTGCCGAAGCTTGCGCCTTGCTGAGTCAGCTACCGTTTGAGTTCCTTGCTGTTCATGGACTCAAATATAAACAATGTTGTTTATACTTTTAAGCATATTTACAAACAATTTTTTTATTTTTTACGGCCATTGGCGGTGGCACGGATCGAGGCAGCCCAGGGAAAAGACCTTTTTGACCTTGATGCCTTGGGCCTTGACTTCGGTCACGGTCAGGCCCACCCAGGCGATTTCGGGGTCGGTGTAGGCCACGCTTGGAATCACGCGGGCGTTGAAGGCGCTGGCGGCAAGCTCTTTATTTCCTTGCAGCTAACCGGCAATCACCTTGGTGGCCGACTGCGCCTCTTGCGCCGCTTTGTGCGCCAGCATGGTGGTCCACGATGTCGCCGATAGCAAAGAAGTGCGGCACGTTGGTGCGCATTTGAATGTCCACGTGAATGAAGCCGCGATCGGTGACTGCCATACCGGCTCGTTCAGCCGCGATCTTTTTGCAGTTGGGCTGCGGCCCACGGCTTAGAGCACCAAGTCGTAAGTGCCTCCGCTCTTGCAAAGTCCGCGCCGATCACGAAGACGTCCACGCCCTTGTCAGAGTCCTTGTCTAAGGCCTTACCCCCTCTTCGCCGATGCTCATTGCAATTCCTGAGTTGGCCCCCCCCCCGATGCACGCAGCCATTGCGCATGGGTCTCGGCGTTTTGGGTCATTCATCGGGCTTGTGCGTCAAGCCAGAGACGCTGGTCATTGGGCGATAGGCGATAGTCGATAGGCGCTTAAAAATATTTCGATAAATCGAAAATTTTGTCGCTATCTCGATAAATTTATGCATTTGCATTAAGCTGTCAACCATGAGCTTGTTCGAGTGACTGCGGTTTTGTCTAGATTTGTATTTTTCAGGTTCTGCGACACCTTGAAGGCCAGGCTCTTGCCACGCTCTACATCTGCGACTGTTCGCCCAGAAGCCAAATCAGCATTTGCCTGAATTTTTGTCGATGGACTCTCCCACAAGCATGTTCACACCACCACTGGAGCAGATTCTCAACCTGGCTCAGCTTCGCGAGCTAGCGCGCGATGTCTTGCCTCGGGGCATGTTCGAGTATGTGGACCGTGGAACAGAGGACGAGGTTTTACTGCGAGAAAACCGCGATGCTTTTGAGCGCATCCGGCTGCGCCCTCGCGTGCTGGTCGATGTCTCGGGCCGCAGCGCCAAGGTCAAGCTGTTTGGCAAGGAACTGTCACTGCCCATGGCGGTGGCGCCCACGGGTGCCGCAGGCTTGATGTACCACAATGGTGAGGTCGAGATCGCTCGTGCGGCGGCCAAAGCGGGCATCCCGTTTTCTCTGTCGACCTACTCCATCAACTCCATGGAGCAGGTCGCCGATGAGGCCGGGGGACAGCTGTGGTTTCAGCTTTATATGTGGCCGGACCGGGCGATGTCGCACCAGTTGGTGGCGCGCGCGCGTTCGGCAGGCTATGAAGCCTTGATCACCACCGTTGACACCCCAACGGGGCCCAATCGCGAGTACAACGCGCGCAACGGTTTTAGCCTGCCCTTTCACATCAATCGACACAATGTATGGGACCTGGCAGCGCATCCGCGCTGGTTGTTTGGCGTGATGGGTCGCTACCTCGCCACCTCTGGGATGCCCCGCCTGGAAAATCTTCCGGACGCGCTGCGCCATTCGCTTGCGGCCAAAGGGCCCAAGCGCCCACAACTGCCCAAGTCCGATTCGCTGACTTGGCAGGATTTGCGAGAGGTGCGGCGCATCTGGGATGGGCCCTTGATGGTCAAGGGCATTTTGCACGCCGAAGACGCGCGCATGGCGCTTGCGTGTGGCGCCGATGGCGTGATCGTCTCCAACCACGGCGGGCGCAACCTGGACTGCGCGGTGGCCAGCATCGACGCCCTGCCCGAGATCGTCGAGGCGGTCGGGCACCGCGCTGAAGTGATGCTTGACAGCGGTATTCGGCGTGGCAGCGACATCGCCAAAGCCCTGGCCTTGGGGGCCAAAGCCGTGCTTGTGGGCCGCGCCCCGCTGTGGGGGGTGGCTGCGGCAGGTGAGCGGGGCGCCGCCCGCGCCATTGCCATCCTCGCCGATGAATTGGACCGCAGCATGGCCTTTCTCGGCGTCCCCTCGCTCGATGCCCTGCATTGCCTGCAGCGCAGCGGTCACGCGGCCAATTGGCCAATCAATCCACCATCAAAAGGATCCGCCCCATGACATTTCAGTTATTGACTCGCCAAACTGCCGCCATTTTTGCGGCATGGCTGATGCTGCAGAGTGCGGCCTTGGCCCAGTCCACGTCCTGGCCGGAGCGCCAGGTTCGCATCATCAACCCCTTTCCAGCAGGCGGCGCTTCAGACAACTTAACCCGAATCATGTCGGAAGAGCTGCAAAAACGGCTGGGCCAAACCTTCCTGGTGGAAAACCGCACGGGCGCCAGCGGCAACATCGGCATGGAGGCAGGAGCCAATGCGTCGGCCGATGGCTATACCCTCTTGTCGGCCACCATAGGCACGCTCACCATCAATCAGCACCTGTTCCAGAAGCTGTCTTATGAGCCAGAAGCGCTGACTTACATCTCCAGCTTCTGGGCCAATTGCAACGTGGTGATGGTGTCCGCGCAGCACAACCCGTCCAAGAGCTTGAATGAGCTGATCCAGTGGGGCAAGGCGCAGCCCAAGGGCATCAGCTTCGGCTCTTCGGGGGTCGGCACGACGCCGCACCTGGCCGGCGAATTGTTCCAGTTGCGCACTGGCATTCGTTCCACGCATGTGCCCACCCGAGGCGGTCCGCAGACGGTGGCATTGCTCCTGGGCGGTGAGATCGACATGTCGATAGACAACATCGCCAGTTACGCCGCATTCCTGGCCAACGGGCAGGTGCGAGCGCTTGCCGTGACCTGCCCTGAGCGCTGGCCGACCTTGCCTTCAGTACCGACCATGGCCGAGGCTGGCATGCCCGATTTTGTGATCACCTCCTGGGGCATGTTCGCTGCGCCTGCCGGCACCCCGCAGCCCATCGCCCAAAAGCTCTCGCGAACCATTGCAGAAATCGCCGCCGATGAGTCGGTGCAAAAGCGCTTCTTGGCGGCGGGCGCACGCCTGACCTCGTCTTCACCCGCCGAATCGACCGCCTTTGCCGTGCGTGAGCGCAAGCGCTGGGGCGATGTCATTCGTACAACAGGAATCAAAATCCAATGAGTCTTCTTCAAGTGGTCCGGCTCGACACGCCAATGGACGCGCCCACCTTCAACGCCATGCTCGCAGCGGCTGCCGGGGTCGAGCAGCGGGTGTTTGCGATGGGGCAAGATGATGAGCAGGCCTGGGCCGCTTTTGGCCAGGCGCACGTCTACCATGTCGCCTCGGCGCGGGACGATCTGCCGCTTCACTGGTTCGTCAACGACAACTTGCTCCAGAAAAGTCCGCATTTGTTGGCAGTGTCCGCCTACGGCGCCGGCTACGACACGGTCGATGTGCTTGCCTGTACCCAGGCCGGCGTGTGTGTGATGAACCAGGCCGGCAGCAATGCAGCGGCCGTTGCTGAACACACGATTGGGATGATTCTCGGACTGAGTAAACGAATCGCCTATTCAGACCGGCGCTTGCGGCGCGGCGAGCGCTTCACGCGCGCGCAGGCCATGGGCGGCGACCTCGAAGGCGCCGTGCTCGGCCTGGTGGGCATGGGACACGCAGGCTCGCGCGTTGCAGCGCTGGGGCGCGCCCTGGGCATGCGGGTACTGGGCTGCGACCCGCTGCTGTCAGCGCAGGACATTGAGCGCCGCGGCGCCGAGCCTGTGTCACTGCCCACGCTGCTTACCAGCGCCGACGTGGTGTCGCTGCATTGCCCCTTGTTGGACAGCACGCGCGGCATGATGGGCCGGGCGCAATTTGCCGCCATGAAGCCGGGCGCCTTGTTCATCACGACGGCCAGGGGCGGCATCCACGACGAGCAGGCCCTTTGCGAGGCGCTGGAGCAAGGCCATCTGGGCGGAGCCGGACTCGATGTGTGGGCGGTGGAGCCGCCGGCCATCGATCATCCTTTGTTGAAGCTCGACAACGTGATTGCCACCAACCACACGGCCGGCGTGACCGTGGGGGCCTACCAAAAAATGGCCTCCATGGCCGCCGAGCAGATCATTGCTCTGGCCGGCGGCGTGCGGCCCGCGCGCCTGGTCAATCCCGAAGTCTGGCCGCTGTTTGCGAGCCGCTTTGAGCGCATCTTCGGTCGTGCGCCCGATGCCCAAGCGGTGAACCCGGGGCTGCATCGCAACTGAGGATAGGGCCAAAGATGGTGCGCCGGCGGGTCAGGAAAATACCCATCTTTCCGGGAAACTGGCTTGCCTCCCACAGCCTGCGCAGTTTTCATTGCAGGCTTTGATTCACAGTCTGTAGATACTCCTCGCATTGCCTCCAAAGAGGGCCTGCTTCTCAAGCGCTTTATGCGCGGCGGTGATGCGCTTGAAGGCAGTAACAGTTCCAGACCCGCTCGGTCTTGTGCGGCGATGCAATCATCCGGGATGTGACATCTACCGAAAACCCGCTGTGCTTGCACCCCAGCATCTGCTGAGCCTCGAAGCCTTCGAGCAGGCCCCGACCTACATAGGCGCGCAGGATGCGCCAGCGAAAGGTGGTCTCGGTATAGGCCACCGCACCGATATTCAGTGCGGCCTTGTTCGCCTGCGCCGCGCCTGGGCTGTTGGCTTGCAGGGTTTGCGCGCAATCACCCCCAAGAAGATGCGCATCACCATGCCCAGCACCGCGCAGTCGCGCTGCATAAAGTAGCGCAAGCGCTTATGAGTAAGTTTGACCGCCTGCAAGCGGTCAATGCGTTACCAGGCTCAGTCCCCGTGGCCCAGATAGGCCTGCTGGATGCGGGCGTCGCCGGCCAGCTCCTGGGCCGAGCCGGAGATGCTGACGCGGCCCGATTCGAGCACATAGCCGTGGTCGGAGATGGCCAGGGCCATGTTAGCGTTCTGCTCGACCAGCAAGATGGCGCAGCCGTCTTCACGGATGCGCACGATGGTGTCAAAGATCTCCTGAACGATGCGCGGCGCCAGGCCCAGGGAGGGCTCGTCGAGCATGAGCAGCTTGGGCCGGCCCATCAGGGCGCGAACAATGGCCAGCATCTGCTGCTGGCCGCCGCTGAGCGTACCGGCGTCCTGCTTGTACTTTTCCTTGAGGATGGGGAACATCGCGTAGGCTTTGTCGGCGTCAGCGCGGATCTCGGCCGCGTCGCGGCGCGAATAGGCGCCAAGCTGCAGGTTTTCGTCGACCGACAACTCAGGAAACAGCAAGCGTCCCTGAGGCACCAGCGCCAAGCCCATGCCGATCATGCGGTCGGGACCCAGCTTTTCGATGCGCTTGCCGTCAAACTCAATCGCCCCGCCGCTGGAGGGGGTCAGGCCGGTGATGGTGCGCACCGTGGTGGTTTTGCCCGCGCCGTTGGCGCCGAGCAGGGTGACGATGCTGCGCTCAGGCACCTCAAGGCTGACGCCCTTGAGCACCTCGATGCTGCCGTAGCCGGCTTGAACCTGGTCGAGTTTGAGCATCTCAAGCCGCCTTGCCCAAATAGGCTTCAATGACTATCGGATCCTGCTGCACCTGCTGGGGCGTGCCGCTGGCAATCACCTCGCCGTGGTCCAGCACGGTGATGTGATCGGCAATGTCCATCACGAAATTCATATTGTGTTCAATCACCAAAATAGCCACACCCAATTGCTTGCGTATGGTGCGCATGATTTCGAGCAGATGGGCAATCTCGCCTTTGCTCAGGCCAGAAGCGGGCTCGTCGAGCAGCAGCAGCATCGGATCGGCAGCCAGGGCGCGCGCCATCTCCAGGTGGCGCTGCTGGCCAAATGAGAGCGAGCCGGCCGGCCGCTCTGCCAAGTGGGCCAGGTCCATGGACTGCAGCAGAGTCAGCGCGCGGGCACGGGCGTCGGCGTTCTCGCGCCGTGCTGAGGGCAGCTTCAAGGCTGAGGCAAACACACCCTGGTCCAACTGGCTGTGCATGCCAACCATGACGTTTTCAATGACCGACATCTTGCTGAACAGGCGCACGCTCTGGAAAGTGCGCACCATGCCCAGTTGGGCCAGATCATGCGAGCTCATCTCCAGCAGGGGCTTGCCGCGAAAGACAATGGCGCCGGTATCAGGTGTGTAGACCCGGGTCAGTGAATTGATGAAGGTGGTCTTGCCGGCGCCATTGGGGCCGATCAGGGCTTGAATTTCACCGCCCCGCATGCTCAGATGGGCGCCGTTCAGCGCCTTGAGACCGCCGAAGGACAGGGTAAGGTCCTTGACCTCCAGCAGCACCTCCTGAGATGAAGCCCGGGGATGACGCGACTGCAACTCGATTTTCTTGACGGCCCCGGCTGCCGCGACGACTGGCGTTGGCGGAGCCGCAAAGCGGCGCAGAAAATAGCCACGCACCGCACCGGCTATACCTTGGGGCATGAAGATCAGGGTCAGAAGCAGCACCAAAGCAAAAAACAGCTGTCGGTATTCGGCAAAGGCGCGCAGCAGTTCTGGCAGAGCCACCAAAACCACCGGGCCGAGGATGGAGCCAAGAATAGAGCCCAAGCCGCCGACCACGATGTAGAGCAGGTGCCAAATGGAGGGCCACAGGCCAAACTCATACGGATCGATGAAGCTCACCAGACCGGTGTGCAGGCCGCCCGCCACCGCGCAGAAAAAGGCGTTGATGGCAAAGGCCAATGTTTTGTAGTTGGCCAGGTTGACGCCCATGATTTCGGCGGCGTTTTCGTTGTCGCGAATAGCCATGAAAGCCCGCCCCACCTTGGAGGCGATCAGGTTGTGGGCAATCCAGATCATCAGCGCGGTGACCAGCAGGATCACCACAAAGTACATGTGATCGTCCAAATAACCAATCTTCAGGCCCTCACGGGTGGTGTTAAAGCCGGGCGAACCGCCGGTCATGGAGGACCAGTCGATCAGCACCACCTGCACCGTCCAGACAAAAGCCAAGGTAGCCAGGGCCAGGTAGTGGCTGCTCACCCGCAGTGCGGGCAGACCCACCACAAAGCCCACACCGGCCGTGGCAAAAGCGGCCAGTGGCAAGGCCACCCAGTAGGGCACGCCATAGCGGTTGCCCAAAATCGCCACGATGTAGGCACCGATGCCAAAAAAAGCCGCATTGGCCAGCGACACCTGTCCGGCATAGCCCATCAGCAGGTTCAGGCCCAGAGCCAGGATCACCGCGATGCCGACCATGGACATGATATGCAAGGCATAAGAACCCAGCACCAAAGGAGAAGCGGCCAAGGCCAGCAACAGGCCAACGATGGCGATAAGGCGCGAAGCCGGAGATTGAAGGATGTTCATGAATCGGAGGTGGCCAGTTCTCAGACCATTTTGCGTGGCGGCTTGCCGAACAAACCGGCCGGGCGGATCATCAGCACGGCAATCAGAATGATGAAGGAGGTCACCCGCTTGAAGCTCGAGGACACATAGACGCCACCCAGGTTCTCCAGCACGCCCACCAAAAGGCCACCGACGATGGCCCCCGGAATGCTGGTAAAACCACCGACGATGGCCGCCACAAAGCCGGGAATCAGCACGCCACCCAGTTCAGTGTTGATGCCAACCAAGGGAGCGATCAACATGCCGGCGATGCCCCCCAGGGCCGAGCCCAGGGCCCAGGTCTTGGAGAAGATGCCTGGCACACTGATGCCCATGAGTGAGGCCGCTTCCTGGCTCTGCGCCGTCGCCCGCATGGCCTTGCCCAGTTTGCTGAAGCGAAAGAACAGCATCAGCAAGATCACCACCACCACCACGCTGAACATGATGCCCAAGCGCTCCGGAGTGATGAGCACGCCACCAAACTCCAGCGGCTCGGTGCTGAGCACACCTGGAATATTGCGCGGCGTATCCTGGAAAATCAGGCGGATGATGTTGGTAATCAGCAAGCCTATGGCCAGCGTCGCCAGGATCACAGTGAAGGGCGGCGACTTGATCAGCGGCCGGTAGGCTATGCGCTCGACGAGCATGCCTACCAGGGCCGAGCCGACCATCACCATCACCATTGCCGGCAGGTAAGGCATCTGAAATTCAGCAACCATGAGCCAACCCATATAGGCCCCCACGGTGACCGACTCGCCCTGCGCAAAGTTCACGATGTCCGTGGCTTTGTAAATGAGGACAAGCCCGATCGCCACCAGGGCATACAGGCAGCCAGCGGCAATCCCGCTGACGATCAGCTGTGGCAGTAAATCCATGATGTCAAACCCAATAGCGCTGAATCAAGCCTAGTCTTACCAAGTCAGCGCTGACAGCGGCGGAATCGCCGCTTGCGAGTTGACGCCTTTGAACTCGGTCACCGGGAGGAACTGGCCACCGGTCACTTTGAACTGCGTCATGCGGCGGTTGCCAGCGCGGGTCTGGTTAAAGCTCAAGGTCTGGATCACATTGACCGCCTTGGCCGAGAAATCGGTGGCCTTGAAGTTGACCAGCGTCTCCAGCGCCTCGGCGAGCTTGCGTCGGTCCAGGTTCGGGCCCATGCGCTTGAGGCCTTCGGCCAGCGCGTACATGGTGCCGTAGTTGTAGGTGTCCACATAATTGGGGCGGTCTGCCGGGTAGCGCGAATACATCTTCTTGTAGCGCGCCTCGAACTCTTGCATATCCCTGGCCGGATCCCCATTGAAATAGGGGTTGGCAAAGCCGTGGTAGCAACCCTCAGCGGCTGGGCCGGCGATGGTGAGAAAGCCTTTGTTCATGGTCGAGGTGTCGCCCTTGAAGGTTACCCGTATGCCCAACTCGCGCGCCTGCTTGACGATGCGACCGGCCTCGACATAGAGCGCGTTGAGCAAAATGAGATCGGGGTTGGACTTGCGGATCTCGAGCAACTGCGAGCTGAAGTCGGTGTCGCCCGGGTTGAACTTCTGGCGCGCCACCGAATCAATGTTGTAACGCTCCTTGAGTTGCCTGAAGACCGTGTCTGACAGCGACTGAGAGAACTCGTCGACCGAGTTGATACCCGCCACCCGCTTGGCCTTGAGGAATTCGCCCACAAAGGCAGACTCGTTCTCACTGATGTCGCGCACGTCGATGGTGGCGCCGGTAAACACCCAGCGGCTCTTGATGTCCAGAATCTTGGGGCTGGCGGCCGGTGAATTCATGTACGGCACCTTGGCTTTGTGCGCCGTCTCGGCTGCCGGAATGGCGGTGGAGCTGACACCGCCGCCCATGATGGCGAATACCTTATCGCCCTCAATCATCTTCTTGGTGACCGCCTCCGACTCGGAAGGCTTGCCGCCGTCGTCATAGGAAATCAAGCGAATCTTGCGCCCATTGATGCCGCCTTCAGCATTGATTTCTTCAATGGCCAGCAAGGTGCCGTCACGCGCGCCCAGGCCTACCCAGCTGGCCGGACCGGTCATGGGACCATGGAGACCCAGCAAGATCTCGCCGGAAGCCTGCGACCAGACTGATGGAGCCCCCAGCACTGCCAGACCCGGAGCCATCTTGAGTATCGAACGACGTTTCATTTGTGTGTCCCTCATGCGTTGAAATAGTTGCGGCATCTACCGGCCGGACTCGATCGCCACACACTCATGCAGCTTCAAGCCAATGTGCAGCAGAGGCAGACTAGGTGGGATCAATCGGTCTGGCATTGGTGATTTCACTTAGGGTGGACCTCAAAACCAGCGGCAAAGTCTCCTTGGCGATAGCTGTTTTTCACATTTCGAAATAACGAAAATTTTTTCGCCATCAGGAGTTAACTATGGTACTCCTACAAGCCCAAATCTATCGCGCAGGCGACGCAAGCGATGCAAGCTTGTTGCAGCTATGGTGTAGATTCATTTTTCTAGGACGCGCCGCATGACGCGTCTATGAATACATTCAAGCGTACAGCCAAGCCAACCGAAAACCCACAGGAGAGCGGTATGAGCAAGACACCCGATCTGCAGCATCTGCACAGCCTGCTTGGGCAGGCCCGGCAACTGGCCCAGGACGAGCACATCATGGTGCGGGTCACCGGCGAGCGCATCGCTGTCATTTTGGCCGACTTGCTCTATGAGATCGACTCCGAACGGGCCGAAGTGTTTTCGCTCCTGCCTGCTCAGCGGCGGGACGCCTGAGCCCTCTACCCTTAAAGCTTCCAACTGACCAGGAACACCTCATGGCCTCTATCTCACGCCGCATGGTCAACCCACAGATTGAGGAGCTCAGCCGCCTCGAGCTGCTGGCACTGCAGGAGCGGCGCCTGGTGGCGCAGGTGCGCAGGGCTTATGAACGGATCCCTTTTTACCGAAAGAACTGGCCCAAAGAGGCCGCGACGCTGTCGTCCATGGCCGAGTTCCTCGAGATCATTCCGTTTCAGTCCAAGCAGGACCTTCTGGTGGAGCAGGAGAAGATGATGAGCGAGCGGGTGGCGCAGCCGGGCTCGCAGGTGGTGTCGGTGCACATGACCTCGGGCACCACCGGCCTGGGCCAAGAGGTCCATCCGCTGACCCGACTCGATGTCGAGGCCATGGGCTCGACCTGGATGTACCAGGCCCACTGGGCTGGTCTGCAACTGGGCGATGCGATCTGCTACACCTTTGCGGTGGGCATGCAAACCGGCGGTCTGTCGAGCTTTCCGATGGCCGAACGCATGGCCTCGCGCTTTCACCAAATGGGGCCTTATTCCACCGAGAAAAAGGCCGACTACCTGCTGCTTTACCAGCCGCATGCCTTCATCATTTCGCCAGCCTACCTGACCCGCATGCAGGCCATCTTCGAGGAGCGCGGACTGCAGCCGCGCCAGGCCCTGCCCCAGCTCAAGGCGATTTTTATTGCCGGAGAAAGCTATACCGTGGACTGGGCCGAACGCTCGATAGCGTTTTGGGGGGTCAATATCTCCGAGTGGTACGGCCTGATGCAGGGCGGCCTGAATCTGTGCTTTTCCTGTGAAACCGGCATCCTGCAAAACGGCCAGCGCGGGCATCTGCATGCGATGGAACACCGCATGATTTGCGAAATCCTACGTCCCGGCACCAACGAGCCGGTCGAGCCGGGCGAGGAAGGCGAGTTTGTCGCCACCAGCCTGTTTCGCGAGGCGTTTCCGATTTTTCGCTTTCGCACCGGCGATCGGGTCAAGCGCATGGCCAGTGTCTGCAGTTGCGGCCGACCGATGATGAGCATAGAGGCCGGCACGGTGGCCCGTTATGACGACATGATGAAGATCCGCGGCCAGAACCTGTGGCCCGATGCGGTGGACAAGCTGGTGTTTGCCGACGTAACCATCGAGGAATATGCCGGCCTGGTCTTCATTGATCCGCAGGGCCGCGAGACGGTGCAAGTGCAGGTGGAATTTCGCCCGGGTGCCTGCCTGAACGAAGGCCACAAAGCGCAGCGCGTAGCCGCGGTGGTGCAGGAGATTCAGCAAAAGCTCAACATCCGCATGGAGGTGAGCGAAGCGCCCTATCTGAGCCTGCCGCGCTTTGAGTTCAAGACGCGCCGCTGGACCGACCAGCGCCGCCAGGGCCGCGCCTTCATCAAGTACACCACCTGAACCAGAAGATTGACGGGGCTTACAACTTGATGACTGATCCACAACTGGGAGCCGCGCTCTCGCGGCGATAAGGCGCCAGAATCGAATCTAGATTCAGATCAAGCCCAGCTCTTCGAGAGGGTAGCCTACCAAGGCCGCACAACTCTCATGCGCTGATGTGCATCCCGCCGGTCACCAGCCGCCGAAAGACAAGCCCCCATTGACGCTGATCGTCTGGCCGCTGACCTGGCTGGACTGAGCCGTGACCAGGAACAGTGCCGCCTGCGCCACCTCGTCGGCATGCGGTGGCTTGCCCTGAGGAAAGCGGGCAATCGCCTTGCTGTAGAGGTCGCTCAGCCAATCGCCACGGGCCATGGCTGCATCAAAAGCCTGGGTGCCGGCGGTCAGGGTGAGTGCCAAACCATTGACCCGTATGCCCCAGCGGGCAAATTCGCGGGCCAGGGTTTTGGTGAGCATGATGGTGGCCGCGCCCAAGCCTCCGTGCAGGGCTTCGCCCACGGTGGAATGGCGGCCGGCGTCGGTGCCGATGAAGAGCACGCAGCCGCCGCGCTCGCGCAGCAATGGCAGCGCCGCCCGCACCGGATGAACCCGATTGAGAAACTGGTGGCGGTAGACCTGCTCGAAATGCTCGTCGGCCACCTCGTGGAACAGACCTGGCTTTTCATCGGCGGCGCCGCCGCTGGCCACCACAACGTCCAGCCGTGCCTGCCTGCTTTGCAGCTCGGCCACCATCGCACGCGCCTGCACAGGATCGCTGGCATCGCCGAGCACCAACTCGGCACGCTCGCTGCCCAGTTGCTGCAAGGCCCAGCGGCCCCGCTCGGCATCACGGCCGCTGATCACCACCTGTGCGCCAGCAGCCAGCAAGGTGCGGGCTATGGCCAGCCCCACGCCGGCGGTACCGCCGGTGACCCAGGCGCGCTGTCCGGTCAGATCGCAAGCGGCCGCGCTGCTCACTGGTCTTTAAGCGGCGAGCACGAAGTAAAAATCGGTCACCCGGCCCTGCGGCTCGGGCACAAACTGCACCCGCACCCGGGTGCCCGGCGCCAAGCGGTCCATGGCGCGCTCGGTGTCCGACAGGTCAAGCCCTTCGACATAGTTGGCAATCGCCGAATGCACGCCATCGAGGCGTACAAAAGCCACCGCAATCGGCGGCGGGCGCGAGCCTTCAAAGCCTCGAAGTACCACGGTCGATGCTTCAATCACGCCTTCATGACCGGCTTCGATCCAGCCGTCACATTTTTCAAAGCTGCGCTCACAAAAGGCACGCGGCGGCAGGTAGACCATGCCCGACTTGGAGCAGCGGGTGGCCAATATCTTGCGCTGTTTGAGTCCGTCCATGAAGGTGCCTGCGACCTCGCCGAGAGCGTAGTCATAACGCAGGGTCACCTCTTCGGTGATCACAGATTGGGGCGTAAGGTTCTTGGACATATCAGTGCGCCTCATAAGGTTCGTTGCTGAAAACGCTGCAGGTCAGAAATTGGGCAATGCCGCCGACGGCAGTGGCCAGTGAGCGGCGAACATTTTTAACTTGGTGGTCGCCGGCGGTGCCCATCACCTGGTTGGCGGCCTCGATGGCGCGCACCAGGCCGGCCACCGCAATCGGGTTGGTACACAGGGTACCGCCCGAGGGGCAGACCGCGACCTGGCCGCCGTCCATCTCCCAGGCTCCTTCACCCTCAAGCAAAAAGCCGGTGCCCGATGCACAGAACCCGAGCTGCTCGAGCTGGGTCAGACCCTGGATGCTGAAGGCGTCATAGACCTCGGCCACCTGGATCTGGTGGATGGGGTCGGTGATGCCGGCTCGCTCGAAGGCAGCGCGGCCAGCCACCCGCATCAGCTTCCAGTCGATGAAGTCGTACTCCGCCGAGGGCACGATGCGGTCGCCGATCCAGTTGGAGTCCGACACCGCCCCTACCCCGGTGATGAAGGCCGGCCGGGTCTGCCACTGGCGCGCGGCGTCCATATTGCCGACGATCATGGCCGCGCCGCCGGAGGAGCGCGGGCAGACATCAAACAGCTTGAAGGGATAGGCGATCATGGGCGAGGCCATGACTTCATCGACCGTGATGTTGCCTTTGAGGTGGGCATGCGGGTTGAGCAGGGCATTGCGCCGCTGGCGGACCACCAGGCGGGCGACATCTTCCTGGGTGATGCCGTGCCGGCGCATGTAGGTATTAGCCATCAGCGCCACCGCGGTGATGGTCTGCAGCGGCATGTCCTTCTCGTAGAAGGGATCGAAGATCTGGTTGAGCACCTTCTGCGCGTCGGGCGTCTCAGAGATGCGCTCGGCGCCGACGATCATCACCGTGCGGTACATGCCCGAGCGAACCAGGGAATGGGCGGCCTGCACCACCGAGCCGCCGGTGGCACCGCCTGTATGCACCCGCAGCATGGGTTTGCCAGCGCCAAAAATGTGGTCGATGGCCCATCGGTCAGCGTCGGCCACGCCCATGAAGGCGGTGGGCGCAAGCGAATAGACAATGGCGTCAATGTCATCGGGGCGCATGCCCAGCTTGGCCATGCAGCCGGCTGCCGCCTCTTGCGCCTGCTCGACGTAGGTCATGCTCGGATGACGCAGCTTGAATTCGGACTGCCAGGTGGACAGCACCGCAACTTGTTCAGTCATGGGCACCCCCCACCTGCTCAAAAATCATAAAAACATTGCCCTGCTGGGCATAGCCGTGGCAGGAGTGAGCGGCGGCGCGACGGGCGCCCGGCACCTGTACCGCGCCGGCCTGGCCGGCCACCTGCAGCACGGCTTCTGCCGCGCCCACCAGGCCGGTGCAAAACAGCGGGTTTTGCGCGAAGGCGCCGCCAGACGGGCTGATCTGCGTCGAGGCGTCCAGGCCCAGAACCTGCTCGTAGGCCGCCTCGTGATAGACCGTCGGCGTCTCCAATTCCATCACGTCGATGCTGCTGGCGTCAGGCAGGCCGGACATGCGCAGTGCCTGCGCCCAGGCCTTGCGTGCCGAATTAAAGTCACGCAGCCGCGCCCGGTCCAGCCGGTAGCTGTCGGCGGCCCAGCCCACGCCGGCAATGCGCGCCAGCGGCCGGTGCTGCGGGTGGCGCGCCAGCCAACGCTCGGAGGCCACTACCATGCACACCGCGCCGTCGCTCAGCGGTGCGCGGTGCATGGCCCGCAGCGGTGTAGCTTCATAAGGCGAGGCGGCCACCTCGGCCAAGGTGGGCACCGCTTGCGACAGGCCGCGCGGATTGGCGCTGGCACGGGCATAGGCTTTGATCACCCGCTCATTGGCCTGCTCGGCGCTCACGCCGAACTCTTCAGCCACAGCCTGGGCCAGCATGGCCTCGCTCATGCCCATGTCCAAGCCGAAGGGCCGGGTGTAGAAGGGCTCGCCCCGCAGGCGCATGACCGACTCCACGTCGGTCTTGGAACTCTTGCACCAACTGGCCACCAAACCAATGTCGAATTCCTCCGACTTGAGCCTGGCCACTTCCAGACAGAGGGCGCTGGCGGCTGAATCGGTGACCTTGATCTCATCGACCATATAAGCACCGGCCGGCATGGCCATGAGCATGCTGGAGATGGAACGGCCGTCGAGCTCGTCACAGGCCCCCAAGGTGACATGGTCAAGCTCGCGGCGGTGAATGCCGGCATGGTCCAAGGCCGCATGCGAGGTGTGATAAACCATTTCTTCCAGACGGTGGCCAGCGGCCCGTTTGACCGCTGGATACAGGGCCAAGCCCAGGACGTAACAGTTCACGCTCGCTTTCTCCTTAAGCTGCACGCCGACGCGGCATCATCTCGGTGCCCAATGCCACGATCTGCTCGACCGAGGGATAGGACAGCTTCTCCAGACCCGGGGACGAGGGCTTGGGCACGAAGGCCGAACCCAGGCGCCTCACCGGCCCATCAAGCGAATTAAAGCGCAACTCGCCGATGCTGGCGGCAATTTCTGAAGCCACGGAACAAATCAGCGTGGCTTCATTGACCACCATCGCCCGGCCTGTCTTGTCAACCGACGCAAAGATGGTATCCCAGTCGATGGGCGAGACGGTGCGCGGATCGATCACCTCGGCAGAAATCCCCTGCCCTTGCAGTTTTTCCGCCGCCTCCAGAGCGCGCGAGACCATCAGCCCGGTGGCGATGATGCTCAGGTCACTGCCCTCGCGGGCCAGCCGGGCTTGGCCCAGGGGCACCAGCAGATCGGGATCATCAGAGACCAGGCCTTTCGTGCCATAGAGCAGCTTGGGCTCGAAAAACACCACCGGGTCTTGGCCGCGCAGCGCCGACTTGAGCATGCCCTTGGCATCGGCCGGCGTGCTGGGCATGGCCACCCGCAGGCCGGGAATATGAGCGAACCAGGATTCGAGCGACTGCGAGTGCTGCGCCGCGACGCCGCGCGTCATGCCTATGGGCGAGCGCACCACCAGGGGCACGCGGGCTTGGCCGCCGGTCATGTAGCGGATCTTGGCGGCCTGATTGACGATTTCGTCCATGCACACACACATGAAATCCGAATACATGATCTCAGCGACCGCCGGCCCGCCGGTCAGGGCTGCACCCAGGGCCACGCCCACAATGGCCGACTCGGAAATCGGCGACTCGAACATGCGCGCGCCGAAGCGCTCGCCCATGCCCAGGTGCACGCCAAAGGAGCCGCCGCCAGGCAGCAAGTCCTCACCAATGATGACCATGCCCTTTTGGCGCTCCATTTCCTCGCAAAGGGCCTCGCGCACCGCCTCGCGGAAGGTGATTTCCCTCAAGTTATGGCTGCTCATGCGTAGACATCCGTAAAGAGTTCCTCATCCGAGGGATAAGCGCTGGCTTCTGCAAAGGCCACCGCCTGCGCCACCTCGGCATCAATCAGGGCCAGCAAAGCCTCGCGATCGGCCAGCAGGCCGGCCGTCAGCAACTCGTTTTCCAGTCGGACGATGGGATCGGTGGCCAGCCGCAGGGCCTCAACCTCAGCCTTGCTGCGATAGACCTGGGGATCGCCCGAAGAGTGGCCGTGGTAGCGCTGCGTGTGCAATTCCAGCAGGGTCGGACCCTGGGCCTGGCGGGCGCGCTCGACGGCTGCCAAGGCCGCCTCATGCACCGCGCGTATGTCGTTGCCGTCGACTGCCACACCGGGCATCTTGTAGCCCTGAGCCAGGGACGACACATTCTCGAACACCATGGTCTCGGCCGTTGGCACGTACTGGGCCAGGCCATTGTTCTCGCACACAAGAACCAAGGGCAACTTCCACAGCGCCGCCATGTTCATCACCTCATGGAAGGTGCCGCGGGTGACTGCGCCGTCGCCAAAGAACACCACCGACACCCGGCCACTGCCGCTGACCTTGGCGGTCAGCGCTGCGCCCGCGGCAATGGCATAGCCAGCGCCAACGATGCCATTGGCGCCGAGCATGCCCGCGCCCACATCGGCAATGTGCAGCGAGCCGCCCTTGCCTTTGCAGTAGCCGTCGATGCGACCGAAGAGCTCGGCCATCATGCGGTCCATACGGGCACCAACGGCGATGCAGTGACCGTGGCCGCGGTGGGTCGAAGCCACATAGTCGCCGTGTTGCAAGGCTGCGCATACACCGATAGCGCAAGACTCCTGGCCTTCGTAGCTGTGCAGTGCGCCGTAAATCTTGCCCAGCGAGGATTGGTAGATCGCCGCCCTCTCAAAAGCGCGAATGCGGTGCATGTCCCGCCAAAAGCCCCTTAGCTGCTCTGGCGTCCAGGTGATGTGACTCATGATGTGAGCTCCAGTTGCTCGGGATGCTCGAGCAGGTTGACGATGGCGGCCAGTAATTGCGCGGCTTGCACGCCATCATTGGCACGGTGATCAAAAACAAGCGTCAGGCCCAGCTCGCTGACAAAACGCAAACTGTTGCCCTCGCCCTCACGGGCCACCCGCTGCACAGCGCCTACACCCAAAATAGCCACCTGTGGCGCGGCGATGATGGGCACAAAGGCATCAACACCCCAGCGGCCGAGCGAGCTGATGGTGAAACTGCCGCCCAGCATATGCTGTCCGGCCAGGGTGCCGGCGCGCGCTTGCTCGGCCAGCGTGGCCAGCTGCGCCTGCAGTTGGGTCACCGACTGGTTTTGTGCGGCCGACATGACCACGGTCAGCAGACCAGAGTCGGTTGAGACGGCCACCGCCAGATTCACATCGCCGGCCTGCTCGAAACCTTGCTCGATCAGACAGCCGTTGAAGCTGGGGTGCTGCATCAGCACCAGCGCGCTGGCCCGCGCGACGGCAGCCGTGAGGTTCAGCCCGCGGGCCAGCAGCGCCGACACATCCGCATGACCATGCAGGGGTACATGGGGAATGGTCTGCCAGGAGCGAGCGGTAGCCTCGGCAATGGCGCGGCGCATGGCCGACAGCGGCTTGATGCGGCTCTTGCTGCGCACCGGTGCCGCAGGGGCAGGTGCTGCGGCCGCGGTCTTGGCCTGGGCATGCGCACGCACATCGTCTCGGGTGATCATGCCGTCCTCACCCGCAGGGGTGATGTCTTGCGGATCGACGCCCAGTTCCTCGGCCAGGGTCCGCGCTGCGGGCGAAATCTTGACGCGAACATTGCGCGCGGCCGGCGCAGGCACACTCTGCGCTGCAGCGGGCACGGCCGCCGGCGCACTGGCCGAAGCGGCAGGCGCTGCGCTACCCAACTTGGTACCGGGCGCGCCGACCTCGGCGATGACACCGCCCACCAGCACCACGGTGCCAGCCGGTGCATGGATGGCCAGCAGCACGCCGTCAGCGGGGCAGTCCACGTCAAAGCTGGCCTTGTCCGATTCAACGACCGCAATGACCTCGCCCTTGGACACGGGCTGGCCGACCTGCTTGAGCCACTCGGAGACTTTGCCCTCCTCCATGGTGTGGCCCAGATTGGGCATGCCGATTTTCCAGCTCACAATAAAGATTCCTTGGGAAAGCGTTCAGTCATGAGTTGGCCGCTCCGCCGTCGATATTGATGGTCTGGCCGGTGATGTAGGTCGCACCATCACTGCATAAAAAGCTCACCACACTGGCCGTTTCATGCGCCTGACCAAAGCGACCCAGGGGGATGATGGACCGGATGGCCTCGCCCCGCTCCTGAAAGACCGTCTCTGTCATCGGGGTGGCTATCGCGTTGGGCGCGACCGCGTTGACCAGGGTGTGCGGCGCAAACTGGCGCGACAGGGCGCGGGTCAGGCCGACAACGCCAGCCTTGGCCACCGAATACGCCACCCTGCCAGGCGAGCCCCGGCGGAAAGCACCCGAGCTACAAAACACGATGCGGCTGACCACAGAGGTGTCACGCCGACTCTGAAAGGCCACCGCCAGGTCATATCCATTGTGCAAATTGGAGGACATGGCGCGGTCGTAGGCGCTGTGGTCGTCCGGATCGAGCGGATCGGGCTCGAACAAGCCGGCCATGTGAACAAGCGCATAGATGGGCCGGCCGGCTGCGTCCAGACACTGCGCAGCCTGCTGGGCATTGGCAATCAGGGACACATGGGTGCTCAGTTGCTCGCCGCCGCCCAGGGCTTGCTGGGCAGCGTCGAGCCGAGCAGCGTCCACATCGACCAGCAGTACCTGGGCGCCAGCCTGCAGCAACTGCCGAGCACAGGCTTGACCTATGCCGCCGGCGCCGCCGGTAATGACGATCTGCCTGCCCTCCATGCCGCCGAATGTGATGCCCATGATGCTGTCCCTGGTAACTGCTTGGCCTGTCACACAGGCTCTGGCGGTCATCGATGAAAAAATCATGTTAACTAAGAGGCCGCAACAGCGCAGCCCCTGCAGCGTCCCTTTCAGTCGCGCAGATGACTGGCCTGCCGGCGGCCATCACAGCGCGCTGAGCACGTGCACCGTTCGCGAGGCGATGAACTCAGCCGTGTTTTGCCTGTAGGTGATCACATGCGGTGCATCGGCATGGGCTTGAAAGCTGGGCATATCGGCCCAGCGCTCAAAAACAATGAAGCTGTCAGGCCCGATCGGGGTTTGGAGGCCGGGCGCGCCACTGGCGTCGACCGTGGCCATGTATTCCACGCAGCCGGGCTCGGCCCGCACCTTGGGCACATTGGCGTGGAGGAAGTCCAAAATTTTCGATCGCATACCGGGCTTGGCATGGATGATGGCGATGACCTGAATCATGAATGTCTCCTAATGAATTTGTTGACGGTCTCTGGTCGGCCTGTGCGCTCAGCACTTCATGGTTGTGATCGCCTGGGCGCTTACTTTGGGCCGATGTTGCCGCCGCCGACGAAGAGCATTTTTTGGGCACGCGGGTCTTGGGGCATGGAGGGCAGCCGCGATGATGGCGTTTTTAGAAGCCACCACTTTCTTGGCGCAAGTTTTTTCCTGCGCTCCCGGTGGAATCTTCCTCCTGCAGGTGGTTGATCCCCCTGACCCCTGAGCGAAGAGACATCCCTATGACACCATTGCCCTGCATCGACAGCCATGCCCTTGTGTTCTTTCGGGCGGTTTACAAAGCTTGAGTCGCCGCATCAGCAGTCTGTCTCCTGTTCTCTGACGCCCAAACACATTTGTCATGTTCAGTTCGCCCCCCACTTAAGCGCTTAATCTTTGTTGGAGTCAGGGCAAGGCCATCGTTGCACGGTGGGGGCTGGGTCATCGGTGTCCCGGTCTTGGTTTTGAGCATGATCTTGTCAAAACGCTTGGCGTTCATCTTTTCCCAGACCTTGACCGTGTCGCGGTCGTCGGCATGCATATCGGGCTGGAATTGGGCTTTATTTACAGCACGCTGGGCGCGCGCCTTGAATTGATGGAAATGATGGGCGGCCTCATGCAAGGCGCTGACCGCGACTTGGTGAATATCTGGAAAACCAAGGTTTTCTTCAACTCTCACACCCACTGAATGGGTCCGGGGTAGCTGCCCAACACGCGGTCGGTCGTGAGCAGCGTGATGCCCTCCACCGTGGCTTGAGCCACCAAGATGCGGTCAAACGGGTCTTTGTGAATGGGCGGCAAGCTTTCTACAAACACGGCGTGAGCACTGGTGATGGTCAGCTCCGCATAGCCATGGTCCAGCAGGCCGCGCCTGAGCAAACGGGCATCCACGCTGAAGTCTTTGCGTCCCAAGCCGTTTTTGATGACGATCTCGCACATGCTGGCCGCGCTGAACAGCAGTGCCATGTCAGGGTCATCAAAAAACGCGCGGGCTTGGGCAGGCAAACGCTCGGGTTCATTGGCCGCCCACAACAACAGATGGGTGTCCAAGAGCAATTTCACGCCACATCTCCCTCAAACAGGGCTGCCACATCGTCACCGCCCATGCGGTCAAAATCATCGGGCACCCGCAAGGTGCCTTTCATAAAGCCCAAGCGCGTGCGGGGCTCGGCCTCGGCGGGGCGGATGGCGGTGACCGTGACCAGGGGTTTGCCTGCCTTGGCAATGACAAAAGGCTCCCCCTGACCGGCCATGGCGATGAGCCTCGACAGGTTCGTTTTTGCCTCATGGATATTGACGGTGTGCATGGCACTTCCTCATAGACCGAATTGGTGGACTAAGTTGTTGAACTAAGTTTAGGCCAAGACGCCTGTTCTGTGCTCCAAATGATCCTATTTCCGGCAGTTGACAGGCTGCGTATAGGAGCGGCGGAGCGGATAGGAAATCCAAACGCATAAGCACAACCATGACACAGGCTTGGGGCATCACAGCCTGCAACTGCCATGCGCCACCTCGGCCGCCATGCCTATGCTCTTGCCCAGCGTGGGGTGCGGGTGTATGGTTTTGCCGATGTGCACCGCGCTGGGGCCCATCTCTATGGCCAAAGCGACTTCGTCAATCAGGTCGCCCGCGTTGGGGCCGACGATGCCGCCGCCCAGGATCTTGCCGTGGCCATGGCCAGCATGGCCGTCTCCCAATCCAGCTTTGGGGCTGTCGTCAAACAGCAGCTTGGTAAAGCCCTAGGTGCGGCCGTTGGCGGTGGCCACAATTTGAAGCGAGTCGGACGACGTCGGGTTCATTCCCATCCCTCCACCTTCAAGCCTTTCACCCTTTTGAACTCACGCCCGTTGCGCGTGACCATGATCAGGCCGTGCGTTTTGGCCTGGGCGGCGAGCCACAGGTCGTTGGGGCCGATGGGTGTGCCTTTGGCTCGAAGGTCGGCGCGAATGCTGCCGTAGGTTTGGGCGACTTCAGCGTCCAACGGCATAACGCCCAAAAAATCGATCAGGCGCTGAGCCCGTTCGTTGCGTAGCGCGGAAATGGCTTGGTGGGCCACGCCGTCAAAGAATTCACCGGTGGTGATGACGGACAAGGTGGATTGACCCGCCGTGAGATTGGTCATGCGTTGGATGAGGGCTTCGTCTCGGCCGCTGACCATGAGCGAAAACACGTCCGAGTCGAGCAAGTAGCGCAGGCTCATGCACGCACCCGTTTGCGTGTTTGGGCTTGGGGTGGTGTGGCCCACTCGGGTTCATCGAGCGCGGGCAAATCGTCGAGTTGCGCCATGGCGGTGGCCAAGGCTTGGGCTTCGGGTTCGCTGAGTGCGGGCAGGTCCATCAAGGCTTCGGCGACGGTGCTGGCCAAGGGACGCAGCACGATGTTGTGACCGTCGCGCACGATTTCCACCCGCTTGGTCTGGAATTGAAATTCCTTGGGGATGCGGATGGCTTGGCTGTTGCCAGACTGGAATACGGTGGTTTGTGTCACCCGGCGGGCGGTGTTGGTGGTGGTCATGCTGCCTGCCGATGTATATCCTTTGAGTGTATACATTCAAAGCGCATTTGTCACCCCAAGTTCAACGCGACAGGCTCAGCTGATGCGTGAGGTGCGCCCGAACGGTCGGCCATTCGCTGGCCACGATGCTGTAGAAGCAGGTGTCGCGCAAGGTCTCGGGCGCGCATCTCCTGGGCCTCTAAGCCTTCGAGCGGCCCCGGCCCACAAAGGCGCGCAGGATGCGACTACGCAAGCTGGCCTGGGCTTGGGCCACCACTTCGCAGGTGATGCCGGTGGCCGGGCGAAAACAGTATTCTGCGGCGTTTGTTCGAACGCGCCAAGCTCAAAGCCCGATCCGTTGCCGGATCGGGCTTTGTGAGATTGGCTTGGAAACAGCGTTATTTCTTCGTCGGCGGCAAGTCCGTGCAACTGCCATGCGCCACTTCCGCCGCCATACCAGTGGCTTTGAAAAGCCCAGGCAGGTTTTTTTGGTGCTCTTGCCGGGTATTTTCAAGAAAATCAGCATTCATACCAATACGGCAATCGCTTTGCCGCCCCTATGATCGCCACCGACTGGCGTGGGTGAGGGGCTTTTGCGGACCACTCGACGGCTTGAATTTTCACTTTTAGGAGCAATACATGAACTCTTTTCGTCGCGGCATGGTCCTGGCGTCCTTGGCTCTGGCCGGTGGTATTGCCAGCGCGCAAGCCTTTCCCGAGCGTGAACTGTCGGGTGTGATCATGTGGGGCGCCGGCGGCGCCACTGACGTGGTGGCGCGGGCGGTGGCTCCCATGGCCGAAGAGGCACTGGGCAAGAAGATCGTCTTGCAAAACCGCTCTGGCGGTTCGGGCGCGATTTCGACCAACTTCGTCAACCAGCAGCCCTCAGACGGCTACACCTTGCTGCTAGGCGCAGAAAACCCCCAACTGCACGGCGTGCTCGGCATTGGCGATCTGGACTACTCCAAGTTCTATCCGGTCAACATCCTGGGCCGCGGCATCGTGGTGATCGTGGCCAACAAAGACAAGCCCTGGAAATCCTTCAAGGACCTGTTGGCCGATATCCAAGCCAATCCGGGCAAGGTCAAGATGGGCTCGACCGGCCCCGGCGGCCTGCCGCACAGCGTGGGCTCCATGATTGGCACGGTCACCAAGATGCCCGTGACGGCCGTCCCCTTTGACGGCGAGGGCCCGGGCCTGACGGCTTTGCAAGGCGGCCATGTGGACTTCATGCCGGTGGGGCTGGGCGCTGCCTCCGAGCACATCAAGGCCGGCCGGGTCAAAGCCATCGCCGTGCTCAGCTCGCAGCCTCATGAAGGCATTCCGGCTCTGACGGGCGACTTGCCGGCCATTGGCAAGTATTTGCCCTGGGGGCCGTTTTACGGCGTGTTCGTCAAGCGTGACGTGCCCGATGCGGTCAAGGACAGGCTGACGACTGCTTTCAAGACCGCTGCCAGCAACCCCAAATTTGTCGACCTGATGGTCGGCCGTGGCAACGCCGTCATGAATATTTCGGGCGCAGAGGCCGACGCCTTCCTCAAGAAGTGGCAGTCGGTCACCGCGTGGACGCTGCAAGAAGCCGGTGTGGCCAAGCGCTCGCCTGCTGACCTGGGCATCGCCCGTCCCTGATGCTTGCCGCACCTGACGCGCAAGAAGGCGGTGAGCCGGAGCCGGCGCTGCTTCCCGGCGAACTGGCCTTTTGCGCGTTGCTGCTGCTCTTGAGCCTGTTTCTGCTGTGGCAGGCGCATGGGATTTCCGGCTTTGAGTCGCTGTCTTCAGCCGGCATGTTCCCCATGCTGGCGGCGGCCACGATGGTCGTCACCGGCGCTGTCTTTTCCTGGCAAAGCCTGCGGCGCGGGCCTGCCAACGTCAGCGGGCAGGGCAACTGGCAGGCCTTTGTCGTGCAGATCACGCCGCCGATCTGGGTGGGCTTTACCCTGGCAGTGTGCCTGTACATGCTGGCCTTGCCAAGGCTGGGTTTTCTCGGCGCCTCCTTTTTGTTTTTGCTGATGTCCATGCGCTTGCTCGGCAGCCAACGGTGGCTGCTTAACGTGGGCGTGAGTGTGGTCACCCTGGCTGCGATCTACGGCGTGTTTCAAACCATTTTCTCGGTGGTGCTGCCCAAGGGCAGTTGGCTGCAGAACCTGTTTCGATGATGCAGGCGCTCGAATTCTTCTTGATGAGTTGGACCGATCCCTACCTGCTGTTTTTGACGGCAGCTGGGACCTTTGCCGGCATATACATCGGCGCGATTCCGGGCCTGTCGGTCACCATGGCGGTCTCCATCCTGATCTCGTTTACCTTCAAGTGGCATGTCAACGAGGCCCTGACCCTGATCTCGGGCATTTTTCTGGGCGGCGTTTACGGCGGCTCGCGCAGTGCCATCTTGCTCAACATCCCGGGCGCGCCGGCAGCCATTGCCACGGGACTCGATGGCTACCCCATGGCCAAGCGCGGCGAGGCCGGCACGGCCATCGGCCTGACCACGGTGGTATCGGTCATCGGCGGCTTTGTGGGCATCGCTGCGCTGGCGGTGGCAGCGCCGGCGCTGTCGGAGTTTGCGCTCAAGTTTGCGCCGCGCGACTACCTGATGCTGGCCATCTGGGGCATCTTGCTCGTCGGCGCTTTGTCTGGCGGCTCGCTGGTCAAAGGGATCTTTGCTGGCGCGCTCGGCATTCTGATTAGCATGGTCGGGCTCGACCCGATGACGGCCGAGCATCGCTTTACCTTTGGCCACGTGCAGATGACTGCAGGCATCTCCTACGTGGCGGCCATGATCGGCTTTTTTGGTGTGGCCGAGGTGCTGATGCAGCTGCACGAACTCAAGACCCGGGCGGTGCGTCAGGATGTCTCGCGCATCGTGCCCTCGTGGGCGAGGGTGCGCAAGCATTTGCCCCTGTCCATGCGGGCCTCGGCCATCGGCGTGGTGGTGGGCGCCCTCCCTGGGGCTGGAGGCGATATTGCTGCGCTCATGGCTTACGACCATGCCAAACGCACGGTCAAGAATCCGACCCGTCCCTTCGGGCAAGGCGCCGAAGAAGGATTGGTTGCGCCCGAGTCGGCCAACAATGCGGCCGTCGGCGGCGCCTACATTCCCATGTTGACGCTCGGCATTCCGGGCGATGCGGTGACGGCTGTCATCATCGGCGCGCTCTACATCCACGGGCTCAAGCCCGGCCCGATGCTGATGATTGAAACCCCGCACCTGTTTTGGTTCATCGTCGGCAGCCTCGTGCTGGCCAACTGCTTCTTGCTGATTTTTGGTCTGACCGGCATCAAGCTGTTTGCCAAAATTGTCGAGACACCCAAGCCGATCTTGTTGCCGCTGATTTTGGTGCTGTGCGCCGTGGGCGCCTATGCCGTCAACAACAACCCGGTCGATGTCTACTGGATGCTGGGCTTTGGCATCTTTGGCTACTTTCTCAAGCTGTACGGTTTTCAGGTGGGGCCGGTCATTTTGGGCATGATCTTGGGCCCCCTGATGGACAAGAGCTACCGGCAGGCCATGATCTCGGCTGAGGGCAAGCCGGCGCAATTTGCGGCAGAATTCTTGTCTTCGCCTCTGTCCGCTGTCATTTTGGCGGCCTTGCTCCTGACCATCTTCAGCCAGACCGCCTGGTGGCGCCGCTGGCGGGGCACGGCCTGAGCCCTGCGGGCTGCCCTGGCCTGTAGGCCGTGTTGCCCCCTGAAGCCAGCCGGGCCAGAGCGTCCTTTTTACCGCCTCAACCGAGCACCTCCATGGCCCGGCATCAGGCTGACTTCAGCGGTAGGTATTACAGCAGCCTGCGGCAAGCAAATGCTGCGGATTTTTAATGAGGCAGCTTGAAACCCCTCAAACCTCTTCGTCTGAATAGCCAACTTCTCGCTGGTGGCGAATGCGGGCAACCATGACCCGGTCTAGGACATCGTCCCATTCATAGCGTGCCAAATAGCCGCTGCGCCTGCGCGAGATGATCAGTTCACGCAAACCACCCTCCACCGGGCGGCCAATGCCAGGCTGATGCGTCAACACTTCGAGCGCATCCAAGATGAAATCAAGCAGATCCCCAGCCAATGGATCTTCGGACTCGTGCAAAAACGTTTCCAGGCGCACCAAATCCTGAAATGCCGCTGGGCTCAGAAATACGGTGCTCACTCCTCAGCCCATTTTTTTCGGTGGCAAGGATGCTGGCGGCGCGCTCTGCCCCTGACGATGCTCTTTCAATTGAGAAAAATAAGCCCGAACATCCTCCAGCGCGTGACCTGTACCGGTGGCCTTCATGACCGCCAGCGCTTCAGCCGAGTCTTGGGCAAAAGTTTGCCGCAAGCGCTTGCGCTGCGCGGCATCGGCCAGTGTGCTCACCATGAAAGCGTGCAGGCTCATGCCCATTTGCTTGGCATCTTCTTCGAGCTGCAGCTTGAGCGCGCCGGGCAGTTTGAGGCTGGTGGGGCTGGTGGCAGGAACAGCAGGCATGACAAGCTCCATGGATGGGTAGTCAAAAGTGACTACCTCAAAGATTCTACACAGCTGCCGACTGAGCATTGACGACTCGCCGCCGCCATGCGGGCCACATCGATTTGATCCGGCACATCACCGCAGGCACAGATGGCCGCCAGGTCCGCGAGTGAAGATCAGTTCAAGCAAACCACCATGCCCAGTACCGCGCCGTCGCAGCGGGCGCAGGCTTGAACTGAACACAAAAACACAAACAGCAGCTTGGTAAAGCCCTCGGTGCGGCCGTTGGCGGTGGCGCGGCCCGAGGCGGCCCGGGGGAACAGGCCCTTTTTGACTTTGATGCCCTGGGCCTTGGCTTAGTTCTCGGTCAGGCCCACCCAGGCGATTTCGGGGTCGGTGCAGGCGACGCTCGGGATCACGAGGGCGTTGAAGGCGCTGGCGGCCAACTCTTTGTTGCCTTGCAACTCGCCGGCGATCACTTCGGCCGCCACATGCCCCTCGTGCACCGCCTTGTGCGCCAGCATGGGCTGGCCC
>CAMCUN010000035.1 GCA_945878995.1 Polaromonas sp. YR568 | reverse complement strand
CCACCGCGTGGCACCGCCGTCAGTGAGTCAAAAAAGGCTGCGGCGTGAAGCCTTGGTCACTTGGCGTTTGGCGACAGTGAGTGCTTCATCGTCCCCCCACCCCAACCCTCCCCCAGAGGGGGAGGGAGCAGGGAAAAAACAGCTTGAGTTCATGCATAAAGTGCACTGGATTTACCCCGTCCCGCTCTGGGCGAGAAAGCCAAACTCCCCGATTGACTCCCTCCCCCTCTGGGGGAGGGCCGGGGTGGGGGCATCGAGCCGCACCAGCGTTTCCTCACACGCACGCCAATCCCCACCATTGAATCAAGGCATAAAACCACAGCCCCCAACTCACACTTGATCGTCAATTAGAACAATATGCAGCATACTGTGTAACAAAAATACCGCAGCCGTCACGCCATGTCAGAAACAGACCGCCTGTACCGATACAAAACCCTGCTCAGTCACCGCCGCGCCATGTCGGCCGACGAGCTCATGGCGGCACAGGAAATTTCGCTGGCCACCTTCAAGCGTGACATTGCCAAAATGCGCGACCGCTTGGGCACGCCCATCGTCTTTGACAAAGACCTGGGCGGCTACCGGCTGGATGCAAACCCCGGCTCGACGGAGCTGCCCGGCTTGTGGTTCACGCAAGACGAGATCCTGGCGCTCATGACCATCCAACACATGATCGAGCAGCTCGACCCAGGGCTGCTCGGCCCCAAGCTCAAACCCTTTCGCAAGCGGCTAGACGACATGCTCAGCCGCCAAGGGCTGGACCCGCAAGAACTCACCCAACGGGTGCGTGCGGTTCATGCTGGCAAGCGGCGCATGCAACTGGCATCTTTTGAGACCATCGCCAAGGCCACCTTCGAGCGCAAGCAGGTGCAAATTGTTCACACCAACCGGCAAAAAAGCGAAACCGTGCCGCGCCTGATATCGCCCCAGCAACTGCTGCACTACCGCGACAACTGGTATGTAGACGCCTGGTGCCACCTGCGCAAGGACCTGCGCAGCTTCTCCATCGACGCCATCACCCAGGCCGATATCCTCGACAAGCCCGCCAAAGACGTCGACCTGGAAAACATGCGCAACCAGTTCACCGCGGGCTACGGCATCTTTGGCGGCGCGCCCAAAGACTGGGCCGAACTCACCTTCAGCGCCAGCCGCGCCGAATGGGTGCGCCATGAAAACTGGCACCCCCAGCAGCAAGGCACACTCCACGCCGACGGCAGCTACAGCCTGCGCCTGCCCTATGCCGACGAGCGCGAATTGATTGGTGACATCTTGCGCTTTGGCGCCGATGTGCAAGTCATGGCACCGGCCAGCCTGCGCAAACAGGTGCAAGAGCAGATCGAGCGGATGCGCGGCCTGTACCGCTGAAATTTCTGCTTTCTGTCATTTGGGAGCTGAGCCAACAGGGCGATTGGCCGCAGAACCCACAGTCCTGTGGCCTTCGATCGCTTGCGGCGCAAGAAGCCTGGGGATTCAATGCATTGGCATCTGACCCCAATTAATGCAGCACCACCGTTTCCTCACGCGTGCCCCTCTCCACAGCCCCAAAGGGTCGAGGGAGACAAAATCCCCGATTTACTCCCTCCCCCTCTGGGGGAGGGCCGGGGTGGGGGCATCGCGTGGCACCGTTGCCAGTGATTTAAAAATGGCTGCGGCGTGAGGCCTTGGCCATTTCGCGTTTGGCGATAGTGAGTGCTTCGTCGTGCCCTCAGGTCTGCGTGCCCCTGCCCTCCACCGTCTTGCGACGCAGGAAGGCTGGCTCGTCGATTTCCTGAGACATGCTGAAAATCGCCTCGTCGGTGCTCGACAAGCGGTGGCTCATCTTGCGTGACTTGTAGAGCATTTCTTTAGACATGCGCTGCTCGTCGCGATCGCGCATCAGTTGCCGGGTAAAGGCAATCGATGCAGCCACCCAGGGCTCGTGGCGGCCCAGGGTTTCGAGTTGGGCCAGCAGTTGCTCGACCTGCATCCAATCGCCCCGCAATGCGGCCTCGCGGATTTGCAGTTGCAGCTGCGCAGCGTCCAGCTCATGGATGCGGCGCTGCACCAGCTCGTGGGTTTGCAAGGCTTCGTATTCGGCCTGCTGCACCACGGGCAAAACCGGCAGCTGCCCGGTGAAGGTCTGGCGTTCGCCGCTGGCATCTGTGGCCTGCACCGTAACAGCCATCACCGTTCCTTGCTGCCTTTGCAGGCGCATCGCCTCGCGCATGGGCATGCGCAGCAAGGCCCAGCATTCAGAGCCCATGGCCACCGAGGGCATGCGCCAGCCGCTGGGGGTGCGGTCGTAGGCATTGAGCATGTCCAGGCCGGCCGGGGCGTTGGCGACCGACATTTCCACCGAGCGCCACTGCAACTGCGAGAGCAAACCCATTTCGGCATCAAAGGTTTCGGCCAAGTCGACCGCGCGCTCCCCGTAGTGCGCGCTGCCCTGCCCGGCTTGTGCCATGGCGGTCATCAACTCCTCATTGAAGTCAGCCCCCAGACCCACGGTGGTGGTGGTCACGCCTGCGCCGGCCAAAGCCGCCACCTGCTCGCACATCCGTGCGACATGGGTCAGGCCGCGATTGGCCTGACCGTCTGACAGCAGCATCACATGGCAGGCGGCGTCGCGGCCAGCAAGGGGCGCCAGCATTTCGCTACCGCGCAGCCAGCCGGCGTGCAGGTCAGTGCTGCCGTTGGCGGTGATGCCTTGCACCAGTGCCTCAATCACAGCACCCACCTGCTCCACCTGGGACAGCGGCATCAAGGTATCGACCACATCGTCGTACTGCACCACGCCCACTTGGTCGGTGGGGCTCATGCGCTTGATCAGGTCAATCACGCAGCGCTTGGCCTCGGTGAGCTTGCTGCCCTGCATAGAGCCGGAACGGTCAACCACCAGCACCAGGTTCAGCGGCGTTCGCTTGAAACCGGCCTGCGGCTCGGACTGCAGGCGCACCAGCAGGTGGAAGTCTTGAGCGGCCTCGCACAGCGCGGGCCGAATGGGGTTGATCACGATTTTCATGGGGTACCTTCTTTCTTTGGGGGGGTTAAGGGGGGGTATGGGGGCTTAAGGAGGGGGCAGGCTGGCCTGGGCCTGCATATGACTTTGAATCGCGTCAAGCTTTGCGGCCGTCTCGGCTTCAAGCATGTTCAGCCTACACATCACGTCTTGAAAAAAGCTTTTTTGCATGTGCCGCGTCTCTTCAAGTTGCTGTGCCTGACGCCCGAAGAACTGCCTGAGCTCGTCACGTTGCTCATGCAGCAACTTCTCGAACATGTTCTCCAGAAAATCTTTTTGCTTGTGCGCCTGCTCAAACAAGTAGCGCTGCTGTTCCATCTGCTTTTCAATCATCAGCATGGGCTTGTGCAACATTTGGTCAAAGCGCTGGGTGGCCTCTTCCATCATCTCGGCCAGCTTGCGCACGGCCACCTTGAGTTCCACCGGGTCTATGCGCTGCACCTCCACACGCGAGCCCGCGCCGCGCAAGGCGCCTTCCACCATGTCGTGCACCTTGGTCTGCAAGTCCCTGAGTTGCGCATTCACCCGCTGCTCCATCTCGCGCATTTCGTGCATCACATCGACCATGCCCATGCCGGTGGACAGGCTGGACAGCGGCTTGGGTGGCGCAGCCTTGCGCGTGGCAGCTGCGGGCGGCGAGCTGCGGCTGGCACCTTCTGAACGGAAGGCCGCCACCAAGAGCTCGGCCTCGCTCTTGCGGTCGGTTTTTTCAAGGTAGCGAGCCAGGTCGTCGGTGGCCACCACCGCGGTGTACTTGGCAATTTGCGCCAATGAAAAGCCCTCGGTCAGCAGCCGGCGAGCGGCCACAAACTGCACCAGGTGCCTAAAGCCATACAGCGCGTCGCGCCCCTCGCGCAGGGGCTTGTCGACCACCCCGATCGACACATAGTGCCGCAGCAACCGTTCATTGCCCTCGCTGCCCTCCTGCGCCAGGCTGAGCTTTTTCACCAGCAGTTGGGCGGCGTCAATCAGCGCCTCGGCACCGCCCTGAAAGTCGTGGCGCAGCTTTTCTATCGTTTTGTTCATAGGGTTGACCTCCTGTTGTGCATGCCGCCTGCGGGCTGCATACTGACATTGACAACTGTCATTGTGACAGCGATAATTGTTGTTGTCAACATGCCAATGCGTGTTGTCAAATTAAAAACCACTCCCCACCCCAAAAACCATGTCCAGCGCGCCCACCCTGCCCCGCACCCCCATCTTCTACAGCCCCAAACAGGTGGCCGACCATGCCTTTATTTCCATACAAAAACTGCCCGCCTTCATTGCCGGCGCCAAGCGCCAAGTGGTGGAACCTGACCCATTTACTGCGGCCGATTTCAAGCTCGCCCACAAAGCCAGCTATGTAGACGCGGTTCTGGCACTGAAGGCCAGCAACGGCTTTGGCACCCGCAGCGCATCCATCAACCAAGCCCTGGCCTACAGCAGCGCCAGCCTGTGGGCCGCGGCCGAACACGCGCTTGAAAACGGTGGCATCGCCTGTTCGGCCTCGCAAGGCTTTCACCATGCGTCTTACGACAGCAACTTTGGTTACTGCACCTTCAACGGCTTGGTGATTGCCGCGCGCATGGCTCTGGCCAGCGGCGTCAAAAAAGTGCTCATCATTGACGGCGACGCCCATTACGGCGACGGCACCGACAGCTGCATCCAAGCCCTGCGCCTGGGCAAAAGCGTCATCAACATCACCCGCGACCAAGGCATAGGCCATGCCCAAGCCGGCCTCAAGGCTGAGGGCTGGGCGGCCTACACCCACGAGCTGCTGCAGCGCCACCGCCCGGGCCTGGTGCTCTACCAGGCCGGCGCCGACGCCTGGGAGGGCGACCCCTACGGCAGCGGCTACCTGAGCTTTGACGAAATGGGCTGGCGCGACCAAGGCGTGTTTGCCGCCTGCTTAGAGCACCAAACCCCCGTCGCCTGGAACCTGGCCGGCGGCTACACCGAGCCCATGGACAAAACCGTGGCCCTGCACCTGCAAACCCTGACAGCCAGCGACCAGGCCTTGAGCGCCGCCCGCCCAGCCTGAAACAGCAAGCCACCCCCGACGAAAGCCCCACCATGAACACCCAACGCCTGTTCCTGCGACTCCAGCGCTTTAACACCCTGCTGCCGGCCTTGCTGACCCTGCTGCTGCTTGCCGTCATGGTCTGGGAGCTCTTGCCAGACATGCGGGGGCGCGGCCGTGAAACGGTCGACCCACCAGTGGGCATTGCAGCAGGCAGCACCGCCAGCGAGCACAGCGCCTCTGCCAAGGCGGTGCCACTCGACATTCGCACCAGCCACATCGACGCCGGGCCGAACATCCTGGTCATGAATATCGTCGCCCCCAAAGAGGATGGCAGCCACTACGAAAGCAAAAGCACTGAAATTCGAAACCTGCTTTTCTTGAACGATGGCTCCGAGAAGGCGATCTGGCTCTTCCCAGACGCCTCACAGGCCATCACCCGGCTCGAGTCTTTGAACAATGAGGACACCAAAACCCCAATCGCCCTCTACCTTGAAACGGAGCCCCGCCCCTACAAAGACGGCAGCTCAAGCCGCGCCAACACCCACTTGGTCAGCCCCGACGGCCTGCGCAAACGCGCCATCGCCACCGAGCTAGACCACATCCTCAGCCACCGCCAGCACGGCCAAACGCTGCAACTGGTCTACCAAAAGGGCAAGACTGTCAGGGTCATGAAGGTGTCGCTGACCAGCTTTGAGACCTTGTCAGACCGGGTGGTGGCCACTTTGAGCGAGGTGGGCAAATAAACAAGCAGCCGCTCTGGCGCGGTCGACCGGCCAGCCGGCGCGCATGCAGCCTGTAAAAGCCCCAGCTCCCAGGCTCAAGCCTTGACCCTGACCAGCCATAAAGTTTCAGCAGCGCTCGCACACACCCCACCACCCACCGCATGAGCTGGGTACCATGCTCCCACACGCTCACGCCGCACAGGAGCCCCCCATGTACGACATCATTTGCCCCCATTGCCACACCGCGAACATGGGGCGTTAGATTGTCTTGTTGACAATCTAACTTAAATAATTTAGTCTGCCAAAAAAAATGGTCTGCCGTTCTATTTTGTGCTGTGGTGAACCGTTGAACAAGGCAAGGGGCGCATGAAGTTCCCACCATCGCGGAGAGTGGTCTGCCTGGATTTTCAGGCGTCTCGCTTTGATATGGGCTCTGGGGGTCCTGCTGACATGCCATCGTTGGTGGTGCAAAAGATCAACGCAGAGGTGACTGCCATGTTCAACATGTCGAATGTGAAAAACGCATCGTCGCCTCGATGAGCTGCGATGTGGTTGGCGGCACACCCGCTGAATTCCGCCTGGCTGTGAAGACCCAGCTTGACTACTATGCCCATGCCGCGCGCGACGCTAAGTTGGTTTCGCGATAACTGCCCGTCTCTTTGACAAAAGGAAGTGCAATGAGCGATGTTGAAATTCTGCGGTGTGACGTCGCCGTGATCGGTGGTGGTATCGCTGGCATGGTGACTGCGACACGTGCAGCGCAGGGCGGTGCCCATGTACTTGTCTTTGAACGTTCGGCAGAAGATCGTTACCTGTGCAACTCACGCCTGACTGCCGGTATTTTTCACTGTGCACTGAACAGTGTGACAACGCCGCCAGCTGAGTTAGCGCGCTACATCAACGATGCGACAGGCGGTACTGCTGAGCCCGCACAAGCGAATGCTGTTGCAAGCGATGCGCTCAGGGCTGTACGCTGGCTTCAGGAGCAGGGTCTACGCTTCGTACGGGGTGCTCAGGCGTACCACGATTTTACGTTGGCACCGCCCACTGTGAACCCGCAAAACCGCGGGTGGGAAGGGCGTGGTGGCGATGTGTTGCTTCGCACACTCGAGACGGCACTGGCCAAGACTGGCGGCCACGTGATGAGGGGCATGAGTGCAAAAAAATTACGTATGGACGACTCTCGTTGCACGGGAGTCTATGGCGAGAACGCCGCTGGCGGGAGATTTTGCGTTGAAGCTGCGGCTACCGTTGTTGCTGATGGCGGCTTTCAGACATCGTCTAGCCTGCTAGCTGAGGCCATCACACCGGACCCAGACAAGGTATTTCAGCGCAATGCCAGAACAGGCTTTGGTGATGGCTTGCGCATGGCGCGCGAAGCAGGGGCTGCCTTGACGGAGTTGCGCGGTTTTTATGGGCACATCCTTTCGGCCGATGCTTTCAGCAATGAGAAACTCTGGCCGCACCTGTGGCTTGACTTCGTGGCGGCGGCGGGGGTATTGGTGGACCGTTCAGGGCAGCGATTCACCAATGAAGGGGATGGCGGCGTTAGCATGGCCAACGCGATTGCAGCGCAGCCCGACCCCTTGGGAACCTTCGCCATCGCCGATCAAAAAATATGGGATGAGCGTGGCACCATTAATATGCAAGCACCCAACCCTCGCCTGCGCGAATATGGCGGCACTGTGCACGTGGCCGATTCTTTGTCTGCGCTGGCGAAGCTGGCGGGCATCAACGAGGAAGCCCTTAAAAATAGCGTGGCGCGGTACAACGAAGCTGTGTTGTCCGGCCGACCAGAGACCTTAAGTCCACCTCGCTCGACCTCAAAATTCGAGGCTTACCGAATTGACACAGCGCCGTACTATGCCCTGCCCGCCTGCGCTGGTGTGACCTACACCATGGGGGGGATACTGATTGATGACCAAGCCCGCGTGCTCGATAAACAGCGACAACCGATCGCTGGCCTTTACGCAGCAGGTGCCACCACAGGTGGGCTAGAAGGAGGGCCAGTCGGCAGTGCCGTCGGCTATGTCGGTGGTCTGATCAAGTCTTCAGTCATGGGGCTGCGTGCCGCCGACGACATCAACAAAGTGCGGTCTGGAATGATGGATCGGGTGGCTCCTTGATGACGGCGTTTTCAAAGGGCGCGGCGCGCACTCACTGGGACGAAGAAACGGATGTACTCGTTTTCGGTTCCGGTGCTGCTGGGTTGATGGCGGCTTTGTCGGCATCCGCGTGCGGAATGAAGGCCTTGCTTTGTGAATCGTCTGACTTGCTGGGCGGAACCACGGCCACATCCGGCGGTTCGATCTGGGTCCCTGGGGCCTCTCTCATCGCGCGCAATGGCCGTGATGAGCCGGCAGAGAATGTCTGGCGGTACCTGCGCAACGAATTGGGCGAGCGTCTAGACGAACCCTTGATGCGTGCATTTTTAGAGGGTTGCTCCGACGCACTGGACTTTCTGGAGCGCGATACGGATGTGCGTTTCCAGCACGCGATGAATCCAGATTACCACTCGGACGCGCCAGGCGGCTCCAGCTACGGTCGAAACTTGTCTGCCCTGCCTTTTGATGGTCGACTGCTGGGTAAGCACTTCGCCATGCTGCGCCCACCGCGCCCCATCTATCTCACCTTTGGCGGCATGATGGTCGGTCGACGTGATGTGCAGATATTGCTGCGACCATACGCATCATGGCGTGCATTGAAACAAACGCTGGGCACGATTATTCCGCACCTAGTCTCTCGCCTGACTCATCCGCGTGGTACCCGGCTTTTGATTGGCAATGCGCTCGTAGGCCGCTTCATGCTGAGCCTCATCAAGGCGGGTGTTCCGATGTATGTCAGGCATTCACTTTTGGAACTAGTGCGTGAAGACGGCCGCGTCACGGGAGCTATCGTGGAGACCCCTGCTGGGCCTAAAGCTATCCGCGCGCGCAACGGTGTGGTTCTAGCAACCGGTGGTATTGCGCAAGATTTGGATGCTAGGCAGGAGTTCATGACTCGTTTTCCACACCGGCACTCACTGGCGTTCTCTGGTAATAAGGGCGCAGGCGTGCGGGCAGCGCGCGCGATTGGTGCAGAGGTTAGTCGCAACGTTGAAAGTCCGGCTTACTGGTCGCCCGCTTCGGTTAAGAAGAATCCGGACGGCACCGAGACTGTTTGGATTCACGGCCACATGGATCGGGGCAAGCCCGGGCTGATTGCGGTGAACGCTGCAGGTAAGCGCTTCGCGAACGAGGCCGACTCCTATCATGACTTGGTCATGGCCATGTACCGCGACCAGACGGTGCACGCGCCGTCTACCGTAGGCACGCCACCGCAAGCATGGTTCATCTGTGACCACCGTTTTATCAAGGCCTACGGCCTGGGGCTGATCAAGCCGCTGTATCCGCGCCTGCAGCCTTTTGTGGATGCGGGGTACTTGCGACGTGCCGACAGTTTGGACGAGTTGGCGCGGCTCATTGGCGTGGATCCGGCCGGTTTGGTGGGCAGTGTTGCTACCCACAATGTCGACTGCATCGTTGGCGTTGACACTGCATTTGGCCGCGGCGCTAGTGCGTTCAATCGTTTTAATGGTGATCCGGACCAAAAACCCAACCCGTGCATGCGCTCAATCGAAAATGCCCCCTTTTATGCGGTGGCCGTGCAGCCATGCTCCATTGGAACGACCGTAGGTTTAAGGACTGGCCTAGATGCCCAAGTACTTGGCGCCGATGGGCTGTCGATTCCAGGCCTTTACGCCTGCGGCAATGACATGGGTTCTGTCATGCGTGGGACTTACCCGGGCCCCGGTATCACGCTGGGTCCGGCAATTGTCTTTGCTTGGAGGGCAGCTCAGCACATTGCACAGGTCAAGAACAGCTTCGCAAGTGGGCAAAAAACGATGGGGGTTGCGTCCTGAACGGCAACGGATGGATACCCATGACCTCCGAAAAAATAACGAAATTAGTGACCTCATGACACTGAAAAATTTTGATCTCTCTGCTGGCTTGGACAGCCTTAACTCTGCATTTGCAAGTCTCGCAATGCGCGCCGGCTGGAACAAGAAGGAAGCGTCGCTCTGGCAGGAACCGCGCGTGAGTTTTAAGTCCACTCATTGGAAATGGACTGAAGCTCAAGCAGGGTTGGACGCGGCAGCGCCGCTGATCTCTACCGAACTTGCGGAACGGCGTAATTTATTCCTGGTCAACCCGATTGAGGGTAATCATTACGCGACACTGCGAACTCTTGTAAGTGCTTATCAGATGATCCGCCCTGGAGAGCAGGCACGCTCCCACCGTCACTCGCCCAACGCCTTGCGCCTTGTATTGGAGGTCGGTCCCGATGTCTATACAGTTGTCGACGGTGAGCGATTGGACATGAAAATTAATGACGTGGTGCTCACGCCCGGAAATATGTGGCATGGGCATGCCAATGATGGTCCAAGTGACGCTTACTGGATCGACTTCTTAGACGTCCCCTTAGTGCAGATGCTGGAGCCAATGTTCATGGAACACTGGCCGCAGGGTTTCCAAGAGCCCGATCGCGCCAACCAGTCAAAAGAGCTGTGTTTTCCATGGGCCCAAGTGGAGGCAAGGCTGTTGGCGCAAATGGCCGAATCCCAAGGTGGCAAGATAGCGCGTGTCGTTCTCGATGCCCCCAGCCTGCTGACGATGGAGCTCGCAATGACTATGCTCGCCCCCGGCGCATCGACGTCAAACCATCGGAGCACAGAAAATCAGATCGTGGCGGTGGTTGAAGGTCACGGTGAGACTTGTGTGGGCGGGCAGACTTTCAGATGGGCGCGCGGTGACGTCTTGGCGCTGCCTGGCTGGCTTCCCGTTCAGCACTTTGCGAAGGGCGTGCGAAGTACCTTGTTTTCAGTGTCCGATGCGCGTATGCAAGAGCGTTTGGGTTTTCTGAGGACCGAAGACATGTCGGGGGTGCTGGCCCATGGTCAATGAAGCTGGATTAGCGGTTGAAACCAGCGTGGCCGAAGATCAAATGATCGAGACTGACGTACTTGTCATTGGGGGCGGGCCTGTTGGACTCTCGCTAGCGGGTGACCTAGGTTGGCGCGGTATTCGAACAATGCTGGTTGAAAAGACCGACGGTGCCATCATCCAGCCCAAGATGGATGGCGTTAATGTGCGCACCATGGAGTTCTGCCGTCGCTGGGGCCTGACTGACAACATCCGTCATTGCGGTTATCCCAAGGACTACCCGCAGGATATGGTGTACCTGACCTCGTTCGATGGTTATGAGTTGGGTCGTGAGGAGTTCGCGACGCCATCAGGCGGTGCTGAGGAGCGGCGCACTTCGACCAGCCCGGAGGCACGCTTTCGCTGTCCGCAAAATATGTTCGACCCGATATTACGGGACTTCGCAGCTTCTCAGGCGGGCGTACATCTCGCCTACGAGTGCACCCTGGAGTCTTTTGTTGACCATGAATCGCACGTGACAGCACGCATCATGCAAAAGAGCGGCGTGGTCAACGTTCGTGCGCAGTACTTAGTAGGCTGCGATGGCGCCAATAGCACGGTGCGCCAGCAAATGGGGATTGGAATGAGTGGGTTGGGCACGCTGACCTACACAACCAATGTGCTATTTCGTTGCCCCGGTCTGTCCGGTCATGGCCATGTGCGTCTGGGTTATCGCTACATCTTCGTCGGGCCTGAGGGTACTTGGGCCACCGTGGTGGCGATCAACGGCGGAGACTTGTGGCGACTGTCCATCATCGGTAGCAAAGAGAAGGTCGAACGCGGTGAGGCTGATGCGCGCTTTGCCATCGACCGCATTCTGGGGGCCAATGCCCCGGCTTACGAAATTCTGTCCATCGTGCCATGGGCGCGCAGAGAACTTGTGGCGGATGCATACCACCGAGGCCGCGTTTACCTAGCGGGTGATGCTGCGCACGTGACATCACCGACGGGTGGATTCGGAATGAATATGGGCATTGCCGATGCGGTGGACTTGTCCTGGAAACTTGACGCCGCGCTTTGCGGCTGGTCGGGCCGTGCATTGCTGGACACCTATGAGACCGAGCGCAGGCCTGTTGCCCTCCGCGCAGTGCGAGAGGCCTCTGGCAACCTCCTGCGGACTCTCTCACCAAAGCCTAATGCGCGACTGCTTGAGCCAACTTACGAGGGCGCGCGCCTGCGTTATGAAACCGGACGTCGGTTCGCTGCGACCATGCTCCGCGAATGGTACAAGCTCGGCATCGACTTGGGCTACGTGTATGCGGGCTCACCCATCGTGGCGTCTGAATCGTGCGAACCGGAGTTTATGGCGACGCATGGTCAAGGTGAAAAAGTGCAAATTGTGCCGCCACGGGCGCGCCTGGAAGACGGCACCGAACTCACCACCACCATGCTTCGCGAATGGCAGCGTCTGAGCGTCCATCTTGCGCTTGGTGATGACGTTGGCGCGTCCTGGTCAGAACTTTCCCCGCAAGAGGTGATGCTCTACACGCAAACGGCCCAGCCAGGTGCGCGCGCGCCGCATGTTTGGCTGGCAGACGGTCGCTCCACCCTAGACTGGTTTGGAAGAGGCTTTGTGCTGGTGGATGCTGGTGGCGCCACAAATACTGTCAAGCGATTGACGGACGCCATCGTCTCGAAGGGCGTCCCGTTGACCCATCAAGTGGCCAGCTCTGACGACCAAAGCGCGATTGCCTTTTGTTACGGCGCGCCGCTAACGCTGGTTCGCCCCGACGGCCATGTCGCTTGGCGGGGCAGCGTATTAAATGAGGAGCAGGCGGCCGCAATGAGCGACCGCATCAGAGGATTCACAGGCACACAGGCATGACCAAAATAATCACGGACGATAACGAAGTTCGGACCATCGCGGCTGTTGAACGCGCGTTTGCCCTTCTTGAGGCCTTCAATGACGGTATTGACACGCTAACACTGGCCCAATTGGCAGATCGAACTGGCCTGTACAAAAGCACGGTACTGCGCATCGCACAGACGTTAGAACGCTTGGGTTACCTTGGACGAACACGCGGCGGCGCTTACCACATCGGCCCCGCACCGCTTCGCTTGGGTCGTCTTTACCAAGCAGCGGTTCGTCCCGAGGACATCATCGTTCCCGTGCTGCGACAACTTGTCGACGCAACGCACGAGAGCGCCGGGTTTCATGTGAGCTTTAAAGACAGTCGGCTATGCCTGTACCGAGTCGATTCACCGGATCCGGTGCGAGATCACTTTAGGCCTGGCGACTTGCTACCCATCTCGAAGGGTGCTGGGGGGCTGATTCTGTCTGCCTTTGGTGAAACGCCGGCGCCAGCTTTGGACGATGTACGCGAGTGCATGCTGGGCATCTCTCGAGGCGCTATTGCGCTTGAGATGGGCGGGGTGGCGGCTCCCGTATTCAATGCCGAAGGTGAGCTAGAGGGCGCCATCACGCTGAGTGGCCTGGCGACGCGTTATGACGACGCTGCTGTGGAACGCTTTGGCAAGCTCCTCTTGGATGCGGCTCTGCGTATCACCGTGGCGCTGGGCGGAGACCCACGACGCTTCACCAAAGCGATGGCGGCTTCTCAATCTGCGCCTGTCGGTAAAGCACGGATTCGGCAGAAGCCGGCCGGCGCGTGAGCTCAAGAAGTTTGAACAAAATGCAACTGGGAGACCTATTTTGAGACTTGTCAGATACAACGGAGGCCGTATTGGCCTTGTCAAGGGCACAGACGTGTTCGATGTGAGCGCAGTGGTTGGTGCCGGCGAAGGCGATTGGCCATCCGTCGAAATGAATCGTCTGATTCGCAACTTCACCACGCTGCGCCCGCAGCTTGAAAACCTTGCGGCTACTGCAATGCCAATTCCACTTGCCAGCGTCAAACTCGAAACGCCTGTGCCATGGCCTAACAAGTTGATGGCTTATCCCGTGAACTATCACGACCATGCCACGGAGATGAAGTCCACCGGCTTTGCTAATGTGCAGGGGTACTTCCTGAAGGCTAGCTCGTCGCTGTGCGGAGCGGGTGATCAAGTCGTGTTGCCGAAACTTGTTAACCGTGAAATCCACCATGAGTGCGAACTGGCCGTCGTGATCGGCAAAGAATGTCGCAACATCTCAGTGGACAACGCGTTGGACCACGTCTTTGGTTACGCCTGCCTGATGGACATGACCATTCGAGGCAAGGAAGAGCGGGTATTTCGGAAGTCGTATGACACCTTCACACCTGTGGGGCCCTGGATCGTGACTGCGGATGAGGTTGGCGACCCGACGCAATTGGACATGAAGCTGTGGATCAACGGCGAACTTCGCCAGCATGCCAACACGCGAGATTTGATTGTGGGCATCCGCGAAATGATCGCTTTGGCGTCCACTGCGTCAACGCTTTATCCAGGCGACCTGATCGCAACAGGCACGCCTGCCGGTGTCGGCCCCATGGTGGCCGGGGATATCGTCACCATTGAGATAGAGAAAGTGGGCCGCATGAGCCTGCCCGTCGTGCAGGGCGATATCGGCTCAAATTTTGTTTTCGACCGCACTGTTAAGGAATCTGCATGACTACTTTTAAACCGCGCCGCGATGCCATGGTCTTCGTCACCGCACTGTGGGCAATCACATTGGTTCCATCCACCGTGCTTGCTCAGTCCTGGCCGACCAAACCAGTCAAACTCATCATTCCGTACGCAGCAGGCGGACCGACTGACATCCTCGGGCGGGTGATCTCACAGCCGCTTGGGGAAGCGCTCGGGCAGGCCATCGTGATAGAGAACCGGCCTGGCATAGGAGCTATCGTCGGCGCGCAGGCGGTTGCAAAGTCGCCGGCTGATGGCTATACGCTTTTGCTTGGCGACATCAACTTATCTGTCAATCCGGCGTTGTACAAGACGCTGCCCTACGACGCGAAGACGGAGCTCGTTCCAGTTTCGATGGTGGCTGCTGCGCCTCTGGTACTGGTGGTCAACGCCGGATCTCCTTACAGCACTTTAGCCGATCTTGTGGCTGCTGCTCGCAAGAACCCGGGCAAGGTGACTTTCGGTTCGGCGGGCGCTGGGAACACCACACATCTGGTGCCTGAGTTGCTGAAGGCAAGTCAGAATATTGAGGCCACCCATGTTCCGTATAAGGGTGCTGGCCCAGCGGTGATCGACCTTGCCTCTGGGCGGATCGACTTCGTCATCAGTGGACTTTCGGGTGTGCAGGCAATGGTTGCCGCGGGCAAGCTGCGGGCGCTTGCCATAACTGGCGACAAGAGGGCCAACGTGATGCCGCTGGTTCCCACTTTCGCTGAGGCTGGGGTGCCGTTGCCAGACGCAAAACTGGGCTCTTGGTGGGGGATTCTGGTGCCGACAGGCACGCCGCCCGCGATCATTGCGCAGCTCAATCAGGCTATTGCAAAGGCCTTAGCCTCGCCTGATACCAAGGCGCGGCTGTCTGCACAGAACATCGAACCGATGGCAAGCACGCCTCAAATTTTTGGTGACTGGATCAAGAGTGAAGCTGACCGATGGGCAAGCGTGTTGCAACGCGCGCAAATCAAACCCGAATAAGGATAAGTCAAACAAAAACCGACAGGACTGAAGCGGCGCAGATCGCAAACCTATTAATCATAACCCCCACAAAGGAGACAAACATGTTCAATACGAAGAGAAGACTCGTCACCGCTGCCATGACCGCAATTTGCGCCTTGATGGCGTTGCCCGGAGTGTCCTGGGCCGACTTCCCCAATCGGCCAATACGAATCTTGATAGGTTACGCCGCAGGTGGTGGCACCGACATTGTTGCTCGCTTGCTGGCACCCCGCTTGTCCGATGAACTCAAGGTACCTGTTGTTGTTGAGAACCGGCCTGGCGCAGCTGGCCTCATCGCCGAAGGCATGTTGGCGAAAGCACCGGCAGACGGCTATACGATCCTGATGGACCCACTGGGAATCACCATGAATCCCAGTGTTTTTCGCAAAGTTCCGTACGATCCGATTAAAGACATTCAACCAGTTGCACAGATTTTTTCGCAGCCCTTCGTGATTGTGGTGAATGCCGCCCTACCAGTGCGCGATTTGAAGGAGTTGGTGGCACTCATGCGCGCAAAGCCTAAGGATATGAACGTCGCGGTGGCTGGCACATCAACCCAGTTGGCGGCCGAGTTGTTCAAGCTCAAGACCGGCGTTGACTTGACATTGATTCCCTTCAAGGGAAGCGCTCCAGCCAGCGCATCACTGGTTGCCGGGGACACGCAAGTGATGTTTTCCGATCTACCTTCAGTCAAGATGCACATTACCAGTGGGCGGCTGCGGGCGCTGGCCATCATGGGGAACAAGCCTGTCAGTAGCTTGCCGGATGTTCGGCCTGCGAGTGAGAGCGGCTTGTTTGACGATAACGTGAGTTCGTGGTCAGGCATTTTTGCGCCTGGCGGCACGCCACCCACGACTGTTGCTACTCTGAACGCAGCTATTACCAAGGTGCTCCGTATGCCAGACATCTCAGCCCAGATTGTGCGAATTGGTGCTGACCCCGTGATCACAAGCGTCGATGAGTTCAGCAATTTCTATCGGAGCGAACTCGTACGTTGGAAGGAAGTGGTCGAACGCGCCAAAATTCAGCCCGTGGAATGAGGTTCATCGATGAACATCGAACAACCTGTAGACCTTGTGATCGTCGGTTCGGGCCTTGCCGCGCATCGTGCCGCACTGGAGGCATCTGCGTTGGGCGCCGAAGTCCTGATGATAGAAAAGATGGATTCGATAGGAGGCAGTACCGTCATGAGTGGCGGCTCATTCGCTTTTGCCGGTACGGATCAACAACGCGCACAGGGTATCGATGACAGTGAGCAGCGGTTACGCCATGATCTATTGTCTGTAGGCGGCGGTGAGGCGGACACCGCGCTGGTTGACCTGTACGTCAATGAACAGTTGAATGAGTACGACTGGCTGCGAGGACATGGCGTTGTGTTCTCGGCGGTCCAGTTGTCTTCCGGACAATCAGTTCCCCGCAGTCACCCTTGCCATCCTGGTGTTGCACTGCGTCTATTGAATACGGCACTCAGTGCCCAGTCGAACGTACGCATCTTGACCGGGACGCGCGCAAAACGCCTGCGCCGCAGCCGCAGCGGTGGACCCATTGACCAAGTGATGATGGAGTCTGCAGGCAAGACAGTCACTGTGACCGCCCGTCATGGCGTGATCCTCGCTACGGGTGGCTTTAGCCGATCCGAGGAACTTCTCAAGCTCTTTGTGCCAGAGATTCTTTCGGCGTTACGTGCAGGCGGCAAGGGCAATGAAGGTGACGGGCTGATGATGGGCTGGGAACATGGTGCTGGGTTCGCTGACCTTGGTTTTGTTAAAAGTACCTTCGGCAGCTACATAGAGGTGGACGAAGCGGAGCCACACACCACGTTGTTACCGGTCTATCGCGGCGCCATCGCCGTTAATTTGAAAGCCGAGCGCTTTATTGCGGAATCGCGGTCATACAAGACACTTGGCCAGGCCGTTTTACGGCAGCCATCGGCGAGAGCTTGGCAAATTTTTGACCAGAACATCATGTCGCAAAGCGTGTCTGGGGTGCCTTCGTTCGACTTCGACGCAGCAATGAAGAAAGGCCGAATCATTCAGGCTGACACCCTCTCTGGTCTTGCAGCGCTTGCAGGCCTGGACGCTGCCACATTGCAGGATGTGGTTGACACTTACAACGCCGATATAGCGACAACAGGAAAGGATAGTCGCTTCGAGCGTAAGGCTCTGGCGCACGAATACGGTGAGCTGGTTCCTGTTCAGTCCGCACCGTTTTATGGCTACATCTGCACGGCCTCAATCAATTCCACTTACGCAGGCCTGTGTGTTAATCCCAGCATGGCTGTGCTGAATGTGTATGGCGAGACGATCGCGGGCCTGTTTGCCGCTGGTGAGGTTGTCGGCGGCTTTCATGGCGAAGCCTACATGACGGGTTCGTCTTTGGTGAAGGCGCTTGTCTTTGGCAAGACGGCAGCGCGTACTGCGCTTAACGCGACGCCACTTCGCGTGGTGCAGCAAGAGGAGGTCACATGAGCCGTCTCGATTGGGACGTCGTCATTGTGGGGGCCGGTGGCTCTGGCTTGGCTGCTGCGATTGAGTCTGCCCGCGGCGGGGGAAAAGTGCTCGTGCTTGAAAAGGGCGAGCGTATCGGCGGAACCACGGCTTGGTCGGTAGGGTCGTTCACGGCCAGCAACACGCCGCACCAACGTCGCGCTGGAGTGGTAGATGGGCCTGACCAGCACTTCGAGGACCTTGGCCTTTTCAATGCGGGCAAAGGCGATACCGACAATCTGGCGTTGCGCCGCATCCTAGTTGACGAGTCTCCCGACACAATCCAATGGCTGATGGACTTGGGCGTTGAGTTCGTCGGACCTAATCCGGAACCACCTCACCGCGCGCCACGCATGCATAACGTAGTCCCGAGCGCGAGCTCTTATGGCTACCACCTTATGCGTGAGTGCAAGCGGCTCGGCGTGACCATTCTCTGCGGTTGGCGCGTGACCGATCTGGTGCGACACGGTGACAGGGTGACGGGGGTGCAGGCCAATCACATCAACGGCGAGACCGAAAACTTTGCTGCAAAACGAGGCGTCGTTTTAGCCGCCGGTGATTTTGCGGGCGGCAGAGAACTGAAGTCTCAGTTCTTTAAGCCGGAGATCGTCAACGCTGCGCCGGTCAATGACTTGTCCACCGGAGACGGTATTTCACTCGCAGTGAAACATGGCGCTCGCATCGTTAATGGTGGCCATTGCAACGGGCCGCGAATGCGCTTTGTGCCCGCCCCGGCTTCGTGGATGCACCGACTACCGCCGCACCGTGTCTTTGCGCGGGCCATCAGTTGGGGCTGGAGACTGTTGCCGGATTGGTTGATGCGGCCTTTCGTTATGAAGTTCATAACCACGGCGCTTGGGCCAGAGCCAACCCTCTTTCGCTTTGGTGCGGTCCTTGTAGACCCACGAGGCCAACGCATCGCGGTTGACATGAAAAATATCGCACAGCAACTACCTCTCACACCGGACAACCTTGGATTCATTGTGTTTGGAGCGGCATGTGCGCAGCAACTGCAAGCCTGGCCGAACTTCGTATCGACAGCGCCTGGCGTTGCCTACGCCTATCTCAACGATTACCGTAATTCACGCAAGGACGTCTACGCTGAAGCGCCAACGCTGGCAGCTTTGGCCAAGCGTATTGGTGCTTCACCTGCGGCACTACAAGCGTCGCTGGACGAAGCGGGTGCCGGACAGCAGGGGCCGTTCTACGCATTGGGTCCTGTGCGCGGTTACGTAACGATCACCGAAGGTGGAGTTGCCGTCAACACGCAGCTGCAGGTGCTTGGCGAGGGTGATGTGCCAATTCCCGGTTTGTATGCAGCCGGTTCTACTGGGCAGGGCGGCGTGCTACTCGAAGGGCATGGGCACCATATCGGCTGGGCTTTTGTCTCGGGGCGTCTCGCCGGGCGCAACGTGATACGCGAATCAGCCTTACTTTGAAAGACAAGCAGTTCAAATGAGAAAATACCCTGCCATTGAATTCGTCGCTATGCATGGTCGCAAACTAGCCCTGGTCGCCGGTTTTTTGGTCGGGTCGATCGGCATCGCAAGCGGCCTGATGGCCGGCGTGATCACCACCATTTTTTATGGCCTTGTGGCAGGACTGACCACAGCCATGGTGCTTCGCGTTGCGGTCGAAGTGGTGGAAGTCGTTGCCGATACTTTGCTGCCGAGGTAAGTCCATGACGAATACAAGGATCTTTAATTTAGATTAAATAAGGGTGTGGCAATGATGATATTTTTTTTATTTCTTCAAATAAACGTAGATTTGGACGACTTACGTAATATTCACTGAGCATTCCATCTGGATCTTTTAAAAAGAAAGATCTTTTCCAAGGAGCATTTATTCGGGCTTCAATTTTTATTCCCATCGCATTTATTGAATTTTCTGCCGCATCAAGCGCAGATTCCCCATTAAGTTCAAATGATGCATGATGGTAGCCTGCACTACTTCCTTTGCAAATCGCCAAACTGTACTGATAAGCATTGTGCGATGCACCGAGAAGTACAATATCACCATCAAGTAATTCATCAACAACATTTAATCCGCCAACACTAGTATAAAATTTTACTAATTTAGACACATTCAAAGTTTCTAGAACTGCATGTGTAATTCTCTGCGGATGAATTGGAGCTTCACTAACAATACGAATTTCCGGACTCGTATCGTATCTCCCGTCGGTAAATCCTTCTGCCGATAATGGATCCCATTCTGATGTTATCAGATCCATTGATCCCTTAAGTACTTTACGCCAATCTCGCACAGTATCGCAATAAAATTCCACAACATTCTTATCTGGATCTGTCATGTATACACTGTGCGCGACCTGATGATCTACGGTCATGTCTACTTCGATAGAATTTGATTTCAACGCCTTAAATGCGCGTACCAGTGCAGCCTCATTCTCAAGCTCCCAAGCCAGATGATTAAGTCCAGCGGCGAAACCAATACCTGGTGGTAATTGTAAAAGACCATCCCGACCATATCGTGGCTTGCCGTCAGTTTTTTCGATCATCCCAAGATCATGCGGAGTGTGTCCAGTGCCAAGAAAAGTAGCAACTAGTCCGGGCTCAGTGAACTCAACTGTAAGTCCGCAGACCTCGTTATAAAACCGCTCAGACTTTTGTAGGTCGCTTACCCAGAGGTTGACGTGACCTAGTCTGCGTGGTTGAAAAAATTCTTTTACTGACAAGCTTTTCATGATTCTTCCCGTTCAGTGGTTAGCCATCTAAAATAGTTTTGCTACTTTTTATATACAAATCAAGTGACGCATTTTCTTCAGAACCAGATCGACAAAGAGGGAAACATATCCTCTGAGTTTACAAGTAAAACCTTTTTTTCTTCGATTCGAAGTCCGTCAGGTGTTCGCCGCAACCCATAAATATAAGTGCCGCCGTAAATATGCTGCCCCTGGGGTGCACGGAACTCAAATAGAACAAAATTACAGCTAAACTTTATTAAATCGTTATTAATGGTCTCAAAATTACGAAAATTTGATACCAAATGAACTGTACGTGATGGTGGATCCTGAACATGTATGCGTGGATGTCTCAACCGGTTAGCACGGAGCTTCATTGTGCGCACATCATCGTAAAAAAGCGATACGTGGTCAAGAGGACTTTTTTGCTCTGCAGCAACAGGAGCCCAGTAATACCCATCTTCTGTGAAAAGTGAAATCCAGTCTTCGAAACGCCTCTGATCAAGGCAATCTAGTTCAGTATGAACAAATGACGATATTTCATCCACCCCAATCGGCGTGGGGCACGTAGATTCTAATTTTGAGATCAACAAGTCAAGTCTCCAGTTACTGCCAATCAGCCATATATTTAACCCAGGCGGTATGTTGATTTCGAATCGCAGCTTCTGTAAATTGCGGACCAAGCATGCCGCCGCGTTCTTTGTCGGGAACGTCGCGATCAATTGCGCGCTGAATGCGAATCCACTCTCCAGAACGACCTTGCAAGCCAGTTTGGATCCTTTCGAACGCCTCAACATCGTCGGTTTGGGCTAACGATGAGCATGAGTGCGTTAAATTTAGCAGGCGCACTGTGTCGCTGAACATTTGTTCAGGAGCACCCTTGAGCTTGATCGGAAATATTTGCACTTCAGTCAGATTAACGCTGATGGGACGCACAACTCGAATTGCTTGTGCCAAGATGTGAAGATCAAAGTTGGGGTAAAAAAAGGCTAGATGTCGTTTGTGTGTTAGCAGATCTCGTGCCTGCTCAACACCTTTTAGTCGCTCGAGCTCGGAGCGGTACCGATCAAATGCTTCGCCTCCTTGGTCGCCATCAGTCGTCTGCGCTCCACAAGCGTTATGCCCCCAAGGGAACCACCATTGCCCTTTTGACTCGGTTCCAGGAGTTCCATCCTTGTTGAGCATTTTTATTCGGGTACCTTTCTCCCCTGGACGACGACTGAATTGGTAACCATCTGGCGTCACAGAAGACTCGTGACTGAAAGGAGCATGGTATTGATCCGCAAGGTTTTCGATTTGATGTTTCCAGTTTCCCTTAAAATAGTAGCGGTGCATGCCCCCACACACTTCAAGTTCACCAACAGGCGACCTATCCGCGATTTCATCCATTGCAAACCGAGCGTCACCTAGATGCTCAAGCAAAGTGGGGCCCGACGCATTCATTTTTGCAAAAACGAAACCACGATAAATCTCTACGCAAGGTAAGCTAGCCATGCCGCGCGAGCGGTCTTTAAGATCAAAATCTGAAGGGAAACCATCCCTTAAGGGAACACTTGATAGGCTTCCGTCAAGGTTGTAAGACCAACTGTGGTACATACAACGAAATCGTTTGTTGTTACCACTTAATGTATTGACTACTTTTGCACCGCGATGTCCGCAGCGGTTATGTATTACATTCACCTGTCCTGTTTCCGCACGAACCATTACTACAGGCGACCGGCCTAGAGTAGTGCAAAAAAAATCCCCTGATGAAGGAACTTGACTTTCATGCCCAACGAGAAGCCAAGCGCGCCCAAAGATACGATCAATTTCTAAATCAAATATCGCCTGATCGAGATAAATTCGACGATTCACGCGATCTGAAGCGACAAGCCCTCGTAAAGTTTCGTCTGTTATAGCAACTGATTCGCTATTATTTTCATTTAATTGGGTCACAAATAATCCTATAAAGTTAAAATATTATAAAAAGAAATATATCATCTCATAACTAAATTTAGTGTATATAAATAGCACTTTGTTTGGCAAGATTTTCCGCAAAACAGCATTGTGCATTTATATCAGAAATTTCTAGATTGGTTAAATGATTTTTTGTGTCTTGTGGTGCATCGCATCATGTCACGTACATTGCAGTAGAAAATAACTCATTAATCAGCTTTGATATTAGCTTCGCGAATCACACGGCCCCAGCGATTAAAGTCAGTTTTCATCAACTCCGCGAGAGCTTCAGAAGAACCAACAGCCGTTTCGATTCCTTGATTTGATAGTGCAGTGCGAGTCTCAGCCACACTCAGAACATCAGCCACGTCTGCATTTATTTTTAGTACCAACTCTCTTGGAGTACCGGTTGGCAAAAATATACCCAACCATGCATCAACTTCAACACCTGGAAGAGTTTCTGCGATAGTAGGTACATCGGGAAACCTAGCTAACCTCTTATTTCCGGCACTAGCTATTAATCGTATTTTTCCTTCTCTAATGTGTGGTAATAGTGAGCCGGCTGCACCAACAAAAACCTGTAATCTTCCCCCTATCAGATCCGTGATAGATAGTGCAGCGCCTTTGTACGGAATGTGAGCCATATCGAAACCACCCGCACGTTTAAGCAACTCACCTCCTAAGTGCTGGGGAGAACCGTTACCAGACGATCCGTAATTGATTTTTCCGGGATTAGCTTTTGCGTAGTCGATAAGTTCTTGGACAGTGCGAACTGGAATCTGGGTACTTACAACCAACAAAAAAGGAGTAGTTGCAATTTGTCCTACTGGAATAAAGTCTTTAAATACATCGAACGGTGTTTTAACAAAGTGAGGACTTATTATCATTGCACTATTAGGTGCAAGAAGCCAAGTATAACCATCAGGTGGACTTTTAGCTGCAAAGTCAGTGCCGACTGACCCAGTTCCGCCACCTCCAGGTCGGTTCTCAACAGTTACCTGCTGCCCCCAGCGTTCTGAAAGTTTTTGTGAAATAGTCCTTGCTGTAATATCAATGACACTGCCTGGGGAGAAGGTATTTATTATTTTAATTGGCTTTACTGGATAAGCCTGCCCAAAAGTGATGGTGGGCGCGAAAGACAATGTGATTGACAACAGGAAACCAGTAACTTTCAATTTGTAATTCATAAATAAACTCCAAAAATAAAAACTTTAAAGATCACATCAGTAAAATTCAATAATAGGTAAAAAATTTAGACTAAGCTATAATGGTTTTCCCTACAAACGGGTAAATGATCTAGACAATCTTTTTTATTTAATTTTTATGTATCTTTTAATATAATTTTATTAAATATTATTTTATGGAATTAAGTTTTTTAATATTTTAAGTAAATAGCAATATTTAAATATGCTAATCTCAGCTATTTATTTTGTTTATTTAAAATTTTTTGCTTTACAACGAAGGCGCTGTTCACGATGCGCGGCCCACCCCAGTGACTTTTCTTTGCTTTTATGATGAAAATTATTTGCAATCAACTTCATCTAAAAACAGGTCTCTCAGCCGCTGCATCATCGCTGTTTTGCGGGGCATCGCCCTCGTAAAAAGGCAATCCCCAACCGGTTGCAGAACTGCTCGATGAGGGAGGACTTACCTGAACCGGTAGGGCCTTGCACCAGCAGATTGCGTCCGGCTATTCCGCCATGCCAGAGCAACAAGCGGCGTACCAACTTTTCGCAAAATTGGTACGACAGGTCAGCAGCAGGCACAAACGGTCCATCACTATCTGGGCATTGAATGGGAGCTGCAGGGCCAACGCCGAACAGCTCTTTGATAGTCTTCATCATCGCTTCCTCCTTCAGGGTTAAAAAACGGCCGAAGCCGGTCGAGTTGCCCTGAAAGATTGGTTGCGTTGATGCCAAACGAGCGGACATCAAAGGAGGTCCTAACCAGCAACGACCCGAAGTACCGGGAAAAGTTGGAGCGAGTGCAATCAGCCCTCTCCAGCTGGAACGCCACCACCAAGCGTTCAACTCTGCTGCTAGAGACCGCGCCCACCCAACTCATGTCGGTGGGCAAGACGGTGTACTTTGTGATGGGCTCCACCCAGGTGGTCTACAAGATATTGATGGACTGACAGGTGAAAGATGTCAATCGGCGTGAGTTAACTTCAAGTGTTTGGTTCTGCTATTCGACTTGCAGAAGTTTGGTAAATCTCGACATTGACACTAGGTTTTCGAAGCCGTGAATCACCTCAAGGCTTTCCGCTGTGCGCGAAGCGGCGAGACCTGACTTTAAGGTGAGGTAACGGTACTTTGCATCGACGTCGCTCCACTCGATGCCACGTGCGCCCGAGCCGCGTGGCGATTTGCAAGTGTTAGTAAATAGACCGCCTGAACGGGTCTGGATCGTGACACTGCCGCCATGGCGGTGCGTAAAGCGGTCTGGAAGCGGAGCCGGGTTTTGATCAAACTCCACCTTGTCCTGTAGGGCTGCGATCAAAGGGTCATTCATCTTTGCTTCGGTCATGTGCTCCCAGTCAAAACGGCGGTCGGCTACTGAGGCAGCGACGAAATAGACCACGCTGTGAGCGGCGCCGACCAAGTCGCGCGGATGTGTCTTATTGCCCCAATCGCGCATTTGTGCGGCCGAGATAGTGATTTTTTCAACGTCACGGGGGTCAACATTGCCGGCTATGGCCGCGCCGGCGGCGGCCTCGGCAATCGCGTGAAACGGGTGCCCGCCCGGCATCAGCTTGATGGCCATGTCGGTCACTATGTCCCAGGAATCGCCCAGGCCGGCAGTCACATCTTCAATCGCCTGTCCTCCAAGCGCCTGGAAAAAACCGCGCGGCGCTTCGAGTGAATTTTCTTCAGACATGAACCCGCGCGCGGCGGCAAGGGCTGCATTAGTGCCGAGCAGCGCCGATAAACCGGCGTGATATTCGCGTGCACAACTTGTGTCGGCCGCAATCGCCAGCCCACCGATCGATGTGGCGGCTAGCGCGATTGCATGCGTCATCTGCGTGGCCGTCAGGTCCAGCAGCCTTCCGGCGGCGACTGCAGCGCCGAACACCGTCGAGACCGAGCCATGAAAGCCGCGCTGCATGCGCCCGGGTGTGAGCGCCTCGTCGATGCGCCCAGCGATCTCGTAGCCCAGTACCATGGCGCCGAGCACGTCCCGACCGTTACGCCCTCGTTGCTCCGCTATCGCTATTGAAGCAGTCGAAACGATGGTGCCGATGTGAGCGATGCTGCGCATATCGCTGTCATCGGAAGCGGCTGCATCACTAGCCACTGCGTTCACGCGTGCAGCGCAGGCCACCGAAAGTTTCGCGCCGTCAAACCAGAGGGTGGCTTGCGCAGCCCCGCCGTTTTCCTTCTCGATAGAACGAATCATTCGAGCCGATGGAATAGTAAAACCGGTGGCAGCGCTTGCCACCGTGCTCGCAAGGCTCATCTTGGCGCGCTCAAGAGCGAGAACAGGCAAATTTTCCGTCGGGGTTGAGGTGACAAAAAGTGCAAGTTCTGAGGCGATACTCATGATAGGCGTGACTTATTCAACCTTGATGCCGGCGGCCCTAATCACTTCGGTCCAGCGCGCAGTCTCGCTCTGGATCATCTTGCCGTACTCGTCTCCGACCAACAGGTTAGGTTCAGCGCCCATCGCGTGGATGCGCGCAATCAGGTCCGGCGCAGCCATTGCCGCCGTCACGCTCTTGGTCAGCCATTCGTATGCTTCGCGAGGCGCGCCCCTGGGAACGGTGAATCCGACCCAGTTGTTAGAAACAAAAGGCACGCCTTGCTCCGATGCGGTCGGAATCTGCGGCGCCGCAGTGGACCTCTTTGCAGACGTCACCGCCAGAGCCGTCATCTTGCCGCCCCTGACATGCGGCAGACCGGTTGGTATTGCGGTCACCAGCACATCCACCTGGTCGCCGAGCAGGCCGGCTACGGCATCGCCCATGCCCTTATAGGGGATTTGCTGCATCGCAATGCCGGCGCTTCGCGAAAACAATTCGGTCACCAGATGATTTACGCCTCCATTGCCGGAACTACCGTAATTGATCTTTTGGGGATTCGCCTTTGCCTGCGAAATTAAATCGGGCAAGGTCTTATTCTTGCTGTCGCTCTTGGACACAATCACAAACGGCATCTGCGCGATCAGCAGGATTGGCGTCAGGTCACTATGCTCCCAGGGGAGTTTGTTGCCGAAAAGGCCCGGCAACATCGTGTAAGTGGCATCGGTGGCGGTGATGGTGTAGCCGTCAGGAGTTGCTTTTGCACCGGCCTCATAACCTATACGTCCGCCCGCGCCACCACGGTTTTCCACCAAAAAAGCCTTGCCGGTCTGTTCGGTGATCTTGAGGGCGACCATGCGCGCCACGACGTCAGACACGCCGCCGGGGACAAAAGGCACCACTATCCTGATCGGCTTTTCGGGGTACTGCGCGTGAGCACTACCAAAGATTAAAAGCGCGATGGTGGCAAAGGCTACTCGGGCGTGGCTAATCATGTTGACTCCTTAGGACTGACGGATTTCAGAGGTTCTCTTCGAAGTCGGATCGTTTGTGTCCCAACGCGCTGTTACTGAGCAAGCCTTCAATACGCCCAGATAGCCATCGCCAAACCTGGCTTTCTTGCCGTGGTTAATGCACGGTGTAATGTTGAGCGTTGACATGAGTAAATCATGGCATTTGTTACGCATATTGTCATTAACATTAACATTTAGAAGAAATGAAGGTTAACCCTACGCCTGAGCACAAAATCGTCTTTCTTAATGATGTCCATGTCATTCGCCTGAGCCGCGCGTCCATTTCAGTGAACCTCATGGCCTTGCACCTGAACCGTGCGGCCCACGAACTCCTCGCTTTGCAGAGCCCCGATGAGTGATTCGTTGTGCGTCCAGGCCAGCACTCGCTGCGCCTGCGGCGTGTCGACCAGCAGCAGGCCGCGCAAGCGCCCCTCGGCCTCGGGCAGCACGGTGCAGCCGGCCACCCGGGCCGGGCCCTGGTGCTCCTCGATCACGGGCAAGGTGGCCAGCTCCCGGGCCACCTGCTCGCTGAAGTCCTGCTGCAGGAAGCCAGGGCCAGGCTCGCGCGACCACAGGCCGAAGCCCTGCTTGGTCAACACACCCGATACACAGGAAACTAGGGCGCTGCGGCCATGTCCTTCGCGCAGCAGCCGCGCTGTGCGCGCGGTGCTCTGGAAAAGGTAGTTGTTGTAGGGGCCACCGGCGAAGTTCATGCCGCCTGTCACCGTCAGCGGACGGTTCAGGGACAGGCCTAGCGCCTGCGCGTAGGCCTCCACGGCAATCGGAAAGCAGCTGTAGAGCTCGGTCAGGTCCAGCGCTTCGGGCCGCAGGCCGGCATGGTCCAGCGCGGCCTGGCCGGCGACGCGTGCGCCTACGCATTCATCTAGGCGGGCCCGCGCGGAGACCGCCACCATGTGGTTCGATTCCGTGCTGGCCAGGGGGTAGATCCAGCGCTCGGGCGCTATGCCCAGGGTCCGCGCCTGACTGACCGAGCAAAACAGCAGAGCTGCCGCCTGGTCCACACTCCATGAGGAGCAGTGGAAGCGGTTGTAGGGGAAGGCCTGCAAGGGATTGCGCGGGCCGCTCTCGCGTACCTCCTCGGCCTGCACCGTGCGACGGGACCAGGCCTCGGGGTTGTCTGAGGCCACAGCGCTAAATTGAATAACCAATTTCGCGAGCCGTTCGCGGTGTTCGTCCAGGCCCCAGCCCCGGGCATGTCGGAAGGCACTTTCCATGAGGGCGTACAGCCCTACGGGCATGTTCAGTCCGGCGCGGATCTCCACCGGATGCCGTAGCTCTTCTTTGGGCTGCCAGAAGTCGTCGGGGGCACCTTGTTCGCTGCGCTCGCTGGCACGCTCTCCAGCGATTTTGGCGCGAAGCAGCCTGTGACCGGTGTCGGCGCCGGCCACCAGGGTCGTGTGGGCTTCCCCGCGGGCGATGCGACCGCATGCCTCGCCGATCAGGGTCTGCTGCAGCACGCCAACGCTGGTGAGCACGGTGCGCGCGCCGGTGGCACCCACGCTGCGCGCAATCTCGCCAGCCGGGTTGGTATAGCGCCAGCGCCCGCGGGGCACCGCGATCCATTGCGTGCCCGCCAGCGCGCCTGCCGAGCCCGTGTCCGCACCAGCGGCGCGGACGGCCTGCAGCATCAGGTCCATGGGTTCGAGGGCGCGGCGGAAATCGTCCTCGCGCTGTGTGGCGGTGCCTATGCCCACCAGGACGGGGGTGCGGTCGGGATGTGTCATGTCTTTTGGGGGGTGGCGGGCAAGTCCATGGCCATGCGCCGCAGATCGGCCTTCTCTATCTTGCCGTTCCGTGTGTGCGACCAGCCGCCGACGGCGCCTGAGAAACCCAGGTCTCGCGAAATGTCCTCGGCCGTGCTGCGCACCACGCGCTCGATGTCGGCCAGCTGCGGCGCCATGCGCACAGTGGGCCCGCCCGCACTGATCGCGGCGATCACATTGCCCTGGGCATCGCAAATCGGCGCCGCCACGGACATGACCTGCGAGACCGTACCGCTGTCGCTGACGCTCACCCTTTCGCGACGCACCCGAGCCAGCGCCCTGAGCAAGGCACTGCGCGAACTCACTGTCTTGTGAGTGAGCTTTTCAAACTGCACGCGCGCCAGGATGGCCTCCAGATCGTCCTTAGGCAGGTAGGCCAGCATGGCGCGGCCGGTGCCGGTGGCGTACGCCGGCTTGATTGAGTTGGGTTGCACGCTGAAACGCAGCCAGTTGCCCGACTCGACCACCTGCAGGTAGCGGCAGTGCATGCCGTCGCCGGTGAGCACCGACAAAAAGCTGGTCTCGCCGGTGCGGCGGCTTAGGCTCTCGAGCCGCTCGCGCGCACCTTCCGGAAAGCTGCGCCGCGCGCCGTCAACCATGGCCGCCCCAAGGGACACCGCAGGCGGACCCAGCCGGTACAGGCCCTGGGTCAGCTCAAGATGGCCCGATGCCTGCAAAGTTTTGAGCAGCGTATACAAGCTGGTCTTGGGCAGCTGTAACACCTCGCACATCTGCGCCAAGCTGCGGCCTTGCGGATGTGCGGCCAGGTATTCGAGCACCTGCAGCACCCGCAAAATGGCCCGTGGCCCCGCCGAGACAGGGTCCAAGCCAGAGAGTTTAAACACCCCGGCGTTCACTCGGGCTGAATGCCTGCCAGGCTGACATTGCGGCCCCAGATGCTGAGCTGGCGCCTGACCAGCTCAGTGAAGGCCGCCGTGTCCGAGGGCGTGGGCTCGGCTCCCAGCTGCTGGATGCGCTCGCGCACCTCGGGCTTGGACAGGGTCTTTTGCAGCGCCGCTGAGACCGTGGCCACAACCTCGCGCGGCAGACCCGCCGGGCCGAACACACCGGTCCAGGCGGCGAGGTCAAAGTCCTTGAGATCGAGGGCCTCTTCGACCGTGGGCAGATCGGGCGCCAGCGCCGAGCGCTTTGACGAGGTCACCGCCAGAGCGCGCAGGCGGCCCGACTGCAGGTGCGGCCGTGCGGAGGCCAGGTCCACCACCAAGAACTGCACTTGGCCACCAACCACGTCATTGAGCGCCGGCGGGCTGCTCTTGTAGGGAATGCCGACCGCGCCCAGCTGTTTGAGTCGATTGATGGCCTCGGCCGGGATCTGCACTGTGGGCGTGCCGTAGGCATACGAGAGCTTGCCGCGGTTTTGCTGGGCGTAGGCCACCAGCTCTTGGGCGGTCTTGATCGGCAGGCTGGCGTTGACAGCCAAGATGAAGGGAAAGTAGGCCACGCCGCCAATGGGCGTGAAGTCGGCAATCGGGTCGTACGGCAGCTTCTTGAAGATGTGCGGGTTGACCGAATGCGTGGTGTTCGAGGTCAGCATCAGCGTGTAGCCGTCGGCCGGAGACTTGGCCACCGCGGAGGCGGCAATCTGCGCCGAGGCACCCGGCCGGTTTTCTACCACAAAGGGCTGGCCTAGGGCCTGCCGAAGTTCCTCCGCGATCAGCCGGCTGATGATGTCGGTGCCGCTGCCCGGGCCAAAGCCGATGATGATCTTGACTGGGTTTTGCGGATAGGCCGCCTGAGACCATGCCGCGGGTGCGGCAGCGCCCAGGGCGAGCATGGAGGCGAGCTGGTTGAACTGTCTGCGTTGCATGGTGTTGTCTCCTTGGGTTTTTATGTCAGTCAGGAAAAGGGATTCGTTGTCACTCAGGCGGCTCGAACCGCGCCGCTGGCCACCAGCGCCTTGCGGAGTTCGGCGTCATAGCCAAGCTCTTCGAGGATCTCCAGGCTGTGCTCGCCCAGGCGCGGGGCGGGCCGCACCCAGGGCACGGGCTGGCCATCGACCAGCCAGGGAAGGCGCACCAGGGGAACCTGGTCAGAGGCCATGAAGGTGCCGCGCTCGGCAGCGATCTGGCTGCTCACCGCCTGCTCCAGGCCGCTGACGCGCGCCACCGGCACACCGGCACGGGAAAAGCGCTCGATCCAGGTGTCCACAGCCTGAATGGCCAGGCGCTTGTTGATTTCCACTTCCAACGCCTTGGCGTTGAGCGAGCGCTGCTTGACGTCCAGAAAGCGCGCATCGCGCAGCAGTTCGGGCGAGTCCATGGCCTGGGCCACGCCTTCCCACAGACGCTGGCTGGGCGCGGCAATCATGATCATGCCGTCGCGCGCTTCGTAGCATTGGTAGGGTGCCGCAATCGGGTTACCCGAACCGGACTTCGGCGGACGCTCGCCAGTCAGGCGGGCGTGAGTGGCCTGGTAGGGCACGACGCTGAAAGCCGTATCGATCAGCGCGGTTTCCATGTGCGAGACCGGCCGGCCCTGGCTGCGCGAAAACATGGCAGCCATCACGCCCAAGGCGATCCACTGCCCGGTGCCCAGGTCGATGATGGACGGCGCGCAGCGCGCCGGCGGCATGCCCTCGTGACCGGTCATGAGCATGATGCCCGCGTAGGCCTGCACCAACGGGTCGTAGCCGGGCATAGACTGGCCGAGCTCGCCCGAGCCGAAGGCACTGAGGTCGTAGTACAGGACCTCGGGGTTGGCCGCACGAGCCTGGGTCTGGCCGATGCCCAGGCGATCGGCCACGCCGGGCCGCATGCTTTGCAGCACCACGTCGCTGCGGGCAATCAGCGCCTGCGCCACCTCCAGCGCCAGCGGGTTCTTGAGGTCCAGCGCCAGGCCGCGCTTACCGGCGCCCATGTGGCGGTGGGTCAGGCTGAGCCCGTCAATGAGCGGCGGCCAGGCGCGCGAGTCGTCGCCTTCGAGCGATTCGACCTTGACCACATCGGCGCCCAGCTGGGCCAGGATCATGGTGGCAAAAGGGCCGGCCATGTTGGAGCTGAAGTCGGCAACACGCACACCCTCCAGGGGGCGCAGCGGGGCATGGGGTTCGCTCATGGCTTCAAGAGCTTGGAAGTGGAAGACGCAAAAAGGGGCGGGCCGCGCTCATGTCAGCACCTTGGCATCGCGCAGCAGCTGCAGGCGAGCGTCGTCATAGCCTAGGCTGCGCAACAGCGCATCAGCATCGGCGCTGACCGCCGGTGGGGCGCCCGTGGGGCCGGCCGGCGTGGCGCTGAAGTCCACCGGCGTGGCCACGCTGTTGGCCTGCTCAGGCGCGTACTGACCTGCCGCCTCCGGCACACACACAAAAGCACCCGCGGCCACGGCCTGAGGGTCCCCGATGACTTCGTCGATGGAATTGACCGGCGCCCACCAGACGTCCTGGGCGCCGAAAATGTCTGCCCAATCGGCGCGGCTGCGGCCGGCCAGCACCGCATCGAGCGCAGCCACCAGCTCGGTGGCATGGCGGCGGCGGTCGCGGGGCGTCTTGAAGCGTTCGTCCTGCATCAGCTGCGGCACGCCCAAGGCCGTGGTGATCACCGGCCAGTGGCGCTCGGACTCGGCGCCCACCAGCCAGAACCATTTGCCGTCGCCCGCGCGGTACAGGTTCATCAGCGGGTTCTGGGGTTTGGTGCGCGGCGGCGGCGAGGCCGCGCGGCCCAGGCCCATGCGCGAGGACACGTCCATGCCTATGCTGTAGATGCCGGTGCGCAGCAGCGAGGTGGAAATCATCTGGCCCTGGCCGCTGCGCTCGCGGTGGAACAGCGCCGCGCAGATGCCCGAGACCAGCGACAGCGCGCTGACGTTGTCGCCCAGCCCGCCCGGCAGGATGGGCGGCTGACCGCCTTCGGGAGTGGCCCTCTCGGCCAGGCCGCTGCGGCCGGAAAAGGCCGCCATGTCATAGCCCGGCGCATCGCGGTCAGGCCCTTCCAGGCCATAGGCCGTGAGGCTGGCGTAGATCATGCGCGGAAAGCGCGCCTGCAGGCGCGCCGGGTCCAGGCCCACGCGCTCGAGGAACTGCGGCCGCATGTTGGTCAGGAACACATCGGCCGTAGGCAGCAGGTCTTCCAGCAACTGGCGCCCCTCGGGGGTGTTCACATCGATGGCAAGGCTGCGCTTTCCGCGGTTGTAGAGGTCAAAGGGCGGGCAGCGTGATTCCTTGGAGCCAGACAGCGCGGCAAACAGCTTGCGCATGGGGTCGCCGCCCAGGGCTTCGATCTTGATGACCTCGGCGCCCCAGTCAGCTAGGATGCCGCCGGCCGCAGGGCCCGCCACCCACATCCCCATCTCGACTACGCGCACGCCAGCCAGGGCGCCGGCGCTGACAGGTGCGCTGCTCATGCCGACCTCCGGCCGCGAAACACCGGGGGCCGCTTTTCCATAAAGGCGCGCGGGCCTTCCTTAGCGTCCTCCATGGCGGCGTTTTCCTTGGTGCACTGGGTCTCGATGGCAAAGGCTTCTTCCAACGGCAAGCCGCTGGAGCGCACCATGACCTCCTTGGTTTTTTCCAAAGCCACGGGCGCGCCCAGGCTGACCTTGCTGGCTACCTCTAGGGCTTTTGCCAGCACCTGGCCCTGCGGCACCACCCAGTTGACCAGACCCATGGCATGGGCCCGCTCGGCCGAGACCGGCTCACCCAGCATCAGCAGTTCCATGGCATGCGCCCAGGGTACCTGGCGCGGCATGCGCACAAGCGAGCCGCCGCTGGCGATCAGGCCCCGGCGCACCTCGGTTACCGCCAGCGTTGCGTTGCTCGCCATCACGCGCAGGTCGGTGGCCAAAACGAACTCGGCGCCGCCGGCATGGGCGTGGCCGTTGATCGCCGAGATCACCGGCTTGAAAAACTGGCTGCCGCGCAATAGGGCCCTGCCCAGGACCTTGCGGTCGGCGCTGAAGCGCTCTTCCCACTCGCCTTGCGGGGGACGGGTGCGCATCATCAGCGGGATGAGGCTGCCCATGTCGCCACCGGCAGAGAAAGCCTGGTCACCGGCGCCGGTGACTACGATGGCGCGCACATCGTCGTCCCGGGCCACTTCGTCCCAGAAGGCGGCCAGCTTAACCACCATCTCCGGCGACAAGGCATTGCGTTTTTCAGGTCGATTGAAGGTGACGAGGGCCACCCCTTCGAGGCGTTCTATGAGCAAGTGGGACATGGGTTGCTTTGGGGATGAAAAAGTTCACTGGAGGGACGAGAGCGCCTGCTCGGCCATGCGCTGCAGGCCCAGGTAGTCGGCCTTGCCATTGGGCCCGCGCTGCATGGATGCCACGCTCAACACATGTCGCGGCACCTTGTGGCCGGCCAGGCGCAGTCTCACATGTGCTATCACCTCCTGCTCGGGCAGCACTTGGCCGGAGGTCCACTCAACCAGGGCGACCACGCTCTCGCCGAACCGCTCGTGCGGCACGCCCACAACCACGGCATCGCGTACCTGCGGCAGCAGCTTGACGCACTCCTCCACCTCTTCGGGGAAGACTTTCTCGCCACCGGAGTTGATACTGACCGAGCCGCGCCCGAGCAGGGTGACCGAGCCGTCGGCCTCGACGCGCGCATAGTCGCCGGGGATTGCATAGCGCACGCCGTCGATGACGGGGAAGGTTACGGCGGTCTTCTGCGGATCGCCGTAATAGCCCAGGGGAACGCCACCGCGCACGGCGATGCGGCCGATCTCCGGGCTGCCAGGCGGGAGCGGCCGGTCTTGCACATCCAACACCACGGCGTTTTTTCCCAGCTTGAAGCGCGCCGCCTGAGCGCCCTTGTCCCGCGAACTCACCGCACGGCCCATGCCGCTGGCCTCGCTGCTGTTGAGAAAGTCCACCAGCACCGCGTTGGGCGCATGCTGGAGCAGGCGATGCTTGTTGTCCTGTCCCCACATCATTCCGGAAGACGACACGGCCTTGAGGCTGTCCAGGCGCCAGCGGCCGGGCTCCGCGTCCAGGGCATCGACCATGGGGCGGCAAAACGCATCGCCCACGATGCACAGCTCGGTGACCTGTTGCGCCTGCACTGCATCCAGCAACTCACCCAGGTCCAGGTGGTGCGCGGTCAGCGTCAGCACCGTCCCACCCCGGTTGAGAATGGTCGAGGCAAACACAAAGGCTGTGCCATGCATCAGCGGCGCGGCCGGCAAGCCCACCGGGCGTACGGCCGCCGCCAGCACACGCTCGCGCACCCGGACCAGGTCGGCCTGCTCGGGGTCGCCCGTGGTGTTGGAGGCGCAGTACAGGTCGTGCTGGCGCCACATCACCCCGCGCGGATGACCGGTGGTGCCGCCTGTATAGATCAGGATCAGGTCATCGCCCGAGCGCGCTTGCGGGGCACGGGGCAGCTCCGTCCGGGGTGAACTTTCCAGGGCCCAGCAGCTGGCCCAGGCCGGACAGTCCTCGGGCGCGCCCACACACAGCCAGGCACGGACCTTGGGGCAGTGGGCGCGGATGTCCTCGATGGTGGCGGTGAAGGCCGCATCAAACACCACCACGATCGCATCAGCGTTATCCCACAGCGAGCGCAATTCCTGCTGTTTATAGCGGTAATTAGTGTTGACCGGCACCAACGAAACCTTCAGGCAGGCAAAGGCGGCCTGCAGGTACTCGGGGCCGTTGTAGAGGTACAGCGCCACTTTGTCCTGGTGCTGGCATCCAGCCTGGAGCAGCCATTGGGCCACGCCATTGGCGCACTGGTCCAGTTGGCGCCAGCTGATGCGCTCTTTGCCGTGGATCTGGGCGATTTGGTGCGGACAGGCCCGGGCAATGGCTTCCCAGACGTCGGCAAAGTTCCAGCCCATAGCGCCGCAATGCGAGTGGGAGGTGGCTGCTGCGGATAAAGCAATAGACATTGAAATATTCTGAATCAGTTTATTGTTGTTCCGAATTCAGAATTTTCTCAGAGTGACCTTGACTTCCCATCACGGCATGTCCTCCCTGGCCTTGCGGCTGCGGCCACGTAAGGGTGACCAGAGGAGTTTTTCAACGGAATCGGTCGGAAGCGGTCGCCCCGGGCCAACGCAGCGAAATGGCGGCGTTCAGCCTAAAGCGGAAGTGGGGCAGCGCATAGCGACAAGCCCAATCCCACAAACCGGACCGCGTGGGGCAACTGAAACTGAAAAAGGCGCACGTCATCTGCGGGCCCGCCTCGATGCACCCAAACTTTCATTGCACAAATCACCCAATCGCCGCGAGTAAAGTAGTGTGTTCCTTGACCTTGAGTGCCTTCGGGGATATTTGTTGCGCTTTTCATGGTCGCGCACCAGATCGCCCCGCTAGAACCTCACCGCAATCCCCCTTGCCCCGCCACCTCCCCCTCTGCTTTGCCGTGCTGCTGGCCAGCACACTCGCCGCACTGACCCTGGCCGCTTTTCTTGAGGCCAAGCGGGTCGACATCGTCACCCACGACCTGCGGCCGGCAGGCGCCCCCCAGGCCCTGCGCCTGGTGCAAATCTCAGACCTGCACCTGAGCCACTTCGGACCCCACGAACAAACCCTGGCCAACAAAGTTCGGAGTCTGAATGCCGATGTGGTGGT
>CAMCUN010000034.1 GCA_945878995.1 Polaromonas sp. YR568 | reverse complement strand
GGGCATGATGGCGCCGTTGCGCACGATCAACTCGCCCTCCTGGCCACCGCCTTCGAGGCGAACTTCCACCTGCGGCAAGGGATGGCCCAGCGCAAGCGGCGGGCGAGGCAGGCCCTTTGGATGCGGGCCGAAGACCGCCGGTCCAGTCTCGGTGGTGCCCCAGTTGTTGGTGACCAGGGCCTGGGGAAAGATGGCCCGCACTTCGGCAAACAAGGCATCCGTCACCGGCGCAGACCCCATGGACACGCTCTTGACGCAGCCCAGGTCCAGCTCGGGCAGGTGCTCATGTGCGCGGGCGGACAGCGCCAGCATGGTGGGCACGGCCGTGACGACGCTGCACTGGTGGTCTGCCGCGGCCTGCAAGAAGGCCCGCGCGTCAAATGAGGTCATCAGCACCAGCGTGCCGCCGTAGGCAGTCACGGTCTTGGTCAGGAACAAGGCGTTCATGTGCGACAGCGGCGCTGCCGTCAACACACGGGCGGCTGTGTCGCGAATGGCCTGACCGCCATTGACCTCCACGGCGCGCAAGGTCCAGATGTAGCCGCCGTGGGTCAGTGGCACGCCCTTGGGCACGCCGGTCGAGCCTGAGGTGTAGAGGATGGTTGCGGGATCTGTGGCCACCGCTGCGGGGATGGGGTCCAGCCGCGTGCGGCCCTGGCCTGCCGTGCCCAGCGTGGCCAGCGCGTCAATGCGCTCGAGTGGGACCTTGCCTGCCAGCAGGGCCGACCACTTGGCATCGGCATAGACCCGCTCTAGCGAGGCGTCGCGCAGGATGAATTCGATGGTCTCAGGCGTGAGCTTCCAGCCCATGGGCACGGCGCAGCACCCTGCCTGCATGATCCCGTAGTAGGCGAGCAGGTACTCGGCGCTGTTCAGGCCTATCAGTCCTATGCGCGCTTTGCGGGCTGCCAAACCGGCATCGATGAGCCCTTGAGCGATGGCGCCTGCGCCGTCTCGCAGGTCCCCGTAGCTGAGCACCCGCTGCCCGCCGCCGGGCGTGACTTCGATCAGCCAGGGCTGCTCGTCTGCACAGTGCGGGGCGATCATCGCGCCCAGGTTGCTGCCGCTGGGAAACGCGGGTGCCATGGGATCAGCCCACCTGTGCGCTGTAGGTGGCGCGGCCTATGGCCGTGAGGCGGCCCTGCTCGTCGAAGACATCGACATCGGCCACGCCAACCGTGCGTCCGACGCGGCGCGCCGTGGCCACGGCCAGCAAGTGACCGCCAGAAGAAGGCCGCAGGTAGTCGACCCGGAAGTTGATGGTGGGCACGCCGCCGCCAACGGCCAAAGCCACCGCGAAATCGCCTGCGGTGTCGATCAGGGAGGCGACCGGTCCGCCGTGGAACTGCGCCACCGCCGCATCGCGCCGCATGTGCGGCAGCAGCGGCATGCGCATCTTGACGACGCCTGCCGCTGCGTCTGCCGAGATCACCTGCATTTGGCAGTGGGCGATGAAAGGCGATGCATCGGCCAGGGCCTGCAATTGCGCGAGGCCAAAGGCATTGGGTGAAGGGCTCTGGGTGGGGGTTTCAGCGGCCATGGGGGCTCTCAGTGACGTTGGTATTTCCAGAAAACAGTGCGGTGATGGGTCAGCCGCACGGTCAGCGCCAAGGCGGTGGCCAGCAGCGACAGCACGATCAGGGCGGCGAACATGGCCGCCGCGTCGATGTTGTTAGAAGCCGAGCGCAGGTAAAAGCCCAGACCAGCCTTGGCCGCCAGGAACTCGCCGACGACGCAGAGGATAAAACTCAGCGCCGCGCAGACCTCGAGCGCGCCGAAGATGTAGTCCCAGGCGCTGGGCAATTTGATCCGCAGGGCAATCTGCCAGCGGCTGCCACCGAAAGCGCGGGCCATGTCGGACAGCTCGGTCGGCGCGGCGCGCATGCCGGCCACCGCATTGATGAACATGACAAAGAAAGTGCCAATCGCCACCAGGGCCAGCTTGGACGGAACCCCGATGCCGAACCAGACAATCACCAAGGGGGCAATCGCCACCACCGGCATGGCCTGCAGCGCGAGCGCGACCGGGTAGAGGGTGCGCTCGAGCACGCGCACCTCACCGACGATGACGCCTGCCACCAGGCCCAGGCCTGCGCCTATGGCCAGCCCGCCCAGTGCGCCCAACATGGTCGCACTCAGGTGCTGCCCGAAGCCGCCACTGGTCGTCCAGGTCGCCAGTGTCAGCAAGGTCTGCATGGGCGAGGGCAGCAGCCCCGGGGTGTTGACCCGCACAGCGAGCGCCTGCCAGACCGCAAGAATCAGGGCCACCCCGATGGCGGGCAGGACGATCTGCATCCAGCGTGGTGTGGGCGATGTCGCATCATCCATGGCGTGCGGGTCCTTCCCAGAAAATCATGCGCCGACGAAAGGCCGCGATCAAGGTGCCTCCCAGGTAGCCCATGGCCCCGAGCAAGACCATGGAGGCGACCGCCGTGACCGTGTCCAGCGCATTGGCCGAGTTGTCGATGAGAAAGCCCGCGCCGCCTATGCCCATGATGAACTCCATCACCACGCAGCCGACCAGCGCGAATCCCCAGCCGACCTGCATGCCGGCAATGATGGAGCCGCTGGCGTGCGGCAAGCTGCAGTGCACAAAGGTCTTGAAACCCGAGGCGTCCAGCGTGCGAAACAGGTCGCGCAGCACTTGGGGGGTGGACCGCACACCTATGAAGGTGCCCACGAAGATGGGGAAAAAGCAGATCAGTGCCACCAGCGTGACGATGCTGCGCGCATCGAAGCCCAGCCACAGCAGCACCAGTGGCGCAATTGCCACTTTAGGCACGGATTGCATGAGCAAGATCAAGGGGTAGAACAGCAACTCGAGCACGCGGTTCATGGCCAGAACGCTGCCGATCAGGAGCGCTAGCGCGAAGCCCAGGCCGTAGCCAAGAAGCGTGCTGCGCAGGGTCTGCCACAGGTGAGCCCACAGGTCGCCCTGGCTGATCAGGCCCATGTAAATTCGCTGGCCGACCTCAAGGGGCCCTGGCATCAGGCGAGAGGGAATGCGAAGCCCCTCGACCAGGCCGTGCCACACCAGCAAGAGCAGCACGAAGGGCAAGAGCTTGATCAGGAAACTGCGGAGTAACGGCACAGCCCAGGGGTCCGTTGCGTGGCGCTAGGCCGCGTTCGCGTGCATCGGCGAGTCTGGCCGAAACAAGTTACGCAACTCGTTGCACAACTCGACAAACTGCGGCGAGGCCAGCGTGTCCAGGGTGCGCGGTCTGGGCAGGTCGACCGCGCGGTCCATGATCACGCGGCCTGGCCTGCCGCTCATGACCAGCACGCGGTCAGACAAGAACACGGCCTCTGCAATCGAGTGCGTGATGAACAGCACCGAAGGGCGCTTGTCCAGCCAGACGCGCTGTAACTCCATCATCATGTTCTCGCGCGTCATCGCGTCCAGCGCGGAGAAGGGCTCGTCCATCACCAGCACGGAAGGATCGCGCACCAGCGAGCGCGCCAGCGACACGCGCTGCTGCATCCCGCCCGACAACTCATGAGGGAAACTGTCGCGCGAGCCTGTCAGGCCCACGAGGTCCAGCAAGCCCTCGGCCCGCTCTCGGGCCGCTGCGGTGGGTTGTCCCTTCAGGCGCAGGGGCAGCATGACGTTCTCGAACGCGCTCTTCCAGGGCAGCAGGGCCGCCTGCTGGAAAGCGACCCCCACATCATCACGCGCGCCGGTGCTGGCCACACCGTCGAACGAAATGCGCCCTGTGGTGGGCTTGAGCAGCCCGGCGACCAGTTTCACCAGCGTGGACTTGCCGCAGCCCGAAGGCCCCAAGACCGAGACGAAGGAGGACGGCTGCACCACCAGGTCCAGCCGTTCCAGCGCCTGCACCGGGCCCTTGCGGGTGGAGTAAGCGACGCTGATGTCTTGCAGACTCAGCAGCATGTAGGGCGGTTCATCACTTGGCTGCAGCGGCGGTATCGCGAACCTTCTTGAGGTCGAAGGCGTGGAACTCCGTTACGAAACGCGCGGTGAACAGCTTGGACAGGTCGATGTCTGCGGTTGGGATTTGGTCGCCGTCCTTCATTTTCTGGACGATGTTCTTCCAGTCGCCATCGGTGTAGCGGCCGAACTTGCCATTAAAGGAGGCCAGATCGCCAATTCGGTAGGTGCCCTGGTTGACTGCGACGAAGGACTTGACCCATTGGGCCTCTGCGTCGGGGGCTGGCTTGGAGCTCGGATCAATCTTCCAGTAGGCGCGCACGCAGGCCTCGGTGTTGGCTAGGCAGGCAGCCAAAGACTTGGTGACTGCGCGGCCCATGCCAGCGACCATCGCGGGGTTCTTCTGGATCAAGGCGTCGCTGGTGGCGATGCCGTTGGAGAACACGGTCTTGAACTCCGCCGGGATTTCCAGGCGGCGAATGGGCGTGCCAGCCTGCTCCATCAGCACGTTCTGGGTGGCCGGCAGGTTCAGCGCGTCCACGCTGCCTGACTTCAGGCGCTCCCAAGACGCCGCGCCCACGCCCACGGGCAGCACCTGTACGTCTTTCATCCAGGTCACGCCGGCTTGCTGCAGCATCAGCCGCGACATTGGCAGATTGCCCCAGCTGAGGGCGCCCACGCCTAGCTTTTTGCCTTTGAGGTCTGCCAGCGTCTTGATCGGGCTGTTGGCCAGCACCGTGAATTCAAAGATGTGGCGCGGGTAGAAGTTGTAGAAGAACTTGATGGGGAAGGCCTCGCCCTTGGCCGCCGCAATGATCGCCAAGTCAGGGCTCATGATGCCGAATTCGACCGAGCCGTTGGCGACCTGTGGCATCAGCACCGCAGTGCCTTGCACCGAGACGTACTCCAGCGCCAGCCCTTCTTCCTTGAAATACCCCAGCGTGTCGCCAAACGGAATGGCCGCTTCTACAGCCGACCAAGCCGGCGGGTAGCCGATGCGAACTTTTTGCAGGTTCTGCGCGAAACCAGTCGCGGCGCCTGTCATCGCTGCGGCCACCAAAAGTTTGCGCAGTGTCTTAGCGAGGGTCATGGGAACACCTTTTCTTGAGGGCGGTTAAGAAACAGTTATTACATCGAGGTCAGAATCACCTGACCGTGCCGGGTCTTGATCCCCAGGCGAAGGTAAGCAGCGTCAGCCAAATGCAAGTCAATCGGCACTACCATATCCTGCCACAACGCCATGAGCTCCTGCGAAGCAGGGTGTCCGGCCTCGATGCTGAGCATCTCAAACCCCTTCGCCAAGCGGGTAGAGGGGTGCGGTGTGTTGAGCCAGTCAATGAACAAGGGTGCAAAGAGTCCAAAGCGGTTGTCCTTGGGCACAAGAAGGCGCCAGCGCAGGGTGTTGCCGGCAGGCGTGATGCGGTGCATGTCCTGGACCTCAGCGGCGATGCCCACCTTGGCGTAGGCCCGCAACAGGTGTTCAAAGTCGGCGCCAGTTGCATCCATGATGAAGCGGTGCAGGCAGGGCCGTGCCAGTTGCGCTATGCCCGCGCGCATGGGGCTGCGCGCTGCCGAGGCGGGGTCGGGCGCAATCAATTCCAAGTACAGCTGGCCGTTGCTGCCGACCAATCGGTTGTGGGTGCCTATCTGCGGGTGCTGCCCGCCGGGCTCAGGCTCGACACCGGCCAAGGCGGCAAAGCCTTGGGACAAGACGTCCAAGTCGGGGCCGGCATACATGAAGTGGTCGATGACCATGTGGCGGGGTCCAGTCGTGCGGGGTGTGCGGTGGCCGGGCGGCTGCGCTTGACGGTAAGGCCGTGCAGGCACCAGGTAACCCAGTCAAAATTCAAGTCTAGCAGGGGGTCGCGCTTGACTGTTTCTGCGCCACATCACCCTTTCAGCACCAGCCCAGGTCTGGCAACCCGTCGGCCACGTCGTTCAGCGCATGCCCTTGGAAGGCCTGTCCTTGATGGTCTGCCAGTTCGGTCATTGAACTTTTGAGATAAAACAAAATTACCATAGATTTATTTCGTGATAAATTTTGTGTGATGTCAAGCCTGCCCACGCCTCAGAAATCTTGCCTGCTGCCCTTGCCCGCGCGCTCAAAGACCTGGGCGGGAATTTGGCTTTGGCCCGTCAGAGCCGCAAAGAAAGCCAGCGCACCTGGGCCAGTCGCTTGTCGGTCGACTGTGTCTGTCTACCTTAACGACCCTTGCTATTGCGCGCCAGTTTCACGGCCAGTTTCATCGCATCAAGCCCGGCGGCGCCGGGAATCAGCTGTTGGCCGATGACAAAGGCAGGGGTGCCGTTGATTTTTAATGCACTGGCCAGAGCATAAGTGGCGTCAATTGCGGCACCCGTCTGTGCGTCCTCCCTGTCCTTGGCGAAGCGCACCGGATCCAGTCCCAGGTCTGCTGCGATCTTGGTGATGACGGCTTCCGTGATGTCGTCGGTCGCCATCAGAGCCTTGTGAAACTCAACGTATTTGCCTTGCTGGTGCGCCGCCAGTGCGGCACGTGAGGCGTTCAGCGACTCGGCACCAAGGATGGGGAATTCCTTGTACACCACACGCACATTGGGTTCGCTTTCAATCAGCGCTGCCACGGTGGGTGAGACTTTGCGGCAGTAACCGCAGCGGTAATCGAAGAACTCGACCACCGTGACATCCCCCTTGGGGTTGCCGCCGACCGGTGAGGCCGGGTCGTCGTACAGTTGTTTGGCGTGCGTCGTCAGCGCCTTGCGCGCCTCGTCGGCTATGGCCTGCCGCTCCTTGGCCTCCAGTGCCATCATCGCATCGCGGATAACCTCGGGATTCTTGAGCAGGTAGTCGCGTATGGCATTGTCCAGCGCCGGATTGGCGGCCACTTTTAACCCCTTCGCTTTCGCCGGCTTGGCAATTTCGGCCCAGCTTTCGCCCACCGGCACGGTGGCGAGCATGACGCCCGCGACCAGTGCCCGGATCAGAGTTTGCTGCTTGAAAACAGACTTCTGCATTACGGATATCCCATGTAGATGTTCTTGCTGGCATTGACGCCGAACGGTATGCCCTGTCTGCTGACGGTGATCTCGCTCATTACGCCGTCACGCTTAACCCAACTGCTGCTGCTGCTGCTCCATTTGTGAATGCTGCCGTCCTGACCGACGATGAAGACGCTGCCGTCGCCGCCGATACCCACGTCGCGTGCCTTGGGACCATTGATGGTGTCCCAGCCGTTGCCGTTCCAGCGATAGACATTACCGGCGTCATTGACTATCCAGGGATTGCCTTTCGGATCGACGTCAATGCGCATCGCACCGCCAGTCACTTTGGTCCAGGTGCTGGTGCCGGTCAGGCGGAAGATTTCGTAACCGCCGCTGACCTTGGCCGTGCCCAGCACCCAGACACCGCCGGCGCTGGCGCCGATATCGATGGCGGCACCGGGGACCTGCAGCCAGGCGCTGCCCACCCAGCGGTAGATGTTCCCGGTTTCATTGACCATCCAGGGATTGCCAGTGCCGTCGACGTCTATCCGTACCCCGGCTCCGGAAATCGCCTGCCAGTTGTTGCTGGCCCAGCGGTAGATGCCGTAGCCGCCACTGAGCTTGTTGGTGCCGATCATAAACAATGCATCGTTGCCGCCCATGCCGATATCGAGCGCGGCACCGGGCATCTGGAACCAGAATTGAGCCGAACGGGTGGAGGTGGCAGAAGGTGCTGCGCCGTCCGGTGCTTTGCATATCGGCTTGGCGTAAGCCAAGACCATGTTGGCGATACCGGTCGGATCAAGTCCGGCAAGTAGCGCCGGATCGAATTCGCCCGTGTTAGCGCCCTCAACCACGGCCGTGGCGTAGGTTTCGATCGCGGACTCCGCCAGGTCCTTGCCGAGAGCCTTGGCCTCAGTCTTGATGACTTGGATGGCCTGTGCCTTGGTGATATTGGCGGTGGTCTTGGCGGCGGTCTTGGCAGCCGTAACCGCTGCCTTGGCGCCTGCCGTGACTGCGGTGCTGCCGCCAGCGGTAACAACGTTAAGGGCGATGTTGACGACGACTTCAAGCACGCTCATCACCTGATCGGTGATGTTTTCGGCACAGGCGGCGGTCGTTGTGGCACAACCGGCACCGCAATTCACCGGATGCGTGGTCGGGCACTGACCCCAGCAAACCGGACCGGCGCCGGTGTAGCCGGTATTGCAGTTGGAGTAGCACAGCCCGACATCCAGCTGCTGTCCGGAGCCGCAGACGCCCGGGGTCGGGACGCCGATGCCTACCTTCTTTGCGCAGGAAAGATCAACCCTTCCACCTAGCCCCAGTGCTTCGCAGTTGGGCGTGTTCGGGCGGCAGATGGAGGAGCCGAAGTTTGAGTAGCCGGAGGCACACTTGGGGTACCAGAGCGCCCCGTTTATCTCGCAGCCCTGTGAATTTTCCTTATTGCACTTGCCTTCATCCCACAGCGCGTAGCCGGCGCCGCGGCCGTATTCGGACTTGCGACAGAAGAGCCCGTCATCGCGCATGTCACTGGGGCATACCGAATGACAATCATAGCCGACGCGTTTGCTGTTGGTGCCGCACTTTGAATAGCACAGTATGCCGATGCGGTCGCGGTCTACGGCGCAGGAAGCCGGCACGGTACCCCCCCCGCGTCCGTATGACGCTTTCCAGCAGAAGTTTTCGTCGCTAGCAAACGCCGGGGTGGCTAACAGGGCAAAGAGCGCAAAAACTGCGCTGATTAAACTTCCGATCAGCTTTTTCATGATTGAAACTCCTTATGCATTGGGCTGCTCAGGTAGCGGGACGGACAAAACGTGAACGACAAAACCGATGCAAAGGGCAGCGGCTGATGGACAGCAGTGTGCCGTTTGGTTTGTAAAAGAATGTAACGCAACTTCATCAGCGCGGCAACATTTCTCGAATTGTTCATTTTTCTCACAATTCCTCCGTGTTCTCCCGTGGCATGGTTCGAGGATCCGCGCTATAGGATGCCGGCCAGACCGACTACCAGGATGTAGCGGGCGGCTTTGCCCAATGCCATCCACAGTAGGCAGGCCAACCAGGGCAGCCGCAGCCAGCCAGCAGCGACTCAGAGCAGGTCGCCGATCACCGGTGTCCAGGCGAGCAGCAGGATAGGTGCTCCCCACCGTTGCGCCATCGCCGACTTTTCGGGCTCGAGGTGCTGCGGCAGTCAACGCCCCATGCCGAAGGTGATCATGCCTCCGGCGGTATTACCGATGCTAGCCAGCACCAAGGATAGGAAATCCAATGGGCTTTCGGTAAGCATGGCTGACGCCGGGTGCAACCGTCAATCGCCGATTTCGGGCCGGCATGCGTCGCGATTGACGTAAGGGCGCCCCAAATGGCACCTGCGCGGCTTCGTCGCTCGGAGCCTGCTGGAGAGTTGTGACGCCAAAGACATGCTGGCCTACCAGCACAGCGGTTTCTCGGTCGATGCCGGAGTCTGCATCGAATCCACGACCGTGCCGCCCTGGAGCGCCTGCTGCGGTGTTGCGCCCGCCCACCCTTTGCCATGGAACGGCTGCGTAAAGAGGGTGCAGCCCTGGTGTACCGCTGCGCCAAACAGCACAGCGAACCCACCAGTGACAAGCGTGGTACCAAGGTGGACAAACTTCACCTTACACCGCTGGAGCTGATCGACCGCATTGCGGCCCTGGTGCCACCACCGCGCACGCATCGGCACCGCTACTTCGGCGTCCTGGCACCGAATTCGCCACTCAGGCATGCGGTGACGACAATGGCCGCAGCCCCGGCACAACCACCCACGGCGCAGGCCGAGGCGGCTACCACGTGCGGCGGCGCAGACGGCCCCGTGCCGTTGGGCAATCCAATTGCTTCCGCGCCCGAACATGCACCACCCAAGCATGCAGCACACTACCTGTGGGCGGTGCTGATAGCGCGCATCTGCGAAGTGTTCCCGCTGCTGCGCCCGATGTGCGGTGGTCAGATGCGCCTGAACGCGTTCATTACCGAGGGCACGCAGATCAGGCGGATTCTGGATCACATCGGGGTCGACTCAGAACCTGCGCATATTTCCCCGGCGCGCGGACCACCGCTGTGGGATGGCTGCGACGCGCAGACGGATGAGGGGGTGCACATTGAGCCCGATTGGGATCTGGCGGCACAAACCGCTCCCGACTACGAAGTAGATCAACGCATCAATTGGTGACAGTCACAACCGGTGATTTTGAATCGCTGCAGGAGGGCTGTGCGCCCGGTGCACGCAGCGCATCAAACATCACGCGGCTGAACGCCAAACCCTGGTGGTGAATCTGGCAGGTGGGGTGGCAAATCGCGTGTTTCAGGAGAATTCAGTGGGATCCCAGCGTGCGATTCTTGGCCTCATGCGGTTGAAATGCCTATCCGCGATCGCATTTGTGCCCACCAAAAAGCAGGGAGCGATCGAGCAAGAAGCAATTTGCGGATTCACGGCGTAAGACAAAAATCAAACCATCGCTTGAAACATTACAACAATCATTGGTGGACGTAGCGCCCGGTTGAACCGCGTTCTACAAGCTGTTGAAAAATGTCTCACCTTGCTTCCAGTCGTACTGGTAGATGATTTGGTCTACTTTGTGGGGCAATACGATCACCTGATCAAAGCCTGCTGGATAGGGGACTTTTTTGCCTTGACCGCCAAAGGGGCACGGGTTTCGGCAACGCTTACACACTCAGGTGCGTGACACGAGCGGAAAATCCTGGGGCCTGCGAACAGCGCTCACGGAAAGGTCAATGTCCAGACTCGGCCAATAGAGGTGATCTGGTGTGGGACGCTCAACGTGGGTTATTTGCGCCACCGTGGCTTGTTGAAACCACGGGAAATGCTCAAAGGACAACAGCAACTCCTCGTCGCCAAGGAGCATCCAGAAACCATGAGGAGAGATGTTGGTGACTTCAGCCGCCGAAATGCTGTATCCATGCATCTTCGATTTCCTTCATGTGGGTTTGAACGACAGCTTGAGCGTCAGTGATCTGGCGGGCTGTAAGGCCCGTGGATGTTGCCAGTCGAACAACTGGGGTAAGCCAGAACTTGGCCTCTCCATCCGGATGTGCTGCATGGACATGGATGCGTGGCTATTCGCGGGAAAAGAAGAACAAGCGGAAGGGTCCATCGCGTACAACGGTAGGTGCCATCCCCCAACTCTAGCGGATTCGTCGACAGCTGATGTTCGCTGCCTGATTTTCAGTGGCGCTTCTGGCAGTTTGAGGGCGGGGCCGCAATTTTCTGCTTTCAAAGGATGTTGTCCCTGAATATGCCTATACGCAAGCAGTGAGCAGTCATAGTCAAGCGCTTGGAGCGCACCATCTCCAGCTTCTTCGACTCTTCGACTACATCAAAAACATCATCGAGAACCGGGTGCAAATGGGCATGGCCGATATAGCCACCTGCGTGGATAAGTTCCTGAGTTTCAACGAGTACGAAGTGCTGACGCACAAAGGCCGGATCAGCAAGACGCAGGCCGACCATAGAGCTTTGGCCGAATACGCGCAATTCAATCGAACGCAAAAAATTGAATCGGACTTTGACCGGGTCTTGAAGGTCACAAAAGCACTTGGAGTTGGCGTTTCTCAGGTCAAACGCAAGGGCGATAAGAGCAAAAAATAGGATCAAGCTACCGGATGCGGACCCCGGCGATGTTTGCGCCAAGTGACAGGCCAGTTGATGTGGCCAAAACCCAATTTATTCACCGCACTGTCTGTGGTGCATGCACCACTGATTCACACCGGTGAAACACCGTTCAAAGGCCCGACCCATCTGTGGGCACATCACCCTTTGAGCACCAGCTCAGGTCCGGCAACCCGTCGGCCACGTCGTTCAGCGCATGCCCTTGGATGGCCTGTCCTTGATGGTCTGCCAGGACGGTCGGAACTTTCGAGATAAAGCAAAATTAACATAGATTCATTTCATGGTAAATTTTGTGTGATGCCAAAGCCTGCCCACGCCTCAGAAATCTTGCCTGCTGCCCTTGCCCGCGCGCTCAAAGATCTGGGCGGGAATTTGGCTTTGGCCCGTCAGCGCCGCAAACAAAGCCAGCGCACCTGGGCCACGCGCCTGTCGGTGTCTGTGCCCACCCTGATTCGCATGGAAAAAGGCGATCCGTCTGTGGGCATGGGTGTGTACGCCACGGCGCTGTGGCTCATGGGCAGGCATGCGGCCTTGCCCGAAGTGGCGGCACCCGCGCATGACCTGAACGCTTTGGAGCAGGACATCGAAGCCGTGCGCCAGCGCAGCAAACGCCTGTCGCGCAAGCCGGAGCAGTCACTGTGAGCGCCTCCTATGAACCCCAAGACAGCAGAGCCTGTGGTGGCTGGGTCAGCCTGCACAGCCTGTGCGCACTGGGACGCTGAGCCTGCAAGACAGGCGCCGCAAGCTGGCCTTAAGTGATGACGCCGCATGGATGGATGCGCCCTATGGCTTTGCCTTGAGCGAAGACCTGCCCTTGCAAACGGGCTTGATGCTCCCTGCCGAGCGCGATACGGCCGCCTGACTCCCGTGCCGAGCCCAAGCACAGGCTTCTCACCGGCCAAGGTCATGGGCGTCAAACATCACGCGGGTGACAGACGCTGATCTCATCCCAGCCCAGGAACACGAACCCCCTGCGGCGCATCAAAAAAAGCAAATGGGTTCAAAAACTGCCGCCGCCACAGCAGCGCACGGTCCACCTCGCTCAGCCCCGCCTCGTCACAAACAGCCTGCCATTTGTCTTCAATCACGTTCACCTGGTGGTTGACGATGGCCATGGCCTGCTCTTGTCCCAGCAAGAACGCCGGGGCTGCCGCAAGACAAGTTGCCACTTGGCTGCTGCGCCGTCCTGCCTGAATGAGCATGGCTTGCGAGGCCTGCTGGCCCGAGCGCGATTGGGGGCAAATGTCGTAGGCGGGGGTCAGCTCCAGTTGGCGCCCATCCCAGAAGGCGGCGTGGTTGCGGGCATGGTCGTCTGTGTTGCCGCACAAGACGTTGAAGACCAGCCGGCCGAACAGCTCCCGCAAGCTGGCTTTCGCATCCTTGAAGCGGTGGCGGATGATTTCTGCCAGCTTTTCGTAACTGGCGTAGGCGGCCATCATTTCATCGAGCTCGAACAGGGTGAGCGCCGACACCATGGCGCGCCTGTGCCATCCGCCGTCATGCCGGACCCGGTCAAAGCGCTCGATAAACAACACATCTTTGCCCATGGCTTGGCGCAGCTGAACCAGCGCAACCTGCAAGCCCACGGCTTGGGCCAGGCGCATGGCGATGAATTCTGCTTTGACGACGCTGTAGAGGTCGGTGCTGGCTGAGAATTTGGCGATGAACTTGCGCTCGCCATTCTCCAGCAAGACCTTGGGCCGCGCACCGCCCAAGGAGGTGCCGTGGAGCAAGGCCTGGTCCATCTCCGGTGTCAGCGGCCTGCCGCGCTCGACGGTTTCTGCGGCAATGAGCAACTCAGCCAGCGTGGCTTGCTGGGCATGCCTGGGTTGGTAGTGCGTGGGGGAGTGCTGAAAATCCAGGGCGCCGATACGGTCTGAGCCTGATTCGAGCAGGTAGCTCAGCTCGTCGAGCTCTGCCCCGGCTGCCGCCCCGCCCACACCCAGCTTGCGGTTGATCAGGACGCGCCGGCCCCAGGCATCGGGGGAGGCGTCTCGAATGCTACTGGGCATGCTCAAGCCCGGCAGCAGCGCGATGGCACCGGCGCGCAGCGGCAGCTCTGGCTCATACAGGGCCACGGCGTCGCTGCGGGCCAAGTAGCTGCGGCCATAGTTAAACACCAGTTGCTGCCCTTGCTTGGAGAGCACGCCCGCCACCACAGCTTGTGTTGCGCCTGGCAGCCATGTCCAGACATAGGCCTGCGCATGGCTGGCGGCGAGCTCAGAAGTCATCGTTGACGGCCTTGGAGCTGCCCCTCACCGACTTGGGCAGCAGGGCCATTTTTTCGCGCTGAAGCGCCAAGTGGCGGCTCATTTGCCTCGGTTCCAGGTCAAACAGCGGCACGCCACAGAGGGCGGCCACTTCAAACACCGTGCCTATGGCGCAGCCCGGGTCCCCCCGCTCTATGCGTTGGAGCAGGGCGCGCGAAATGCCGGCACGCGCAGCCAAATCAGTCGTGGTCATGGCCTTGCTCAAGCGGGCTTGGCGCACGGTCTGCCCGAGCAGCTCAAGAGCGTGGAGGCTGTACTGCGAATAGGTGCGGGAAGCGGGCTTGACCATGGCCTGGGCCGTGACATGGGTTGAAACCAGCCCATTGTCGATAGGGCAAGGGTAAAGTCAAGAAATTTGACTCATTAATGTTTCATGAATAGCTTTGTGAGCTGTTAATGAGTCAATCTCACCCAGCTCACAGGTTGGGCGCAATCAGTCTTTCAAGCTCGGCCAGCGGCATGCCCTTGCGCAGGGCCAGGTCCTTGACCTGATCGTCGCCCACCTTGCCCACGTTGAAGTACACCGCCTCGGGGTGGCTGAGGTAAAAGCCGCTGACCGAGGCGGCCGGTGTCATGGCCAGGCTTTCTGTGAGGTCCATGCCAATGTCTTGGGCTTGCAGCAGGGCGAACATGTCGGCCTTGACGCTGTGGTCCGGGCAGGCCGGGTAGCCGGGGGCGGGGCGGATGCCGCGGTATGTCTCGGCGATGAGCTCTTCGGTGCTCAGCTTTTCGTCGGCGGCGTAGCCCCACAGGTCTTGCCGCACGCGCTGGTGCATGGCCTCGGCAAAGGCCTCGGCCAGGCGGTCGGCCAGGGCCTTGAGCATGATGGCCGAGTAGTCGTCGTGGTCGTCTAAAAAGTACTTTTCCTTTTTCTCCGAGCCTATGCCTGTGGTCACGGCGAACAGGCCAATGTGGTCCTGAATGTGAAAGCCGTCCACCCCTTCGGCTCCGGCGGCGCCGGCCCGTGCGGCCGCCAGCTCGGGCGGCAAGACCTTGGGTGCCATGAAGTCGGCCAGGCAGCGGTTGGGCCGCATGCGCAGCTGGCCGTCGGGGCCGGGGGCGGCGGTTTTTTCGGTTTGCTGGCGCAGGCCGTGCCAGGTCATGGCCACTTGGCTGCGGCTTTCGTCGGTGTAAATCTCAATGTCGTCGCCCACGCGGTTGGCCGGCCAAAAGCCCATCACACCATTGGCCGTGAGCCAACGCCCCTCGATCAAGCGCCTGAGCATGCGCTGGGCGTCGCCATACACGCGCACGGCCTCGGTGCCCACCACCTCGTCTTTCAAGATAGCCGGGAAGGGGCCTGCCAAGTCCCAGGTCTGGAAAAAAGGCGTCCAGTCAATAAAGGGCACCAACTCGGCCAGGTCGTAGTTTTTGAACACGCGCCGACCAATGAATTTGGGCACAGGCGGCGTGTAGTGCGCCCAATCCAGGGGCGTGGCGTTGGCCCGCGCCTTGGCCAGGTTGACCATGGGCGTTTGCTTTTTGTTGGCGTGCAGGGCGCGCACTTTGTCGTAGTCGGTGTTGAGCTCGCTGATGTACTTGGCCGCTTGGTCGGACAGCAGGCTTTGCGCCACGCTCACGCTGCGGGACGCATCGGGCACGTAGACCACCGGGCCTTCATAGTGCGGCGCAATTTTCACGGCCGTGTGCACGCGGCTGGTGGTGGCACCGCCTATGAGCAGCGGGATTTTGCGGATGCGAAAGAAATCGTCTTTCTGCATCTCGGCGGCCACGTACTGCATCTCTTCCAGGCTGGGCGTGATCAGGCCCGACAGGCCCACGATGTCGGCGCCCTCGACCTTGGCGCGCGCCAAGATCTCGTGGCAGGGCACCATCACGCCCATGTTCACCACCTCAAAGTTGTTGCACTGCAAAACCACGGTGACTATGTTTTTGCCAATGTCGTGCACATCGCCCTTGACCGTGGCAATCACGATCTTGCCCTTGGTTTTGACGTCTTCGCCGGCGGCTTCTTGCCTGAGCTTTTCTTCTTCAATGTAGGGAATCAGGTGGGCCACGGCCTGCTTCATGACGCGGGCGCTTTTGACCACCTGAGGCAAAAACATCTTGCCTTGGCCGAACAGGTCGCCCACCACGTTCATGCCGGTCATGAGCGGGCCTTCAATCACATGCAGCGGCCTGCCGCCTTCGGCCAGGATGAGTTGCCACATCTCCTCGGTGTCGGGCACGATGTGTTCGTTGTTGCCGTGCACCAGCGCGTGCGCCAAGCGCTCGCGCACAGGCAGGGCGCGCCACTCGTTTTTCTTGCTGTCGTCTTTGGCGCCGCTCTTGGCGGTTTCGGCCACCTCAATGAGGCGCTCGCCCGCATCCGGCCGGCGGTTGAGCACCACGTCTTCCACGCGCTCGCGCAAGGTGGGCTCGAGCTCGTCGTACACGCCCACCATGCCCGCGTTGACGATGCCCATGTCCATGCCCGCTTGAATGGCGTGGTAGAGAAACACCGTGTGAATGGCTTCTCTGACCGGATCGTTCCCGCGAAAGCTGAAGGACACGTTGGACACGCCCCCCGAGACCTTGGCGCCTGGCAGGTGCTGCTTGATCCAGCGCGTGGCCTCAATAAAGTCGACCGCGTAGTTGTTGTGCTCCTCAATGCCCGTGGCAATGGCAAAGATGTTGGGGTCAAAAATAATGTCTTCAGCCGGAAAGCCCACTTCGTCGACCAACACGCGGTAGGCCCGCTCGCAAATTTGGGTCTTGCGGGCAAAGGTGTCGGCCTGGCCCTGCTCGTCAAAAGCCATGACCACAGCCGCCGCGCCATAGCGCTTGAGCAGCTTGGCCTGGTGCTTGAAGATATCCAAGCCCTCTTTCATGGAAATCGAGTTGACGATGCCCTTGCCCTGGATGCAGCGCAGCCCCGCCTCAATGACAGTCCACTTGGACGAATCAATCATGATGGGCACGCGGGCGATGTCGGGCTCGCTGGCAATCAGGTTCAAAAAGCGCACCATGGCCGCCTCGCTGTCGAGCATGGCCTCGTCCATGTTGATGTCAATGATTTGCGCGCCGTTTTCCACCTGCTGGCGGGCCACCGCCAGCGCCTGCTCGTAGTCACCGTTCAAAACCATGCGGGCAAAGGCCTTGGAGCCGGTGACGTTGGTGCGTTCACCAATGTTCACAAACAAGCTGTCCTCGCCAATGGAGAGTGGCTCCAAGCCGGACAAAAGCATGGGGGGCAAAGCAGACGGAGTTTGTGCAGACATGACTCACCTTGGGGCAAAGGTGAGCGTCGTTGTCACAAAAGGCCAAGGACTTGGCCAAGCCTCAAGCCTGACGAAACGCGAAAGGTTTCGTTGCAACGCTCCTTGAGGTGGTCTTATTTTAGCGGATGCTCAGCCCTGAGCGGTGTAAGTAGGGCCCTCATCCCAGCGGCCGCAGCAGCACCTGCAAATCGTCTTCTGTGAACAAGGGTTGCTTGCGGGCCACCGCGCCGCTGTAGAGCTCGCGCGCGAGTTGGGCCTTGCGCTCTTGCAGCGCCAAGATGCGCTCTTCAATGGTGCCTTGGGCCACCAGCTTGATGACCCACACGCTTTGGGTTTGGCCTATGCGGTGGGCGCGGTCTGTGGCTTGGTTCTCGGCCGCCGGGTTCCACCAGGGGTCAAAGTGAATCACGGTGTCGGCCTGCGGCAGGTTCAGGCCCACGCCGCCGGCTTTGAGGCTGATGAGAAAAAGCGGCACCTCGCCGCTGGTGAAGCGCTCAATCACCTCGTCGCGCTTTTGGGTGGCGCCCGTGAGCTTGACCCAGCTCAAGTTGCGCTTGGCGAGCTCCACTTCAATCAGCCCCAGCATGGTGGTGAATTGCGAGAACAGCAAAATGCGCCGGCCTTCGGCCAGCATCTCGGGCAGCATCTCCATCAGCTGCTCGAGCTTGACCGAGGACTTGACCTTGGCCGCCGCCGCACTCTTGACCAGGCGCGGGTCGCAGCACACTTGGCGCAGCTTGAGCAGCGCGTCCAAGATGGCAATTTGCGACTTGGCCAGGCCCTTGTCGGCCAGTGCTTTTTGCACCGACACCTCCATGGCCAGGCGGATGGTCTCGTACAAATTGGCCTGCGCGCCGCTGATCTCCACGGGCATCACGGTCTCGACTTTGGGTGGCAGCTCGGTGGCCACCTCTTGCTTGTGGCGCCGCAAAATAAAGGGTGTCACGCGCGCGCGCAGCGCCGTCATGCGCTGGCTGTCGCCGCGTTTTTCAATGGGCGTGCGAAAGCGCTGGGTGAAGCGCGTTTGGCTGCCCAAAAAGCCGGGCATGAGAAAGTGAAACAAGCTCCACAACTCGCCCAGGTGGTTTTCAATGGGCGTGCCCGTCAGGCACAGGCGGTGGCGGGTGTGCAGCTCGGTGACCACTTGAAACACATGGGTGGCGGCGTTTTTAATGTGGTGCGCCTCGTCCAGCACCAAGAGGTGCCAGGGCTGCGCCAGCCAGCGGTCGCGGTCGCGCTGCACCAGCGAATAAGGCGCAATCACCACATCGACCTGCGCCATGTCGGCGACCATTTCATGGCGGCCGGCGCCGTGCAGCAGCAGGCAACGCAGCCCGGGGCAAAAGCGCTGGGCCTCGCGCAGCCAGTTGCCCAGCACGCTCACGGGCGCCAGCACCAGGACGGGCCTGTCCAGCCGACCGGCTTCTTTTTCCACCTGAATGTGAGCCAGCGTTTGCAGGGTTTTGCCCAGGCCCATGTCGTCGGCCAAGATGCCGGCCAAGCCTGCCTGGCGCAGGAACTGCAGCCAGTCCAGGCCGTGCTGCTGGTAGGGCCGCAGCTGCGCGTGCAAGCCTTGGGGCGGCGCCACTGAGGGCAGGGCGGCCAAGCCTTGCAGCCGCTGGGCCAGCTCGTGCAAGCCCTGGGCGCCTTGCCAGACCACGCCCTCGCCCAAGGCCACTTGGGTGCGCAGGGCGTCCATGCGCGACAGGCGCAAAGACTCTGCGCCCAAGTCGGTGGCGCGCTCGTCAAACAGCTCCAGCAAGGCGTTCAGCCAAGGCCGCAGCGGCTCGGTGCTCACCTGGAAAAAGCCTTGCCTGTTGGCGTCGGGCAGGTAAATGAAGGCGGGCCACACGGGTTGGTCGGCTTGCTCGGCCAAGCGCAGCTCGGCAATGATCTGCGGCAAGTAAGGCAACAAGTTGATGCGCTGGCCGTGGAGCTCCAGCCCCAAAGACATGTCAAACCACGCGGCGGTCTGGGCGTCGCCCTGGTCGCCCTGGCCTTGAGGGCTTAACTCCACCGCCACTTGGCCGCCTGGGCGCACCCAGCCTTGCAATGACTCGTCCACGCTCAGCACAAAACCCAGGTCTTTGAAGGCTTGGTAGTCCTCTTGGGCCCAGTGCAGCCAGGGGGTTTGCGGCTTTCCTGGAGGCAGCACGTGGTAGCCTTCTAGCCAATCCTCCAGGCCCAGGTCTTGCAAACCCTGTATGGCCAGGCGCTCGCTGGCCAGATCGCGCGCCACACGCACCCGCTCGCCGTCCAGCAAAACGGCCACGGCGGGGTTGTCCGGCGTTTCCCACCAATGTCGCACCCCTTGGTAGTCAAACTCCACCCTGGCCACCAAGGCCTGGGGGCCTGGGTTGTCCATGAGGCAGGTGTCTTCAAGGCGCTCAATATGCATGCGCCACACGGGCACGCCGCCCACGCGCCTGAGCGCAGGCAACACCGGGGGCGGCGGCAAGTCTGGCCCCAAGCGGCGCAGCAAGGCCATCTCGTGTTGGCGCATCAGCCGGGCCGGCAAGGGCGGTGCGCTCAGCAAGGCTTGTTGTTGTTCGCTGGCGCCATCGGCCACCGGCCCACACTCGCCGGCCAGCAGGTCCAGGTACAGCATGGGATTGTTGGCGCACAACACGGCCTGGGGGTGGTGCAGCTCGGGCCGCAAGCGCCACAGCTCGTCGGCGGGCGCGTCCCCAGAGAGGCTGTCCACGCTGTCTTGGTGCCAGTGCCAGCTCACCACTTGTTCGGCGCCCCAGCGCAAGGCTTTACCGGGCATGTCGCGCTCTTCCTCCCAGAACAGCCGCTCGGTCTGGCTGGCCAGCTTGAGCACCAAGGAAGCGGCCGGGGTGTTCAAGAGCCACACCCCAGTGGGGCCGTAACGGTACATGCCGTGGCCCCCGGGCAAGGCGCCCAGCAGCGCGAGCACATCGCGGTCGTCTGGGGTGAGGCTGAGGTCGGCATAGGGCCGGTCAAAAAAATGGCTGGGCACCACGCTCTGCGGTTTGCTCCAGCCGCCTTTGACCTTGGGGTTGGAGGCCACCAGCTTCAAGCGCAGCACCGCAGGCGCGCTTTCATCGCGCTGGGCCAAGTTCATCAGGTACAAAGGCAGCTGCGGCCGTCGGCCGCTGGCGGCCGCGCGCTGGCGGGCGCGCTCGAGCTCAGCGTCAGGGTCGGTCAGCAGCCATTGCTCGGCTTTGGCGCTCCAGGCCTGAATGCGCTGGCGTTCTAGCGCTTGCTTGGCCCGCTCTTGGCGCGCGGCTTTTTCTTGGGCCTCTTGCTCAGGTGACAAGCGCGCAGGCTCGTCACTGTTGCTCAATTGCTGCGTCTGCGGGCTCAGGCGCAAATAAGACGCCTTGAGCATCAAGGCCACCCCGTGCTTGCACTGCACCGCCATGGGGCAGCTGCACTGGCTCACCCAGGCGCCCACCTTGTGGTCGGGCAGCAAATGAAACTCAATGTCCAGCTCGTAGGGCGAGCTTCGGCTGCCTTGCACCGTGCCCGACAAGCGCCAGTGCAGCGGGTCGTCAGGCGTGAGCCTGTGCACGCTCCAGCTCTGCACCGCTTGGGTGCGCAACAGGTGCAAGCCTTTTGAAAAGCTGGCCGGGTTGGTGCTGTGCGCCACCGAGCTCGAATCAAACCACATGGGGAGTGTCCTTGAGGGTCAGTGGATCGCCGGCTTGGGCGCCAAGGCGTGTGCCGCTCTGACCCGCTTGAGCTTCAGGCAGCTTGCCGGTAAAAAGGACCGCGCGGCGCCAGCGGCCTGACCGCGTCGTGGATGGCGCCAATGTGGTCTGGCGTGGTGCCGCAGCAGCCGCCCACGATGTTGACCAGGCCCTCGGCCGCAAACTCGCGCAGCAAGCGGCTGGTGACCTCTGGCGTCTCGTCAAAGCCGGTCTCGCTCATGGGGTTGGGCAAGCCAGCGTTGGGGTAGCAGCTGATGAAGGTATCGCCGGCCAAGCGCGCCAGCTCCTGAATGTAGGGCCGCATCAGTGCGGCGCCCAGCGCGCAATTGAGACCCACCGCCAGGGGCTGCACATGGCGCACGCTGCTCCAAAACGCGCCCACCGTTTGCCCGCTCAAGATGCGGCCTGAGGCGTCGGTCACGGTGCCGCTGATGATGAGCGGCAGGCGCTCGCCGCTGGCTTCAAAATATTCCTCAATGGCAAAGAGAGCGGCCTTGGCGTTGAGAGTGTCAAAAATGGTTTCAACCAGCAGCACATCGCTGCCGCCTTCCACCAAGGCCTCGACCTGCTCGCTGTAGGCCGCGCGCAGTTGTTCAAAGCTCACATTGCGTGCGCCCGGGTCGTTCACGTCGGGGCTGATGCTGGCCGTCTTGGGCGTGGGCCCCAGGGCGCCCACCACATAGCGGGGCTTGTCCGGCGTTGAAAATTTGTCGCAGGCCACGCGCGCCAGTTGGGCCGAGGCCAGGTTCATCTCGCGGGCCAGCTCGGCCATGTCGTAGTCGGCCTGGGCCACGGTGGTGGCGCCAAAGGTGTTGGTCTCAATCAGGTCGGCCCCGGCGGCCAGGTAGCCTTCGTGGATGTCGCCAATCACGTCGGGGCGGGTCAGGCTGAGCAACTCGTTGTTGCCCTTGACGTCGCGGTGAAAGTCCTTGAAGCGCTCGCCTCGGTACTGCGCCTCAGACAGCTTGAAGCGCTGAATCATGGTGCCCATGGCGCCGTCCAAAATGGCAATGCGTTGGGCCAGCAGGGCGGGCAAGGCCTGGGCGCGGGTGTAGTCAGGAAGTGGCATGGCGGTATTGTAGGAGTGCTGTTTTGGTGCTTGGGGTGGCCGCTCGCTGGAGCGACATCCTGGCTGTGTCGTCATTGAGTGGCAGATTGGGAAGGTGGTGATCGTCTGCATTGTCATGGGGCGGCACCGCTCAAAGACAAGCCCCACCCCGTGCGCTTATTGACACAGTATGCGTGCCAGATCACCCCAAGCGCGACAAACCTCATCACCCCAAGTGTGCGCGCTCATGGCCATGGCGGATAAGGCTTTGAGACCTTGCCACATCCCGTTTCGCAGGGATGGCCTCAGCGGCTTCTAAATTGGGCTGGAGCATCTTCCAGCTTAGTTCGCAAGTGAACTTAAAAGCACTGGATGACCGAATTGCGCAGCTGCCCCCGCGAGCTCGAATCAACCAGCGCCGCCGCAGAGTGTGCACATGCCAAGCTTTGGCCGCGCCCAGACTCAGCGCGGCAACGGCTGTGGGCTGCCTGCTGGCCAGCTGGCCAGGTCCAGCGCGCTTTGGAACACCTTGTCTTGGGTGTCTGTGAAGCTGGCTTGGAGCAGGCCTTGGTGGCCTGCCTGCAGGTAAAAGCGAAAGTGGGGGTTCTCGCTGATTGAAAAGTCCAGGTCGGCGCTGAGCACCGGCCTGCCTTGGTAGCTCACCTCCAAGCTTCGCACATAGTAAGCCTGCGGGTACAGCCGACTGAACTGGTCCATGGCCAGGCCAGACTCGTTGGGGTGGCTCAGCATGAGCTGGACCAGACGGGCTTGCCCGGCCTGCACGGCTTGCGCCGATTGCAAGTTCAGGGGCAGGCTCAGGCGCATTTTCCCCCGGTTGGCCATGGCCACTTGGTAGTCCCGACCTGCAGGCGCCGTGCAGCCGCCTGAGGCTTTGACATGCTTGACCGCCATCATGGCTGTGCCGTCGCTCATGACGGCCACGGCACGGACATGGGTGTAGGTTTCCACCCGGATGCGGGTTTCCAAGTGCAAGCGCCCCGCCAAGGGGTGAAAGGTGAAGACCCCCGCAATCGGCGATGGGTTGTTGTCCACAATGAGATACACCTTCTCAATGCGCCTGTCGGCCGTCAGCGGCAGGTCGCTGCGAATGAGCACGGGGACGGCGGCGGGATCGTCCGCGCGCGAGGGGACGTCCAAGCTCAGTGTGGCCGCACTGGCCTCGTTCACCGCCCGGCCCGCCCATGGCATGGCGGGTGAGGCCAGGATTTTTTGCCACACCGGGCTGGCGTGGGGGTCTGGCACATCCAGGCCCGTAGTTCCCAGCGCGGCAAGCGGCAGCCCCCCCGCCAGCGTCAGGCAGCACCACATGCACAAGCGAAGTTTGACCATGGCTTACTCCCACTCCAGTTCGGTGAACACGGCCGCCACATTGCGGCGGTGATAAGGCTCAAACAGCAGCCACTGCTCCACGTTCTCAGAGGCCACCGTGGCCATGGCCTGCTGCAAGCTGAGCCCTTGTGAAATGGCACTGCGCGTGGCGTCTTGCAGCCGCTGGAGGTACTGGCTCAGTGCTCTGATGGGGGGGTGCGCGCCCTCAGGCCAGGGGCTCAGCAGTGGGCCGTGGCCGGGCACCACGCGTGCAAAGCGTTGGCGCGCCAAGGTTTGCAGCGCGCTCAGCCAGCCCCGCACACTGCCATCAACCACGGGCGTGCGGTCCACAAAAAGCAAGTCCCCACTGAACAGCGTGTCGCTGGTTTCGTCCCACACCGTCAAGTCGTTGGTGGTGTGGGCTGTGGCCAGGGCTTGCAGCCAAAGCCGGCGCCCGCCTAAGTCAAGCCAGCTGTCAGACGCCACCACATCGGTGGGTGCGACCACGCGGCTGCCTGTCAAGGCTGCACCCAATTCGCGCTCGGCGGTGTGCACATAGGCGATGCCGCGCGCGGCCAATTGAGCGGGCAGCTTGTGGTGGCCATAAAAACGCACCCCCGCTAGGTCAAAAGCAGCATTGCCCAGCACATGGTCGGGGTGGCTGTGGGTGTTGATGACGGCGCACACCGGCTTGGCCGTCACCGCTGCCATGGCTTGGCGCAATCTCAAGCCCAAGGCCAAAGAGCCGCCAGGGTCAATCACGGCGGCGCAGCGCTCGCCCACCACCAAGCCCGCATTGGCAATGCCGCCCAGGTTGCGGGGTTGGCTGTCTTCTTGGGCCCCCCAAAACACATACACCCCCGGTGCCACCGGCTGCCATGCCACGGCCAGAGCAGGCGAGTCAGCCAAGGCGGCGGGCAGGATCAAGCCCAGCCCTGCCGCACAAGTCCACCGCCACAAGGATTGGAGCGATGTCAGCCATACAGCCCAGGCGGGTGCAGGCCCTGAGGCACCAAGCGTGCGCACCCCGCTCAGCTCAGCCCGCGGCTTTTGGCCACATGGGTGGAAATGGCGTCCATGAGCGCTGGTGACAAGCAGTCGTAAGGTGGTAAGCCCAGCTCCATCAAGCGCGAACGAATGCCCGCCATCTCGCTGGGTGGTGTGCCGTTTTCAATCACCGACGACACAAACGCGGCAAATATCGGCGCCTCCCAACCCTCGTCAGACGACAGCTCGGTGTGAATGAAGTCCAGGCCATAAAAGGGATGGGCGGTGTTTTCAATGCGGCCGTACAAATGCACGCCGCACACCTGGCAAGCATGGCGCTGTATGGTGGCGCCCGCGTCGACAACGCCGAGCTTGTCGCCGTGGGCCAGCACATGGACCTTGTCGCGCGGCACCACCCCGACCACTGAAAACACCGCTCCCGCCGGTTTCCAGCACTTGGAGCAACCGCAAGCGTGGTTGTGCGCCACTTGTGAGTCGACCACGAGTTCAACCGGCTCATTTTTGCAGTGGCAGCGCAGGCGGCCTCCAGCAAAACCGGGGCGTCCTGGCTGAATGCCTGCATCAACGGAAGGGTGAATAGATGCGGTCATGGGGAGCTCCTTGTTGGTGACATTTTTTGCACGCGCAGAACGGCTGCGTACCGGTGTGAAGGCTGGGCATGAAGCCGCAGACATTAAGGCTTTAAAAATGAATCACAGTCCGAATAGATTGGCCGGCGTGCATCAACTCAAAGGCCTCGTTGATGCGCTCCAGCGGCAGCCTGTGGGTGATGAAGGGGTCGAGATCGATGTCGCCGCGCATGGCGTCTTCCACCATGCCTGGCAGCTGTGTGCGACCGCGCACACCGCCAAAAGCGCTGCCGCGCCAAACCCGGCCTGTGACCAACTGAAAGGGCCGGGTTGAAATTTCTTGACCCGCCCCAGCCACCCCAATGATGATGCTCTCCCCCCAGCCCTTGTGGCAACACTCCAAGGCGGCACGCATCACTTGCACATTGCCAATGCATTCAAAGCTGAAGTCCACCCCGCCGTCGGTCATCTCGGCGATCACCTCTTGAATGGGTCGGCTGTGGTCCTTGGGATTGATGCAATCGGTGGCGCCCATCAGCGTGGCCAAACCGAATTTTTGGGGGTTGGTGTCCACCCCAATGATTCGCCCGGCCTTGGCCTGGCGCGCCCCTTGAATCACCGCCAGCCCAATGCCACCCAGGCCAAACACGGCAATTTGGTCACCGGCCTTCACTTTGGCTGTGTTGTGCACGGCGCCCAGGCCAGTGGTCACGCCACAGCCTAACAAACACACCTTGTCCAAAGGCGCTTCGGGGTGGATTTTGGCCAGCGAAATCTCGGGCACCACCGTGTACTCGCTGAAGGTGCTGGTGCCCATGTAATGGAACAGGGGCTGCCCTTGGTAGGAAAAGCGCGTGCTGCCGTCGGGCATCAAGCCCTTGCCCTGGGTAACGCGGACTTTTTGACACAAATTAGTTTTGCCCGATCTGCAAAATTTGCACTCACGGCATTCGGCGGTGTAAAGCGGAATCACCCGATCGCCAGGGGACACACTGCTCACGCCAGCCCCCACTTGCTCGACCACGCCCCCGCCTTCATGGCCCAGCACCACGGGGAAAAGCCCCTCGGGGTCGTCGCCGCTGAGCGTGAATGCATCGGTGTGACAGACCCCTGTGTGCGTGATGCGCACCAGCACCTCGCCCGCTCGGGGCGGTGCGACATCAATTTCCACAATCTCCAAAGCTTGACCTGCTGCAAAGGCCACAGCGGCGCGAGATTTCATGGGCACTCCAAGTCATTCAATGCGGTGCTTGCTTCAAAGCAATTTGTCTGCCACCTTGTATGACCGGTGATGAACCTGGGCTGGGGCCTGTGCCCACCAGAGCTCAGGCTTTGCGCCTTGCAGGTGCACCCGCACAGCTGGCCAAGTGGATGACACAGTGTCCCAGGGTGTACCGCTTTTGACGCGCTGCTTGGGACAGCTTGTCACCTTGGAATGGCCTGAGTGCCTGGTTCTAAGTGCGGTATCGACGAGGATGCGCTGGTATGGATGCGGCGGCCACGATGGTCTGGAAATTGCAGAGTGCAGTGCACTGAGCATGGCAGAGCGGGTCACCGCTCCACTGGCTCAGAGCAAGACAAGCTCTCACCCCTTTGCAACCCAGGAGTCAAGCATGATGAAACAAGCAAAATGGCCGTCGTGGCTCACGTCTTTTGCGCTGATCGCCGCCGCGCTCGCGTTCTCACCCGGGGCACACGCGAATGCCGATGTAGAAAAAAACATTGCCAAGCCCGGCAATTGGGCCATGCAAGCAGGCGACATGTACAACCAGCGCTACAGCAAGCTCTCGCAGATCAACACCAAAAATGTCAACAAACTGCAGGTGGCCTGGACTTTTTCTACTGGCGTGCTGCGTGGCCATGAGGGCTCTCCGTTGGTCGTCGACGGGATGATGTACATGGTCTCGCCTTTCCCGAACAAAGTCTTCGCCATTGACTTGGACACCCAGGAAATTGTTTGGAAATACGAGCCCAAGCAAGACCCTGCGGTGATTCCTCAAATGTGCTGCGACACGGTCAACCGTGGCGTGGCCTATGCCGAAGGCAAGGTGTTCATGCAGCAGGCTGACTCCACCTTGGTGGCGCTGGACGCCAAGACCGGCAAGCTGATTTGGTCGGTGGTCAATGGCGACCCTAAAACAGGCGCGGTCAACACCAATGCGCCCCACATTTTCAAAGACAAGGTCATCACCGGCATCAGCGGTGGCGAGTGGGGCGTGCGGGGCTATATCTCGGCCTACGACATCAACACCGGAAAAATGGCTTGGCGCGGCTACAGCGTGGGGCCGGACAAGGACATGCTCATAGACCCCGAAAAAAGCATGACCTGGACCGATGGTCGCATGCAACCGGTGGGCAAAGACTCCTCGATCAAGACCTGGCAAGGTGACCAGTGGAAGAACGGCGGCGGTACCACCTGGGGCTGGTTCAGCTACGACAAGAGCTTGAACTTGATGTACTACGGCACAGGCAACCCATCGACCTGGAATCCAGCGCAGCGCCCCGGCGACAACAAATGGTCCATGACCATCTGGGCCCGCGATGTGGACACCGGCATGACGCGCTGGGTCTACCAGATGACACCGTTTGACGAGTGGGATTTTGACGGCATCAACGAGATGATCTTGGCCGACATCAACGTGCGCGGCAAACCGACCAAGGCCCTGGTTCACTTTGACCGGAACGGCTTTGCCTACACCCTTGACCGCGTCACTGGTGCGCTGCTGGTGGCCGAAAAATTCGACCCCAAAGTCAACTGGGCCACCCATGTGGACATGAAGTCGGGTCGCCCCATCACCGTGGCCAAGTACTCCACGGCGCGCAACGGCCCCGACGTCAACACCAAGGGAATTTGCCCGGCCGCACTGGGCAGCAAAGACCAGCAGCCGGCCTCCTTCGACCCGAACACCAAATTGTTTTACGTGCCTACCAACCACACTTGCATGGACTATGAGCCTTACAAGGTGGAGTACACCGCAGGCCAGCCCTACATTGGTGCCACCTTGTCGATGTTCCCGGCGCCCAACAGCCATGGCGGCTTGGGCAACTTCATCGCCTGGGATGCCGACAAAGGAAAAATTGTCCAGTCCAAGGCTGAAAAATTCTCCGTCTGGAGTGGCTCGCTCAACACGGCCGGAGGCCTGTCCTGCTATGGCACCTTGGAGGGTCACCTCAAGTGCGTCGATGCGCGCGACATCAACAAAGAGCTGTTCAAGTTCAAAACACCTTCGGGCGTCATTGGCAATGTGTTCACTTATGAGCACAAGGGCAAGCAGTACATGGGCGTGTTCTCCGGCATCGGTGGCTGGGCGGGCATAGGCATGGCCGCAGGACTGGAAAAAGACACCGATGGCCTGGGTGCAGTGGGCGGCTACAAAAGCCTCAGCCGCTACACCGAACTGGGTGGCTCACTGACGGTGTTTGCCCTGCCCAACAACTGAGTCTTGCGCGCTGCGCTTGGGTTCACCCTGCTGTCGCGCCGCTGGCGCGGCAGCAGGTGGTGGCGGACCCGCCGCGCGCCTCACCCCCATATCCAACCTATGCCACGTCTTTTTCTCATTGGCTGTGTCTGGCTCGCCGCGTCCACTGCGGCGTGGGCCCAGGGCGAGGCGCTCTACAAAGTGGTCGACGGCCACAAGGTGGACGCCGAGACCATGAAGGGCTTTCGAGCCTGGCGTTCGGCCGCCTGCGACCGCTGCCACGGCGCCAACCAAGAGGGCATGGTCGGCCCCTCACTGATCAACAGCCTCAAGACATTGAGCCGGCAAGAGTTTGCCAAGATCATGGCCGAAGGCCGACCCGACAAAGGCATGCCCAACTTTGCCGGCAGCCCGGGCGTCATGAACAACTTGGACCAGCTCTACACCTACCTCAAAGCGCGCTCCGACGGTGCGATCAAGCAGGCCAAGGTTGAGCCTCTGCCATGACGCACAAGCATTTTGGCGCCCTGCCGCGCGCTGCACTTGGCTTGGCCTTGGCCGCACTGTCGGGTGCAGCTTCAGCGCAGGCCCAGACCGATGCGCCCCGCAAAGCCTTGAGGGTCTGCCAAGACCCGAACAACATGCCTTTTTCAAGCGTTCAGGGGCAAGGTATCGAAAACCGCATTGCCGAGGTGTTTGGCCGCAAGCTCCAACTGCCCGTGACCTACTACGCTTACCCGCAGCGTTTTGCCTTTGTGCGCAACACCTTGCGCTTCAAGCTGCCCGAGCAAGACTACCCCTGCGACATCATGTTGGGCGTGCCCGTGGGTTTTGACCAAGTCTGGGTCACCAAGCCTTACTACCGCTCTGCTTATGCGCTGGTGATACCGCTGGGCATTGGGCTGGACCATGTGCACAGCGCTCAAGACTTTTTGCGCTCCGACCCTGTGCGTCTGAGCAAGCTCAAAATTGGTTTGTTTGACCGCTCCCCGGCCAGCCAATGGGTTCAGAACCATGGCCTGGTGGACCAGGCGGTGGTCTACAAAATGCTTGATGCCGACCCGGCGCAGTACCCGGGACAGATCATCGATACCCACCTCAAAAACAAGCAAATCGACGTGGCCGTGGTGTGGGGTCCCATTGCCGGCTACTTTGCCAAACAGTCCCCGGGCAGTTTGCGGGTATTGCCGCTCCAATCGGAGGCAGGCGTGCGCTTTGACTATCCGATTGCCATGGGTGTGCGCTACGGCGAGCGCGAATGGAAGCAGCAGGTAGAGACCTTGATCGAGCAAAGCCAAGCCGAGATTTTGAGCATCTTGCAAGAGTTTGGCGTTCCGCTGGTGGAAGACCCCGATGCCCGCGCTCGTTAGCCAGCGCTGTCGCCCCCTTGGCGTGTGGCGCCAGCCACTGCCAGTGCTTGTTGCCCTTTGCAGCGCCCTGGTGCTCAGTCAGCCCTTGGTCGCCATGGCCAATGACTTCCCCACCCTGGCCCGTGTGCAGTACGTGCAGGCCTGCCAGCAGGCCCAACCCGGTCCTTTGTTCGAGATGCAAAGCAAGTGCGCCTGCGCCCTGGACCATGTGGCCAGCAAACTCAACCATGAGCAGTACGAGACCCTCAAGACATTGAGCGACGCGTTGTCCATTGGTGGCGAGCGGGGTGCGGTTTTGCGCGACAACGCTGAGGTGCGTCCCCAGGTGGCACGCTTGAAAGCCCTGGAGGCGCAAGCGGCGCAGGCCTGTTTTTTGAAATCAGTCCCCTGAGGACGCTGTGCTGCCAGCCGGCGCAAAACCCATGCCGCCCTGGGCTGTCAATCCCCCCTCAGCAACTGCGCTGTGCGTTCAGCGGGATCTGCAGCTTGTGCAGTTTGCGGTACAGGGTGTTGCGGCTGACGCCCAGGCGGTGGGCCACCCGGCTCATGGTCCAGTGCTGGTCTTCAATCAGCTGGATCAGCGCCTGTCGCTCATGGCGCTGGAGCAGGGTCAGAGTGCCCAAGCCGGCTTGACCGTGAGGCACTGCAGCGTGGTCGGGGTGGACCACGTCAGGCTCGCTGCGGTCAGCTTCGACCTTCATGGCCTGTGCCTCTTGCTCAGGGCAGCTTTGCGCTGCTTGGCCGCTTGCATCAAGCTTGAGTTGCTCTGGCAGGCTCACCAAATGCGCTGGGGTGATGCATGTGCCGTCGGCCAAGGCGGCCGCTGTGCGCAGCACATGGCGCAATTGCCGCACATTGCCTGGCCAGGGGTAGCGCATCAAAACCTCTTCTGCGTCCTGCGACAGGTGCGCAGCCGGGCCGGCTTCAGCTTGCAAGATGCCCCACATCAATTCGCGCTTGTCTTGCCGCTCTCGCAAGGGCGGCAAGCGCAGCTCAATGCCCAGCAAGCGGAAATACAAGTCTTCTCTGAATTTGTGCTGACGCACCAGGTCTGGCAGGTGTTGGTGGCTGGCACTGATGAGTTGAAAGTCCACCTTGAAACACTCGTCTGTGCCCAGCGGGCTGACCTGGCGCTCGTCCAGCACACGCAGCAATCGCGCTTGCAACTCCAGCGGCATGTCGGCAATCTCGTCCAAAAACAAGGTGCCCTTGTGCGCTTGCAAAATTTTGCCCTCGCGTCCGCCCCGTTTGGCCCCCGTGAAGGCGCCCGCCCGGTAGCCAAACAGCTCGGCCTCAATCAAGGTGGCGGGCAAGCTGGCGCAGTTGATCGCCACAAACGGGCCCATGGCGTGGGGGCTGGCCTGGTGAACGGCTTTGGCAAACACTTCTTTTCCTGCGCCTGTTTCAGCGCACAGCAAGATGGGTGTGCGGTGGGCAATTACTCGGCAGGCGGTTTTCAGGTGAGCGGCAAGTCGAAGGTCTTTGAAGCTGAGCGCGTCCCCCGCGGGCTCAGGCAAAGCAGCCGGCTGGGCGCGGCCGGGCGGCTGCTTGGTGCCAGACCCAGCCTGTGGCTGGACCACTGCGGTGGTGGTGAGGCGGCGGCTGGCCACGGCCGTGGCTGGGCGCTGGGCCACCGCATAAAACCGCGCATCGCCTTGCCCACAGGTTGCCACCGGGTGGTAACTGGCCGCCATGCTGCTTTGCAGCAGCTCGTCCAGGCTCAGCTCAAACAGGTCTTCCAAGCGCAGCTGGCACAGCGCTTGGACGCTTCGATAGCCCAGGTGGAGCAAAGCGCTGCGGTTGGCCGCCAAGATGTGGCCATCGCCGCTGACGGCCAGACGGCCTTCCGCTGGGCCGAACACCCCTTCGGTGCGGCTGTGAAAGCGCACCGGGTAGGCGTTGGCAAAGCGCCTGTCGATCAAGCGGTCCTCTATCTGGCGCACGGTGCTGTCGAGCAGCGTCAAGAGCGAAGGCTGCACCAAGGCAGAACGGCTGGTTACGTCCAGCACCGCGGCCATGTTCCCTTGGGGGTCCAACAGCGGCACCGCCGAGCAGGTGAACTGCGACAGGCGGCGGAAAAAATGCTCTTCTTTGTGTATCAAAATCGGGCTGTGAGATGCCAAGCAGGTGCCCATGCCGTTGGTGCCTGCCACGCGTTCGCCCCAGGCGCCACCGGCGCGCAAGCCCAGGGACTGGCCTTGGGCGGCAAACTCCGGCGAGGCGACCATGTGAACAATGACGCCCTCGGCATCGGTCAACACCACCGCGCAATGTTCGTCGGCCAGCTGTTGGTGCAAAGCCTCCATCTCATGCCTGGCGCAGTCAATGATGTCGGCTTGGCGCTCCATGCGCGTGCGCAACTCCTGGTGGCCCACCCAGGGCGGCTCATCGGCTTGAGCCGGGTTCAAGTGGTACTCGTCGAGGCAGCGCCGCCAAGACTGCGAGACCATGTCTCGGTAAGCCGAGAGCGTGTGACCCAGCGCTTGAGCTTGCCCGGGCGCAGTGCGAAGCAGTGAGGGGCTGGAGTTCATGTCGGGCTTTCTGGTTTGTGCGAAGCCTGTTGCCAGGGTGGGGCGCTGGGTCACTGTGGCAGCCATGGTGCGCTTTCACTCCAAAGCTGAAGGCTGTTTTGGGCGTCAAAGGTCATACACATGAGGCTTTTGCGGATTCAAGCGGTCCACAGCGGGGCCTGGTTTTTTGGCGCAGGCCATCAGCCTGTGAGGGTCTGGCATGGCGGGCAGAGATCATGGTGTTGAAAATAATCTTTTTGGTTAACTGGTGATTACCCGAGTGTCAGCCCCCCAGGACTGCCCACCCAGGCGTCTGTTTGGCCTGTCAGCTCGCGTGCGAACATGGTTTTTCCACGATGTCCGCAGTGACCGCCATCAAAGTAAAAACTCGTTAAAAACAGCCCTATCGGGGTCATGGTCCAAGGGCCGAGGGCCAAGGTCTGCTTTTTCTTGCTCCGCATGTGCTGAGCTGGGGCAGGCCCAGCCTGTGCGGCAGGGGAGGCCGCCTGGGCTGCACCGGGGGCACGCAACGCTCAGCAGGGCAGGGCGATGCCTCAGAGCGGACGGGGAGATACTTGGTGTTTTGTCCACCTCACCCCACGCGGTCCCTGACCGCTGGGCAGCTCGCCTTTTCCCATTCGGACCCCTTTCATCTTGACTTCTTTTTCCGCCATGGTCACCACCTCGGCCACCGCCTCCCTCGCTCCACTGGACATCCTCAACGAGGTGTTTGGCTACAGCGACTTTCGCGGCCCGCAGCAGGCCATCGTGGAGCACCTGATTGCCGGCCACGACGCCTTGGTGCTCATGCCCACGGGCGGCGGCAAGTCGCTGTGCTACCAAGTGCCGGCCATCGCCAGGCAGCGCGCGGGCAAGGGCGTGACCATTGTGGTCTCGCCCCTCATTGCCCTCATGCACGACCAAGTCGGCGCCTTGCACGAGGCGGGTGTGGAAGCGGCATTTTTGAACTCCACCCTCAGCGCCGAAGAAAGCAGTCAACTGGAGCGGCGGCTGCTGCGGGCCGACCTCACGCTCTTGTACGCCGCGCCCGAGCGCATCAACACGCCGCGCATGCGCGGGCTGCTGGCTTCGCTGCACGAGCGCGGTCTGCTCAGTCTGTTTGCCATTGACGAGGCGCACTGCGTCAGCCAGTGGGGCCACGACTTCAGGCCCGAGTACCGCTCGCTGAGCCTGCTGCACGAGGAATTCCCTGACGTGCCCCGCGTGGCGCTCACTGCCACGGCCGATGCGCTCACGCGCCAGGACATGCTCGAGCGCCTGCAGCTGCAAGAAGCCCAGCAATTCATCAGCAGCTTTGACCGGCCCAACATCCGCTACCGCCTGGTCGAAAAAACCGACCCGCTCAAGCAGCTGTTGCGCTTTATCCAAACCGAGCACGAGGAAGAGGCCGGCATCGTGTACTGCCAGTCCCGCAAGCGCGTGGAAGACGTGGCCGAGCAGCTCCAAGCCGCAGGCGTTGCGGCCCTGGCTTACCACGCGGGCCTCGACAGCCGCTTGCGGCAAGAGCGGCAAGATCGGTTTTTGCGAGAAGACGCCATCGTGATGGTGGCCACCATCGCCTTTGGCATGGGCATAGACAAGCCCGACGTGCGCTTTGTGGCCCACCTGGACATGCCCAAAAACATAGAGGGCTACTACCAAGAAACCGGCCGCGCCGGCCGCGACGGCTTGGCCGCCGATGCCTGGATGTGCTACGGCCTGCAAGACGTGGTGAACCAGCGCCGCATGATTGACACCAGCGAGGTGGCCAGCGAGGAGTTCAAGCAGGTCATGCGCGGCAAGTTAGATGCCTTGCTGACTCTCGCCGAGAGCACCAGCTGCCGGCGGGTGAGCCTGCTGGCCTACTTTGGCGAGCCCAGCCAGCCGTGCATGAACTGCGACAACTGCCTGACCCCACCGGCGGTGTGGGACGCCACCGAAGCCGGTCGCAAGCTGCTCAGCTGCATTTACCGCGTCGAGCAAGCCAGTGGCCTGCACTTTGGCGCTGGGCATCTGATGGATATTTTGCGCGGCAAAAGCACTGAAAAAATGCTTCAGCACGGTCACCACAAACTTTCTACCTTTGGCATAGGCGCCGACGTCAGCGAGGCCCAATGGCGCGGTGTGCTGCGGCAGTTGATTGCGCGCAACATGGTGCGGGTGGACCCCGAGGCCTTCAACACCCTGACCCTTTTGCCCGAGGCGCGCAGCCTGCTGCGCGGCCAAGGCCAGCTCTTGCTGCGCGAACAGGGCACGGTGCGTGCGGGCAGCCGCAAGCGCGAGGTCAAAACTTCCACTCGGGGCCTGGCCGAGGCCAGCCTCAACGCCGGCGCGTTGGAGCGGCTCAAGCGGCTTAAAGCCTGGCGCGCCGAGGTGGCCCGCGAGCACAACCTGCCGGCCTTCATCATCTTCAATGACGCCACCCTCAGGGCGGTGGCCGAGCGCGACCCACAGCAGCTGTCAGACCTGGAGGGCGTCAGCGGCATAGGCAGCAAAAAAATGCACGCCTACGGTGCAGAGGTGCTGCGCGTGTGCACTGCAGCGGGGTGAAATGTTTTTTTACCAAATTATCCGTGGGCGGCATGAAAGCATGCATGCGCTGCATCAAACCGGCCGCCTCCACGGGTAAGTCCTAGGCATACAGAGGCCCCGCCCCCCGTGAAAAGGTGGCGCTTGAAGTAGCATTTCACACCCTGGCACGCTCTGTGCTGGCCATATTCAGTATTTCCACTCAGGAGAATTTTGTGCTCACCATTGCTAAAAACCATGGCCTCAAGGCCCTCGCCGCAGCCGCCTTGACCCTGGCAGCCACCGTTCCCGCCCACGCTGGCAAAACCATTGACGCCATCAAAGCCCGTGGCCAAGTGGTCTGCGGCGTCAACACCGGCTTGGCCGGTTTTTCTGCCGCTGACTCCAGCGGCAACTGGTCGGGCCTGGACGTGGACGTGTGCAAGGCCGTGGCTGCCGCCCTGCTGAGCGACGCCAGCAAAGTCAAGTACGTGCCGCTCAATGCCCAGCAGCGCTTCACGGCCCTGCAGTCCGGCGAGGTTGACGTGCTGTCGCGCAACACCACCTTCACGCTGACCCGCGACGGCTCGCTGGGCCTGAGCGCCACCACCCCGATTTACTACGACGGCCAAGGCTTCATGGTCACCACCAAGAGCAAGATCAAGAGCGCCAAGCAGCTCAAGGGCCAGACCGTGTGCGTGCAGTCTGGCACCACCACCGAGAAAAACCTCACCGACTACTCGCGCGCCAACCAGCTCAACATCAAGCCCGTGGTGTTTGAAAAACTCGAAGCCGCCACCGGCGCTTACTTTTCTGGCCGCTGCGTGGCCTACACCACCGACGCCTCGGGCCTGGCCTCCACACGCAACAAAGAAGCCAAGAACCCGGCCGACCACATCATCCTGCCCGAGCTTATCTCCAAAGAGCCCCTGGGCCCCATGGTGCGCCGTGGCGACGAAGACTGGACCGCTTTGGTCAAGTGGACGGTGTACGGCCTGATGGAAGCCGAAGAGTACGGCGTGACCCAGGCCAATGTGGACCAGCTCAAAACCAGCAGCACCGACCCCGTGGTCCAGCGCATGCTCGGCCAAACAGAAGACACCGGCAAGTTGCTGGGCCTGGACAAAGAGTGGCTGGCCCGCGCCATCAAGGCCACCGGCAATTACGGTGAAATGTTCGAGCGCAACGTCGGTCCCAATTCGGCCCTGGGCCTGCCCCGCGGCGTCAATAATCAGTGGAACAAAGGCGGCCTGATGTACGCCATGCCCATTCGCTGATCGGCTCGCGCCCCCTTGAAAACCGTCTGCCGGGCCTGCCTGGCAGGCGGTTTTTCTCCATCGGCCTGCCCGTTTGTCAATATTCTTCATGGCTTGCTCCCAAGCCACTGACCCCATGAGCACTTCTGCTTCTCCCCCTAAAACAAAAAGCTGGTCCTGGCGCAGCCAGGCCTTTCGAGGCTTGGTCTACCAGGTGCTGGCGCTCATCCTGCTGGCGCTGGGCCTGTGGTACCTTGGCCACAACACGCTGCTGAACATGCGCGAGCGCGGCATCCAAAGCGGCTACGACTTTTTGGTGCAAACCGCAGGTTTCGACATTGGCGAGAGCCTGATGAGCTTTGACTCCAATGAGAGCTACCTCAAGGCTTTCTGGGTGGGCCTGTCCAACACCTTGCGCGTGGCGATTTTGGGCATTGTGCTCACCACCATTTTGGGCACACTGGTGGGCATAGGACGCTTTTCACGCAACGCGCTGGTGCGCGGCCTGTGCATGGCTTATGTGGAGTTTTTCCGCAACATTCCCATCTTGCTGCAGTTGCTCATGTGGTACCTGCTCTTTACCGAGCTGCTGCCCGATGCCCAAGATGCCTGGCAAGCCGGGTCGGTGTTTTTGAGCAAGGGTGGCCTGAGCTTTCCCGTGCCCATCTGGGCCGCCGGCCACGCCTGGGCCACCATCGGCTTGGTTGCCGGGCTGATGCTGGCTTGGATGTACAGGCGCTGGGCGGTGGCGCAGTTTGAGGCCACAGGCCGCGTGCGCAGCATGTTCTGGGTGCCCTTGGGCCTGGTGCTGGCCATGGGTGTGCTGGGCTGGCTGCTGGGCGGTGCGCCCACCGCCACCCGGGCGCCGTTCAAGGGCGAGTTCGCTATTGAAGAGGGCGGCGCGCTCACGCCTGAGTTCATGGCCGTGCTCTTTGGCCTGGTGCTCTACACCGCGTCCTTTGTGGCCGAGGTGGTTCGGGCGGGTATTCAGTCGGTGGCGCGCGGCCAAAGCGAGGCCGCGGCCGCCTTGGGCCTGAACCGCAACCAAGAAATGCGTTTGGTGATGCTGCCGCAGGCGCTGCGCGTGATCATCCCGCCCATGACCAACCAGTACCTCAACCTGACCAAAAACTCATCCCTGGCCGTGGCCATTGGCTACCCCGACGTGGTCTCCATTGCCAACACCGCCATCAACCAAACCGGCCGTGCAGTGGAGTGCATCTCCATTGTCATGCTGATCTACCTCACCACGTCCTTGCTCACTTCAGGCTTTATGAACTGGTACAACGCCCGCGCGGCCATCAAGGAGAGGTGAGCCATGGCCACGCAAATATTTCAATCGATTCCTTCGCGCCCGGCGCCTGTGCAAACAGGCGGTTTGCTGGGCTGGCTGCAGGCCAACTTGTTTGCCGATTTCCGCACCACCTTGAGCACGCTTTTGGTGGGCGGTGTGTTGCTCTGGTATTTGCCGCAGTTTTTGAATTGGGCGCTGGTGTCTGCGTACTGGCAGCCCAACGCCGAAGCCTGCCGTGCTGATGGCGTGGGAGCTTGCTGGGGCGTGGTGGCTGAAAAGTACCGTCTCATTATTTTTGGTCGCTACCCCTTTGAAGAGCAATGGCGGCCCCTGGTGGCTACTGGCGCTTTGTTGGCCTTGCTGGTGGCCAGCTGCACCCGCGCCTTTTGGCGGCCCTGGCTGGCCTTGCTGTGGGCGGCGGTGTTGGCGCTGTTTTTTTGGCTGATGCTGGGCGGTGGCGGCTTGACCCCGGTGGAGACCGACCGCTGGGGCGGCTTGCCGCTGACGCTGCTCTTGTCCACGCTGTCGATTGCCATGGCCTTTCCGCTGGCCTTGCTGGTGGCCCTGGGCAGGCGTTCTAACTTGCCGGCCATACGCACCATCTGCACGCTGTATGTGGAGCTCATACGCGGCGTGCCCTTGATCTCGGTGCTGTTCATGGCTTCTTTCATGTTCCCGCTGTTCATGCCGCAGGGCGTGAAAATTGACGTGCTGCTGCGCGTGCTGGTGGGTATCACCTTGTTTGCTGCAGCCTACATGGCCGAAGTCATTCGCGGCGGCCTGCAGGCCATCCCCAAAGGCCAGGTGGAGGCTGCTGCCTCGCTGGGCCTGTCGTACTGGCAAACGCAGCGCAAGATCGTGCTGCCGCAGGCGCTCGCCATGGTGGTGCCGGGCATCATGAACAACTTCATTGCCATTTTCAAAGACACCTCGCTGGTGACCATCGTCAGCCTCTACGAGCTCACCGGCTCGCTGGGCCTGGCGCTGAACTCCGACGCCGACTGGCGGCCCTACAAGATCGAGGGCTACCTTTTCATTGCCCTGATTTATTTTGCTTTTTGCTTTGCCATGTCGCGCTACAGCCTGTGGGTGGAGCGCCAGGTCAACCAAAGCAAGCAGCGCTGAGCGCATTTAAAGACAAGTACACCCCATCATGACCTCACCCATCATCAGTTTTGACAAAGTCAACAAGTGGTACGGCAACAACTTTCATGTGTTGCGCGACATCGACTTGAACGTCGCCAAAGGCGAGCGCATCGTGATTTGCGGGCCCTCGGGCTCGGGCAAGTCCACGCTGATCCGCTGCATCAACCGCCTCGAAGAGCACCAGCAAGGCCGCCTCACGGTGGACGGCGTGGAGCTGTCTGACGACGTCAAGGCCATAGACGCCATTCGCCAACAAGTGGGCATGGTGTTCCAGCAGTTCAACCTGTTTCCCCACCTCACGGTGCTGGAAAACCTCACGCTCTCGCCCATGTGGGTGGGCAAGCTGCCCAAGAAAGAGGCCGAAGAAAAAGCCATGCACCAGCTCCAGCGCGTGCGCATTGCCGAGCAGGCCCAAAAGTACCCGCTGCAGCTCTCGGGCGGGCAGCAGCAGCGCGTGGCCATTGCGCGTGCTCTGTGCCTGACGCCCAAGATCATGTTGTTTGACGAGCCCACCTCCGCGCTGGACCCAGAGATGATCAAAGAGGTGCTCGACGTGATGGTGGAGATGGCCGAGCAAGGCATCACCATGCTGTGCGTCACGCACGAAATGGGTTTTGCCAAGGCCGTGGCCGACCGCGTGATCTTCATGGACCAGGGCCAGATCGTCGAGCAGAACACCCCGCACGAGTTCTTCAACAACCCGCGCACCGACAGGGCGCAGGACTTTCTCTCCAAGATTTTGGGGCATTGAGCCAGAGCTGGCCTGGGCGCGGTGTGCGCTGAGCTCAGGCTTTTTGTCCGGCATAGATCCGCAAGCCAGCGCCTGCGGATTCATGGCTGTGCCCCTGCAGCCTTTGCAACCCAGGGAAACGAACGCCCATGCTCAATCTGCAAGACATTGAACAAGCCGCCGCCAGGCTGCAAGGCCATGTGTTGGACACCCCCTGCGTAGCCTCGCAAACCTTGTCGCAGCTCACCGGCTGCCAGCTGTTTATGAAATTTGAAAACCTGCAATATACCGCCTCCTTCAAGGAGCGCGGGGCTTGCAACAAGCTCGCTCAGCTGGACGCGGCCGAGCGCGCCCGCGGTGTGGTGGCCATGAGCGCGGGCAACCACGCCCAGGGCGTGGCCTTTCATGCCCAGCGCCTGGGGCTGCGCGCCGTCATCGTGATGCCGCACTTCACACCCGGAGTGAAGGTCGAACGCACCCGCGCCTTTGGTGCCAAGGTCATCTTGCTCGGCGACACGCTTGATGAAGCGCGCCTGCACGCGCTGGCGCTGGCCGAGCAGCAACAGTTGGTGCTGGTGCACCCCTACGACGATGAACAGGTGGTGGCCGGCCAAGGCACGGTGGCGCTGGAGATGCTTCGCAGCCAGCCCGACCTGGAGGTGCTGGTGGTGGCCGTGGGCGGCGGCGGCCTCATTGGCGGCATGGCCACGGCAGCCAAGGCGCTCAAGCCGAGCATTGAGGTGGTGGGCGTGCAGGCCAGGCGCTTTCCGGCCATGGTCAATGCCATCATGGGCACCCTGCACCCGCAAGGCCAGCACACCATTGCCGAGGGCATTGCGGTGGGCAGGCCTGGCCTCATCACCCAAGCCCTCATTCGCCAGCATGTGGACGAGCTGCTCTTGGTCGATGAAGATGACATCGAGCAGGCCGTGCTGATGCTGCTGGAAATCGAGAAAACCTTGGTCGAGGGCGCAGGTGCGGCCGGCTTGGCCGCTGTGCTCAAGCACCCCGAGCGCTTTGCCGGCCGCAAGGTGGGCCTGGTGCTGTGCGGCGGCAACATAGAGCCCTTGGTGCTGGCCTCCATCATCGAGCGCGGCATGGTGCGCGCCGGCAGGCTGGCGCGCATCCGCGTGAGCGCCCGCGACGTGCCCGGCTCGCTGGCCCACATCACCGCCACCGTGGCCGAGGCCGGCGCCAACATCGACGAGGTACACCACCAGCGCGCCTTCAGCCTGCAAGCGCTGCAAAACGTGGACATTGAACTTGTCGTGCAAACCCGCGGCCGCGCCCACCTGGCCGAGGTGCTGCAGGCTTTGCGTGAGGCAGGGTTTGAGGCGGTGTAAAGCGATGGCGGCCACTGTCCCCTGTAGGAGCCAGCCTGCCGGCGATTGTTTGCGTAAGGTGATGCACGTTGCCCGGCACGATTCGCTTGCAGGCAAGCTCCTACAAATTCAAAAACACGCAGTCTTGTCCCCTGTAGGAGCCAGCCTGCTGGCGAATTTGCGCGTGAGGTGATGCCTGTGCCTTGGCACGATTCGCTTGCAGGCAAGCTCCTACAAAAACACGCAGTCTTGTCCCGTGTAGGAGCCAGCCTGCTGGCGAATGTGTGCGTGAGGTGATGCCTGTGCCTTGGCACGATTCGCTTGC
>CAMCUN010000033.1 GCA_945878995.1 Polaromonas sp. YR568 | reverse complement strand
CACTTTTCCTTCTTTGTTAGGGGAGCCGCAAGACCCCGATTTTCTCCCTCCCCCTCTGGGGGAGGGCCGGGGTGGGGGCACGCGTGGCACCCACCTTGTTAAGCACGCAGCATCTTCAAGCCTTCCCGCCAAACAAAGTTTCCATCTCGCGCCGCAGCTTCCAGGCCTCGGTGCCTGTGTCCATGGCCACGTCGTCCCAGCACAGGCTTTGCCCTTTGGCGACCGGCCGCACGACCTTGACGTCGTGGGCCAGGCCCAGGGGCAGGCCGCCCATGGCCAGGGACTTGTCTGCAGGCAGCAGCTTGCCCCAGACCGTGTAGCCGCCTTCGCCGTCGAGCAAGTCGCCGGGCCGCAGGTCGCGCTTGGCGGTGGCCACCACATCGGCGCGCCAGCCGGTGGCGACGCCTGTGGGCTCGCCCCGCAGGGCCACGCTGGCCACCGACACACCCACCTCCAGGCCAATCAGGTGCCAGCGCTTGTACAGCGTGAAGTAGCGCCCGCTGGGGTCGGTGTGGGCGTTGTATTCCTCAAAGCAGTTCTTGATGTAGTCGGTCTCGGCCTCCACCGTGACCCACACGCCCATGCGGATGTCGTAGGGGATTTTCCGGCCGTCGGTCTCCAGCGAGGAGATCACCTCGACCATGCCTTTGCGCTCGAGCACGCCGCCTTCGCTGCGCGGGCGGGTCACAAATGGGATGTCTTCCACGCTGGCCGGGGGGTAGAGCAAGCCGTTGCTGGGCACGCCCAAGCCGGTGGCGTTGGCCACGGCGGTTGATTCGATGGAGGGTTTGGAGCCGTCCAAAAAGCTGTTGAACATTTTGGGGTTGAGCCCACCGCGCGCGGCCTGCTCGGGCGACAAGCCGTAGTAGCCCCACACGGTCTCGGGCGTGGAGTCGCAAAAGTGCGGCAACCACTTGTGGCCGCGGCCAGCGGCCACCACTGGACAGCCGCAGGTGCGCGCCCAGTCGACCAAATCGCAAATCAGCGCGGGCTGGTCGCCAAAGGCCATCGAATACACCACGCCTGCTTCGGCCGCGCGGCGGGCCAGCAGTGGGCCGCAAAAGGCGTCGGCCTCCACCGTGACATTGACCACATGTTTGCCGTGGGCAAAGGCCGCCAAGCAATGCGAGACGGCGGCAATCGGGTGGCCTGTGCATTCGACCACCACGTCAATGCGCGCATCGCTCACCACGGCTTGCCAGTCTTCGGTGATCCAGGTGCCGCCGGTCTTGAAAGCCTCATCCAGGCTGGCGGCTTGGCTGCGCTCGGCTTCCCAGCCCACGCGGGCGAGGTTGTGGCGCGCCGCCTCGGGCGAGAGGTCGGCAATGGCGGCCAGGTGCACCCCTGGGGTGCGCGGCACTTGGGCCAGGTACATGGAGCCGAACTTGCCCGCGCCAATGAGGGCGATGCGTATGGGCTGGTGGTCGGCGGCGCGTTGCTGGAGTTTGGCGTAAAGGTTCATGGCTCAGCTTCAAATGGGATGGCCAAGATCATACGAAGCTCAGACCCACCGCACAGGCTTGCCGCTGCGCTTGTGGCCACATGGCGCTTTTAGAATAAACATTTATTGACGCCCCGGAGACCCCATGACCTTGAGCAAGCCCGCCTGGCTGGACAGCATGTACAACAACCGCATGCTGGTGCCTGCATTTGCCCAGCATATGGCCCAGTGGCAAGCCGACTCGGCCCAGGCCAGGCTCAGCCTGCCCTGCGAGTTGGACGTGGCCTACGGCGGCCAGCCTGGTGAGACGCTGGACTTTTTCCCCGCCAAACGCAGTGGCTCGCCGGTGGTGGTGTTCATTCACGGCGGCTACTGGCGCGCGCTGGACAAGGCCGACCACTCCTTTGTGGCGCCCGCCTTGCATGCGGCTGGCGCGGCGGTGGTGGTGCCCAACTACGCCTTGTGCCCGGCCGTGACCATTCCCCAAATCACCCTGCAAATGGTGCGTGCCTTGGCCTGGACTTGGCGCCATGCACAGCGTTTGAATGCCGATGCGTCGCGCATCACCGTCATCGGGCATTCTGCCGGCGGCCACTTGGCGGCCATGATGATGGCCTGCCATTGGCCGGCGTTTGACGCGGATTTGCCTGCGCAGCTGGTGAAAAATGCGCTGTCCGTCTCAGGCCTGTACGACCTGGCGCCCCTGGCTCGCACGCCTTTTTTGAAGAACGATTTGCGCCTGACCGCCGCTGATGTGCGCCGCGCCAGCCCCGCGCTGCTGCCCGCCCCCGCGCATGGCGAGCTCTATACCGTGGCGGGCGGCGATGAAAGCGCCGAATTCTTGCGCCACAACCGGCTGATTCAACAAGCATGGGGACCGCAGCGCGTGCCCGTGTGCGAGGCCCTGCCCGGGCTCAACCACTTCAGTGCGGTGGATGCCTTGACGCAACCGAAATCTCAATTGAGTCAATTGGTGGTCAAGTTGCTGGAAAAGAAAAAGACTTGAGCGGCCTGCGGTATCCGGGGCGGGCCTGGGTCTTTGTGTGAGGCCATGCCCGCTGCCCGGAGCGAATCGCTTGCAGGCAAGCTCCTACAAATACAAACCGATGCTCTCTTTGTAGGAGCCGGCCTGCCGGCGAATGTGGGCGTGAGGGAAGGGCTGTGGCAAGGCGCCATTCGCTTGCAGGCAAGCTCCTACAAATACAAACCGATGCTCCCCCTGTAGGAGCCGGCCTGCCGGCGATGGTTGGGGTGAGGTGATGCCCGTTGCCGTGCGCGAATCGCTTGCAGGCAAGCTCCTACAAAAACAAACCGATGCTCCCCCTGTAGGAGCCGGCCTGCCGGCGAACAGGGGCGTGAGGCCATGCCCCTTGAACGCAAGGCTCGCAAGGCCGTGCATGGCCCTTGCCCAGGCGCCGCCTCACATCAGCAAGTGCTCGCCCGCGTTGTCGCCACCCAAAATCACGTAGTTGACCTTGCGCACGTCCATGAGCTTGACGCCGCCCGCGTAGCTGATGGAGCTTTGCACGTCTTGCTGCATTTCCACCAGGGTCTCGGCCAGCTTGCCCTTGATGGGCTCCAAAATGCGCTTGCCTTCCACGTGCTTGTACTCGCCCTTGTTGAAGTCGGACGCCGAGCCGTAGTACTCCTTGTAGAGCTTGCCGTCGACCTCCACGGTTTGGCCAGGCGACTCCTCGTGGCCGGCCAGCAGCGAGCCAATCATCACCATGGTCGCGCCAAAACGTATGCTTTTGGCAATGTCGCCATGCTCGCGGATGCCGCCGTCGGCAATGATGGGCTTGGTCGCCACGCGGGCGCACCACTTGAGCGCCGACAGCTGCCAGCCCCCGGTGCCAAAGCCCGTTTTGAGCTTGGTGATGCAAACCTTGCCCGGGCCTATGCCCACTTTGGTGGCGTCGGCGCCCCAGTTTTCCAGGTCGATCACGGCCTCGGGCGTGGCCACGTTGCCCGCAATCACAAAGGCGCCTGGCAGCTTTTGCTTCAAGCAGGCGATCATGTCGCGCACGCTGTCGGCATGGCCGTGGGCAATGTCTATGGTGATGTACTCCGGGCACAGGCCCAGCGCCACCAGGCGGTCGACGGTGTCGTAGTCGGCTTTTTTCACGCCCAGCGAGATGGAGGCAAAGCTGCCCCTGGCCTGCATGCGCTGCACAAAAGCCAGGTTGTCAAAGTCAAACCGGTGCATGACGTAAAAGTAGCCGTGGTCGGCCAGCCAATCGCAAATCGACTCGTCCACCACGGTTTTCATGTTGGCCGGCACCACCGGCAGGCGAAAGCTGCGCGCGCCCAACTCCACGCTGGTGTCGCACTCCGAGCGGCTGTCCACGCGGCATTTGCGCGGCAGCAGCAAGACATTGTCGTAATCAAAAATTTCCATGTTCCAAGCTCCAAAAATACTGTGTGACACAGGGGGCGCTTGGGACTGCTCCGGCTTGAGTGGGCGCCGGCGCAAACACGCCGGGCACAAAAAAAACCGAGCGCAATTGCTTGGGCCCGGTGATTGATTTTAAGCCTGCTTTGGCAGCTGGTGCAGCAGCTCTGTATCTGCCCCTGAATATACCTGGCATATCAGCTCAGCCATGGTGCCCAAGCTGGTGTGGTGCATGGCCCAGCTCAGCCCGCAGGGCAATGCGTTTGCGCCAGCGCCAGCAGTCGAGACTGCCCGTCTTGTACCCAGGCCAGCACGCGCAAGCGTTCGGGCTGCGCGCCTGGGGGCAGCAAAAAAGCCCGGGTATCGCTCAGCCCCTGCACCCGCCCGCCTTGGCTTGCGGGGCGAATCTCAAGGGCAGCGCGCACCAGCTGCCGGGGCACGAGCGAGCCCTCCGTGCCTGCAGGCAGTTGCTCCACCAGCAGCATCCAGGCCGTGTAGGGCCGATTTGATGGCGGGCGGTAGCTGAGCGTGGCGCCCAAGTAGCCGTTGACAGGCACGCCTTGCACCACACGCACAGCGTGCCTGGCATGGCGACGGCTGAGGTGCGCTGCGTTTGGGCCTGAAGCGCTGCCCGTCAGGCCCAGGGCTTGCCAGCGGTCAGCCGCCTCGCTCAGGGCCACGGCAGAAAGCGGGGCTTCGTCGCCCTTGGCCGAGGGCATCACCCAGTCCAGCACCACTGCGCCTGGCGGCTGGGGGGCCTCGGCTGCCCCCCAGCAGGCCAGGCAATCGGCATCCATGAAGCGTTCCCACAAGGCGCTGGGCGCGGGCTGGCCGTCGTTGCTGCAGACCAGGCCCTGGGCCCAGGCTGTGTGTGCACTCATGGCCCACAGCAGAGTCAGGCCAAGCCGGGCGGGCAGGCCAAGCCGGGCGGGCAGGCCCGAGTGCCTGCGCCACAGGCGTGTCTCAAAGGGCAGGGGGCAAGATGCAGGCATGTGGGGCTTTCTACAATGGGCCCATGATCTCTGCTGCCGTCTCGGACTCTCCACTGCTTGACCATCTTAATTCCGAGCAACTGCAGGCCGTGACCTTGCCCGCCACGCATGCGCTCATTTTGGCGGGGGCCGGCTCGGGCAAAACGCGGGTGCTCACCACCCGCATTGCCTGGCTGTTGCAGACAGGGCAGGTCTCGCCGGGCGGTGTGTTGGCCGTGACCTTCACCAACAAAGCCGCCAAGGAAATGCTCACGCGCTTGTCCAGCATGCTGCCGGTGAACGCGCGCGGCATGTGGATTGGCACTTTTCACGGCCTGTGCAACCGCTTTTTGCGCGCGCACTACCAACTGGCCCAGCTGCCGCAAAGTTTTCAAATCTTGGACACGCAAGACACCTTGTCGGCCGTCAAGCGCCTGTGCAAGCAGTTCAACGTGGACGACGAGCGTTTTCCGCCCAAAGAGTTGATGTGGTTTTTTGCCTCTTGCAAAGAAGACGGCCTGCGCGCCAAAGACGTGCCCACCCGCGACGAGCAAAGCCGCAAAAAGGCCGAGATTTATGCGCTGTATGAAGAGCAATGCCAGCGCGAAGGCGTGGTCGACTTTGGCGAGCTGATGCTGCGCAGCTACGAGCTGCTGCGCGACCATGACTCCATTCGCGAGCACTACCAGCGGCGTTTTCGCCACATCTTGATTGACGAGTTCCAAGACACCAACAAGCTGCAGTACGCCTGGATCAAGCTGATCTCGGGCCAGGGCAGCGCCAGCGGCGGGGCCGTGTTGGCCGTGGGCGACGATGACCAGAGCATTTACGCCTTCAGGGGCGCGCGCGTGGGCAACATGGCCGACTTTGTGCGTGAGTTCCAGGTGGCGCACCAAATCAAGCTGGAGCGCAATTACCGCAGCTTTGGCAACATCTTGGATTCAGCCAACGCGCTGATCGCCCACAACAGCAAACGCCTGGGCAAAAACTTGCGCACCGAGGCCGGCCCCGGCGAGCCAGTGCGGGTGTACGAGGCCACCAGCGACTTTGCCGAGGCGCAGTGGTTTGTCGACGAAATCAAGCAATTGGTGCGTGAGGGCACCGAGCGCCGCGAAATTGCCTTGCTCTACCGCAGCAACGCCCAAAGCCGCGTGATGGAGACCGCGCTTTTTAACGCCGGCCTGCCTTACCGGGTGTACGGCGGCCTGCGCTTTTTTGAGCGCGCCGAGATCAAGCACGCGCTGGCTTATTTGCGCCTGTTGGAGAACCCGCACGACGACACCAGCTTTTTGCGCGTGGTCAATTTCCCGCCGCGCGGCATAGGCGCGCGCAGCCTGGAGCAGCTCCAAGACGTGGCGCGCTCGTCTGGCTGCTCTTTGCATGACGCGGTCAGCGCCGTCACCGGCAAGGCGGGCATGAACATTGGCGCCTTTGCCGCCAAGATCGAGGTGCTGCGCGAGCAAACGGCGGGCCGCACGCTTCGCGAGATCATCGAGATGATCTTGGCCCACAGCGGCCTGCTGGAGCACTACAAAACCGAGCGCGAAGGCCAAGACCGACTGGAAAACTTGGCCGAACTGGTGAACGCGGCCGAGTCCTTTGTCACCCAAGAAGGCTTTGGCCGCGACGCCGTGGCCCTGCCGGTGGACGAGCACGGCACGCCCATGTCCCAAGCCTTGTCGCAGTCCCCGGCAAGCCAAGGCCTGGACAGCGGCCAGCCCTGGCTGGACGAGCCCTTGCCCGACCTGCAGCCCGACTCGGACACCGGCGAGACGCTCTCGCCCTTGGCCGCCTTTTTGACCCACGCGGCGCTGGAGTCCGGCGACAACCAGGCCCAAGCCGGCCAAGACGCGGTGCAACTCATGACCGTGCACGCCTCCAAAGGACTGGAGTTTGACTGCGTGTTCATCAGCGGCCTGGAAGAAGGCTTGTTCCCGCATGAAAACGCCATGAGCGACCGTGACGGCCTGGAAGAAGAGCGCCGCCTCATGTACGTGGCCATCACGCGGGCGCGCAATCGCCTCTACATGAGCTTGTCGCAAACTCGCATGCTGCACGGCCAGACCCGCTACAACCCCAAAAGCCGCTTTTTAGAAGAACTTCCCGAGGCCGCGCTCAAGTGGATCACACCCAAAAACCAAGGCTTTGCCAACCCCGGCTACGGCATGGGCGGGCAGGGCGGCGGCTGGGGCAGTGGCGGCCAAGGCGGCGAGCGCAGCCGCAGCGACTGGGCCGCCCGAGTGGTGGCTTCCCGCACGGGCGACGCGCCCTTCGCCAACCCTCCTGTGCCCGAGCGGAAAGACCAGCCTGCCCACGGCCTGAAGGTGGGGCTCAAGGTGTTTCACGCCAAGTTCGGCGAGGGCAAGGTCAAAATGATTGAAGGCGTGGGTGACGACGCACGCGGTCAAATTGACTTTCCGCGCCACGGCGTCAAGTGGCTGGCGCTGTCGGTGGCCAAGCTCACGGTGGTGAGCTGAGTTCAGCTCGCTGTGCTGTGCAGTTTGGCAGCAGTTTCAGCGCGGCCCTTAAGCCAACTCGTCCACCGTCGTGGGTGCGGGCTCTTCGTCCACGGCAAAGCTGTCGCGGAAGGTGAAGTACAGCGAGCTGAAAAACATGCTCACCAGCACCAGCACGGTGGGGAACATGGCCACGGCAGCAAACTCTGGGCTGCCCAGCAAGGTGGCCAAGAGGGTCACGGCCAGGCCCACCACCAGCAAGAGCGCCACCCACACCAGGCCAAAAACAGCAAAAGCGCCAAAATTTTTCCAGCAGGCCCAAAAGCTGAAAAACATGCTTTTGACCGGAGACACGCCGTGCCAATGCACCAGCGCTGGGGCGTGCCAGAACATCAGCGACAGCGGCAGGTAAAGCAGCATGGCCACCCACAGGGCGGTTTGAAACTCGGCGCGGTTGACCAGCTCTGGCGTGATCTTGCTGCCAAACAGGTACATCTTGGCAAAGTCGCCGCCGTCGAACAAGGTGGAAATGCCCAGCAACAGCAAAAAGCCTGCCGCATAAAAAGCGCCCAGCACCATCATGGCGCGGGCGCGCTGGCGGCCAGCCCGAAAAGCCGTGGCCAAAATGGTGGGCATGGGAAATTGGCCACGCTCGGCCTGCTGGGTGGCGGCCATCAGCCCCAAGGTGGCGGCAGGCAAGAGCGCCAGTGCCAGCGCCGAGCCTATGAAGGGCAGCAAGCTGACCACCGACAACACCGCCATGAACAAGAAAAACAGGCCCGACATGGCCAGGGGCTGTTTGAAGAAAATACGCACGCCCAGTTTGGCCCAAGCCAGGCCGGTGCGGGGGGGGACAATGTTCAGGCGCATGGGGTGTTGGGGTTCAGTCTAAGGCCACGTGGTGCACCAGGCATTGGCGCAGCACCCGCTCAAAGTGGCGCGGGTCGTGGGCGGTCAGCACCGCCGCATCGCGGGGCAGGTGATGGTCCCACAGTCTGGAGGTCCAAAAGCGCAAGGCGCCCGCGCGCAGCATGGCCGGCAGCAGGCGCCGCTCTTGGGGCGTGAGCGGGCGAACGCTTTGGTAAGCGGTCAGCATGGCCTGGGTGCGCTCCAAGTTTTTGGCGCCGGTGTCCAGGTCAATGCACCAGTCGTTCAGACAAACCGCCAGGTCGAACAGAAAACTGTCGCAGCCGGCAAAGTAAAAATCGAAAAAGCCACCGAGCTGGGCAGCATCTGCCTGGCCCTCAAACATCACGTTGTCTCTGAAGAGGTCGGCATGCACAGGGCCACGCGGCAGGCTTTTGTAGGCCGCTTGCTCGGCCGTGTGGTTTTGAAAAGCCAACTCGCCCAAAATCAGTGTCTGCTGGGGGGCCTCTAAAAAGGGCAGCACCACGGGTACCGTGGCGTTCCACCAGGCCAGGCCGCGCAAGTTGGGTTGACTCAGCTCAAAATCTCGGCCCGCCAGGTGCATGCGCGCCAGCATTTGGCCGACTTGGGCACAGTGGTGGGCGCTGGGCGAGAGCTCGCTTTTGCCGCGCAGCTTGTTGACCACGGCGGCCGGCTTGCCCTTGAGGCGGTGCAAGATGTCCCCTCCTTGACTGATTTCGCTGCGGCCTTTTGTGACGCTCACCACGGGGCTGGCCTGCGGGTCGGGCACCGGAATGCCGCGCTGGGCCAGGTGCTTCATGAACTGCAGGTAAAAAGGCAGTTGCTCAAAGGTCAAGCGCTCAAACAGCGTCAGCACCCACTCGCCCTGGTCGGTGTCGGCAAAGTAATTGGTGTTTTCAATGCCGCCTGGGCAGCCCTTGAGCGCGCTCAGCTGCCCCAGGCCCAGGCTGTGAAAAAAGTCGGCGGCCTCGTCAAACGAAACCTCGGTGAACACGGCCATGAAAAGCTTGCGATGCGGTGGCTGGGCTTTAGAACTTGATGAAGTTCCACATGCGCTTGCCCGCATTGGGGCCGCCTTGGGGGTCCGCAGGGCGGATTTCGTAGGCAGGCATGTCGTTTTTGGGCTGCACTGAAATGCTTTGGGTCTGGCCGCCCACGCGCACCTCGTCAATGCGGTTGCCCGCGTCTTCCGTGCGAATACGCTCAATGGTCTGGTTGCCTGGACCCGGCTGCACGCTGGGCTCGACCAGGCGTGGGGCTTGACCCTGAGACCAGGCGGGCGCAGCCAAGCTCAGCATCAGGCCAGCGGCCAGCAGGGGGCGGTAAAACGTGTGCATGGGCTCAATTGTAGGGGCGGGAAGGGGCGGTGCGGCCTGGCGCACAGGGCGCGGGGCGCAGCTGAGTTGTCCAGAGGCTTGGCATGGTCGCTCCACAAGCCGTCCACAGCTTTGGCACAGTCGCTCCACAGCCCAGAAGCACACCATGGCTGGCTCTCCACAGAGATTCAACAGGCGGTCCACATGTCTTCCACAGGGGCTGCACAGGCTTTGGGTCTGTGCCTGTCGATTTTTACGCGGGTTTCCCGTTCAAGCCGCCATTCTTGGACAATGCCCGCATGAGCAAGAAAACACTGCTGCTGGTGGACGGTTCCAGCTACCTGTACCGCGCCTTCCACGCCATGCCCGACCTGCGGGCCACGCCCGGGGATGCGAGCAGCCCCGCCACCGGGGCCATGCGCGGCATGATCAACATGATGCAAAAGCTGCGCAAAGACGTGCGGGCCGATCACGCGGCCTGCATCTTTGACGCCAAAGGCCCCACCTTCCGCGACGAGCTCTACCCCGCTTACAAGGCCCAGCGCTCGCCCATGCCCGACGATTTGCGCAGCCAAGTCGAGCCCATCCACGAGCTGGTTCAGCTCATGGGCTGGAGGGTGCTCAATGTGCCCGGCGTGGAGGCCGACGACGTGATTGGCACGCTCGCTTGCCTGGCCTCGGCCCAGGGCATGGAGGTGATTGTGTCAAGCGGCGACAAAGACCTGTCGCAGCTGGTGGACGAGCACATCACCATCATTGACACCATGAACGACAAGCGCCGCGACGTGGCGGGTGTGGAAGCCGAATTTGGCGTGCCGCCCCGGCTGATGATCGACTACCAAACGCTGATTGGCGACACCGTGGACAACGTGCCCGGCGTGCCCAAGGTCGGCCCCAAAACGGCGGCCAAATGGCTGCAAGAGTATGGCTCGCTGGAGGCGCTGATGGCGCGGGCCGACGAGATCAAGGGCGTGGCCGGCGAGAACCTGCGCGCCAGCCGCGACTGGCTGCCGTTGGGCCGCCAGCTGCTCACCATCAAGACCGATTGCGACCTGAGCGGCCATGTCACTGGTCTGCCGTCTTTTGACGGCCTGCCGCTGGCGGCCCAGCAGACCGAGGCGCTCCAGGCTTTTTATGAAAAGTACGGTTTCAAGTCGCTGGCCAAAAGCCTGGAGGCGCCTGGCCACAAGCCGGCCACGCCTGTGGTTTCCAAAGCTGCTGGCTCCCATGAGCCGGGTTTGTTTGATGAGCCTGAGGTGAGCCAAGCGCCTGCGGCTCACAAGCCCAGCCAGGTGGCCTACGACACCATCTTCACCTGGGAGGCTTTTGAGGCGCTCTTGGCCCAGCTTCAGGCGGCCGAGCTGGTGGCGCTGGACACCGAAACCGACTCGCTGGACGCCATGCGCGCGCGCATTGTGGGCCTGAGCTTTTCAGTGGCCCAGTCGCAGGCGGCCTACATTCCGCTGGCGCACAACTACCCGGACGCACCGGCCCAGCTGCCGCTGGACGAGGTGCTCGCGCGGCTCAAGCCTTGGCTGGAAGACGCCTCGCGCGCCAAGCTGGGCCAGCACATCAAGTACGACAGGCATGTGCTGGCCAACCACGGCATAGAGGTGCAGGGCTACCGGCACGACACCATGCTGCAAAGCTATGTGCTGGAGGTGCATAAGCCGCACGGTTTAGCCAGCTTGGCCGAGCGGCACCTGGGGCGCAGCGGCATCAGCTATGAAGACCTGTGCGGCAAAGGCGCCTCGCAAATCAAGTTCAACCAGGTGGACGTGGCCAAAGCCGCCGAATACTCCTGCGAGGACGCCGACCAAACCTTGGACGTGCACCGTGTGCTTTGGCCCATGCTGGAGGCCAACGACAAGCTGCGCTTTATCTACGAACTGGAAATCCACAGCAGCGAGGCGCTGTACCGCATTGAACGCAATGGTGTGCTGATTGACGCGCCCATGCTGGCCAAGCAAAGCGCAGACCTGGGCGCGCGCATTGTGGAGCTGGAAACCCAGGCCCATGCCCTGGCCGGCCAGTCCTTTAACTTGGGCAGCCCCAAGCAAATTGGCGAGATTTTCTTTATCAAGCTGGGCTTGCCCGTGGTCAAGAAAACCGCCACAGGCGCACCCTCTACCGACGAAGAAGTGCTTGAAAAACTCGCCGAAGACTACCCGCTGCCGGCCAAAATTTTGGAGCACCGCAGCCTGTCCAAGCTCAAGGGCACCTACACCGACAAGCTGGCGCAACTGGCGCACCCGCGCACCGGCCGCGTGCACACGCATTACGCCCAGGCCGTGGCGGTGACGGGGCGGCTGTCGAGCAACGAGCCCAATTTGCAGAACATTCCCATCCGCACGGCCGAGGGCAGGCGCGTGCGCGAGGCCTTTGTGGCCGCGCCCGGCTGCGTGATTGCCAGCGCCGATTACTCGCAAATCGAGCTGCGCATCATGGCCCACATCAGTGGCGATGAGGCCTTGCTGCACGCCTTCAACGAGGGCCTGGACGTGCACCGCGCCACGGCGGCCGAGGTCTTTGGCGTGTCGCTGGCGCAAGTGAGCACCGAGCAGCGCCGCTATGCCAAGGTCATCAACTTTGGCCTGATTTACGGCATGAGCAGCTTTGGCCTGGCCAAGAACTTAGGCATTGAGACCAAGGCCGCTGCCGCCTACATTGACAGGTATTTCCAGCGCTACCCCGGCGTCAAGCAGTACATGGACGAGACCCGGCTGTCGGCCAAAAGCCGGGGCTATGTGGAAACCGTGTTTGGCCGGCGCCTGTACCTGCCCGAGATCAACTCGCCCAACGGCCCGCGCCGCAGCGGCGCCGAGCGCGCGGCCATCAACGCGCCCATGCAGGGCACGGCGGCCGACTTGATCAAGCTGAGCATGGTCAAGGTGCAGCAGGTCTTTGATGCCCAAGAGCGCGCCAGCCGCGTCATCATGCAGGTGCACGACGAGCTGGTGCTGGAGGTGCCCGAGGCCGAGGTCGATTGGGTGCGCGTTGAAATTCCCCGTCTGATGGCCGGCGTGGCCGCGCTGCGCGTGCCCCTCTTGGCCGAGATCGGCATGGGGCCCAATTGGGAACAAGCGCATTGAGTCATCGCAGCGCCTGACGGTTGGGCGCTTGGCGTCTGGCCGCCATTAACCCTTCAGCCCGTTAAGGCGGGCTGGCTTTCTAACATCACTCTTTTTAATTCAACGGAGTCCGCCATGCTCAGCACAGACCAGATCACCGATTCGCACAGCCTGCTCAACGCCAAAGAAGGTGAAGCCGGCGCCAGCCGCCGCACCGCGCTCAAGGCCGCCTTGAGCGTGGGCTATGCGGCCGCGGCCATGCCCATCATGGCGCAGACTGCCATTCGCACCTCCACCGAAGGACTGCGCGCGGGCGAGTTCAGCTTTGAGGTCAATGGCTTTAAGGTGCCGGCGTACTTTGCCGCGCCCGCCGGGCAAACCAATTTGCCCGTGGTGCTGGTGGTGCAGGAAATTTTTGGCCTGCACGAGTACATTGCCGACGTGGCCAGGCGCTTTGCCAAGGCCGGCTTTTTGGCCGTGGCGCCCGACATGTTTGCCCGCCAGGGCGATGCGCGCAGCTACACCGACATTCCCAAGCTGCAGGCTGAAATTGTCAGCAAAGTGCCCGATGCCCAAGTCATGGCCGACCTCGACGGCGCCACCCAGTGGGCACTGGCCAACGGCGGCGACGCCCGCAAAGTCAACATCACCGGCTTTTGCTGGGGTGGGCGCGTTGTGTGGCTGTACGCCCAGCAGCGCCCCATCCACGCCGGCGTGGCCTGGTACGGCCGGCTGGTGGGCAACAGCTCGCCCATGACGCCGCGCCACCCCCTGGAAGGCGCGGCCGAGCTCAAAGCCCCTGTGCTGGGCCTGTATGGCGGGGCTGACACGGGCATTCCTGTGAGCACCGTGGACCAAATGAAGGCCGCCCTGACCCAGGCCGGCAGCCAAGGCAACCGCGCGGCGGCCCAGTCGCGCTTTGTGGTCTACCCCGACGCGCCGCATGCCTTTCATGCCGACTACCGCGCCAGCTACCGCCCAGCGCCTGCGGCCGACGGCTTTGGGCAGGCTGTGGCTTGGCTGCGCAACCCACAGCAAAGCTGATTTTTGCCCCTCCGTGCGGCCCCGCGTGCTTGGCGCGCAGGGCTGGCTCTGTCCCGGGGATAATTACTTACTTCGCTCCTTTGAGCGAATTCAAGCCAGACCGAGATTTCGCTCTGGCCTGGGCAATGCGCCTTCCCCGAAAGACATGAACGAATGACCCTGGCCACCATCCTTTTGGCCACCACGCTGGCCGGTGTCGGCAGCGTTTGGCTCGCGGCTTTGTTGGGCTTTGGCCTGCTGGCCCGCTACACCCAACACATGCTCAGCCTGGCGGCGGGCGCCTTGCTGGCCACCTCCTTCACTTTGCTTTTGCCTGAAGCGTTTGAAAGCGATGTGGCGCCCGCCCGGCTGTTGACCACGGTGCTGGGCTGCCTGATTTTTTTCTTTTTGCTCGACAAGGCTGAGCTGTGGCACCACGGGCATGAACACCACCATGGCGAAGCCGGCCACGCGGGTCACGGCCATGGCCACGGACAGGGTCACCATGCCCATGCGCACGCCCCTGCAGACCCAGCTCATGACAACATGCGCTCCGGTGGCTGGGCTGTGCTCACGGGCGACACCTTGCATTGCTTTGCCGATGGGGTGCTGATTGCCTCGGCCTTTGTGGCCGACCCGGGCCTGGGCTGGCTGGCGGCCTTGGCGGTGTTGATGCACGAGGTGCCGCACCACATGGGCGATTTGGCGGTGGTGCGCGAAACCAGTGTGAACCGCCGCATGGCCGTCATCAAAGTCTCGCTGGCGGGCGCTTTCACGGCCTTAGGCGGGGTGGTGGGTTTTTATTTGGTGGACCAGCTCAAGGCTCACCTGCCCTATTTTTTGGTGGTGGCGGCCAGCAGTTTTTTGTATGTGGCGCTGGCCGACCTGATACCGCAGTTGCAGAAAAAACTCAGTGCCCGCGAGACCCTGGCCCAGCTGTTTTGGCTGGCCATGGGCTTGCTGTTGGTGATGGTGGCTGCAGAACTGGCCCACGGCAGCCACGCCCACTGACGGGCTTGTGAGCCCGTGCTGGACCACAGGGCCCTGCTGAGCTTGCGCGTCAGCCCCACAGTTGCAGCTGAAGCGGCGCTCTAGCGCTTGCTGCTTCGGCGGACCAGGTTGATGAATGCCAGCAAAATGATTCCGCTGAGGAAGGTCAAGCCCATGGTTTTCAAGCTGATGCCATGCTCGCGGCCGCCTGCGCAGGCCATTGTCATGCGGGGCGACGCCAGCTTGTGCGCCGCCTCGCGCAGCCCCTGTCAGCGTGGGCTGACGGCCTGAACTGTTTGTTTGGGATGGAGGGTTTTAGCCTTTGGCCACCGGCCTGCGCGCATCGCTGCACCACTCGCTCCAGCTCCCTGCAAACAAGCCGCTGCCGCCCAGGCCCGCGATCTCCATGGCCAATAAATTGGGCAGGGCACTGACCCCACTGCCGCACTGGTGCACCACGCCGGCGGGGTCGCGCGTGCCCAGCAGTTGTTCAAACTCCAGCCGCAGTTGCTCGGCGGGCTTGAAGCGGCCGTCAGGCCCTAGGTTCTGGGCAAAGGGCCGGTTGAGTGCGCCCGGAATGCGGCCGGCCACTGGGTCCAGGGGTTCGACCTCACCTCGAAAACGCGCGGGTACCCGGGCATCCACCACGGTTTGCTGCGCCCCTTGCAGGCCTTGCTCGACCTCCTCCACACTGACCGAGCGGGCCAAACTGGGGCCCAGCTTGAAACTGCTTTGAACATGCACCGCCGCGCTGCCATGTGCGAGCTGGCCACCGGCGGCTTGCCAGCCTTGCAGGCCGCCGTCGAGCACGGCCACGGCCTCGTGGCCGGCCCACTTGAGCATCCACCACAAGCGCCCACAGTAGTTGCAGCCCTGTCTGTCGTAGGCCACGGCTTGTATGGTGTTGGACAAGCCCACGCTGGACAGCCACAGCGCAAAGCGCTCCCGGTTGGGCAGGGGATGGCGGCCGCCTGAGCTCGGTCTGTCGGCCCCACCCGCCGTGGAAGAGCCGTGCGAGCCCGCGCCCTCCTTATGGGCGCTCAGGTCTGTGTTCAGGTTGGCGTACACAGCGCCAGGAATGTGCGCTTGTTCAAACTGTTGCGCGCCCGCCGATGGCTGCATCAGATCGAAGCTGCAATCGAACACCATCACTTGCTGGCCTTGGGCCTGCAGGTCCTGGAGCTGCTCGGGGGTGATCAAAGTGCGGTACATGGGCTTGTCTCCTTGTGTTCAGTGGTCTTCAGCGGGGGCGCGCGGCAAAGCCCGCGCGCGCAATACGGTGGCCATGATGCCACTGGCGGTGATGATCAGCATGCCCAGCCAGCCTGTCAGGGGAATCTGGTCGCCAAACAGCAGCAGGCTGTAGAGCGCGCCAAACACAATGCCCGAGTACTGCAGGTTGGCCACCACCAAGGTGGCCCCATCGCTGTAGGCCCGCGTCATGCACCACTGCCCGCCCGTGGCCAAAATGCCAATGGGCAGCAGCCACACAGCTGCGCCCCAATCCCAAGGGGAGACGCCCCCAACGCCCATGCCCAGGGCGCCGCCCAAGGCGCAGGCCAGGGCAAAGTAATACACGGTGCGTTCGGCGGGCTCACCCAAGCGGCCCAGGGTGGTGACTTGCAAATAAGCCACGGCCGCCAACAGGCCCGAAAACAGGCCCACCACGCCGGCGAACAGCTGGTTTTTCTCCAAGGTGGGCTGCAAGACCATGACCACCCCGGCAAAGCTTGCCAGCACGGCGGCAATGAGGGCGCCTTGGCCCGCCACCACCCGCCCCAACAGCAAGCCGCCGCCCATGATGAAGGCGCCCAGCCAAATGCTGCTCATGTAGTTCAGCGTCATGGCGGTCGCTAAGGGCAATTGGCCAATGGCGTAAAACCAGGCCGCCAGTGAAACCACGCCCACCAGACTGCGCCAAGCTTGGGCGCCAGCCACAGGCGTGGCCAATGGGGTGCCGCGTGCGCGCATCAGCCAGGCCATCAGCAAGGCACTCACCACGCCCCGGTAAAACACCAGCTCAAAGGCGTTGAAGTGGCTGGACGCGAGCTTGACACACACGCCCATGCTGGCAAAGAAAAGGGATGCCAGCAGCATCCACAGCGCTGCACTGGGCTGAGCGCGGCTGGGGTGCGGGTGGCTGGTGCTCAAACCGTTTGAGGGGTCTTGGAGGCGCCCATTTCGCGGCGGTACCACTCGTGAAAGTGCTGCATGCCGTCCTCCATGGGGCTTTGGTAGGGGCCAAATTCGTTGTCACCGCGCCGCACCAGGGCCAGCCGACCGGCGTCCATGCGCTGGGCGATTTCGTCGTCTTCCACACAGGTTTCCATGTAAGCCGCTTGCTGGGCCTCAATAAACTCGCGCTCAAAAGCGCAAATTTCCTCGGGGTAGTAAAACTCAACCAAATTCAGCGTTTGACTCGGGCCCTGGGGCACCAGGGTGCTGACCACCAGCACATGGGGGTACCACTCGATCATGATGTGCGGGTAACAGGTCAGCCAGATGGCGCCGTACTTGGGCGGCTCGCCGCCCCGGTACTGCAGCACCACGTCATGCCACTTTTTGTAGACATCTGTGCCCGGCTTGCCCAGCTTGTCGGACACGCCCACGGTCTGCTTCGAGTAGTGGTGGCCCAGGTCCCAGCGCAGGTCGTCGCAGGTCACAAAATTGCCCAAGCCCGGGTGAAACGGCCCGACGTGGTAGTCCTCCAGGTAAACCTCAATAAAGGTTTTCCAGTTGTAGTTGCACTGATGCAACTGCACCTTGTCGAGCTGGTAGCCGGTGAAGTCCAGGTCGCTCGCTGCCCCCATGCCCGCCAGGTCGGCCGCGATGTCACGGCCGTTGTCCTCAAAAATCAGCCCATTCCAGGTTCGGGTCTTGTATTTGTTGAGGTTGAGGCAGGGGTCGATTTGAAAGTGGGGTGCCCCTACGAGTTCTCCGCTGGTGTTGTAAGTCCAGCGGTGCAACGGGCAGACGATGTGGCTGGCGGTGTTGCCCCGGCCTTTGAGCATCACGGCTTGGCGGTGGCGGCAAACGTTGGAGATGAGTTCGACCCCCGATGCGTTGCGCACCAGGGCGCGACCCTCGCCCTCCTGGGGCAGGGCGTAGTAGTCGCCAATCAGGGGCACCGCCAATTCATGGCCCAGGTACTTGGGGCCACGGGCAAACAGCCTTTGCTGCTCCTTGTCGTACAGGGCCTGGTCAAAATAGCTGCTCACGGGCAGCTGGCTGGACGCTTGCAGCAGGCGAAGGCTCAGATCGGACATGATGATGGTGGGTTCACCCCGGCAAAGTAGGTCCAGAAAGAGGGCGCTGGACAAAGCTAAACAAGCCCGGGGGCGGGCTTGCAATAAGACTTTTTATTGTAGCCCTGAGGGCTCAGTGGGTCAGGTCTCCTCCCGCCCCTCCACCTGGGCCGTCCGTGCGGGTCTGGGACGGTCTGGCTTGAACGAGAGCTGGCGTCCAGGCACGGCCTGGTCTTGTGCCTAAAATCATCAGACCGATACAAATTCCTCCCTTCATGCCCACGTCCAAAGCCATTGCCAACGATTCGACGCCAGCCGCTGGGCTTGCGCCGGCCAGTTACGAGGCGGCACTGCAGGAGTTGGAGCAACTCGTCTCGAGATTGGAGTCTGGCCAGTTGCCGCTGGACCAGTTGCTCACTGCTTACCAGCGTGGGGCTCAACTGCTGGCCTTTTGCCGGGACAAGCTGTCTGCCGTCGAGCATCAAATCAAAGTGCTAGAGTCTGGCGAGCTTAAGCCGTGGGAACAGGGCTGAAGTGCCGTCCCTTGGTGTTTGTGTTCTTACTCCCCCAGGATTTGTTGTGAGCTCATCGCCTGCCTTCTGTCATGCCGAGGCTTTTGATCTGGGCGCTTGGACCGCTGTTCAGTTGGCCCTGGTCGAGCAGGCACTGGAGTGCTGGGTGGCGCCGCCGGGGCAGGTGCCCCCAAGCCTTGCCGAGCCCATGCGCTATGCCGTCTTGGGCGGTGGCAAGCGAATGCGGCCGCTGTTGGCGCTGGCCAGCGCCCAAGCGGTGGGCGCGCCGCCCGAGGCGGCTGTGCGCGCGGCCTGTGCGGTGGAGCTGATTCACGCTTACTCCTTGGTCCATGACGACATGCCCTGCATGGACAACGACGTGTTGCGCCGTGGCCTGCCCACGGTGCATGTGCGCTTTGGCGAGGCCGCCGCTTTGCTCGCGGGCGATGCCTTGCAAGCCCTGGCTTTTGAGCTTTTGACGCCGGACGATGGCTCGCTGCCCGTGGCCAGCCAAGCCCGTTTGTGCCGCATGTTGGCCCAAGCGGCGGGTGCCGCCGGCATGGCGGGGGGGCAGGCCATAGACCTGGCCAGCGTGGGCTTGCCGCTCAATTCGGACCAGTTGCACCAGATGCACAGGCTCAAAACCGGCGCCTTGCTCCAAGCCAGCGTGCTCATGGGCGCGGTCTGTGGGCCTGTGGAGCCCCACAGTTTGAATGCGCTCACCGATTACGGCAGCGCCATGGGGCTGGCCTTCCAGGTGGTGGACGATATTTTGGACGTCACCGCCGACTCCAACACCTTGGGCAAAACCGCGGGCAAAGACGCGGCCCAGGACAAGCCCACATTTGTCTCGCTCATGGGCCTGAGCAGCTCGCAGAACTATGCTCAAGAGCTGTTGTCTCAGGCGCGCGCCAGTCTGCGCGCCAGCGGGCTCAAGCACACCGCGCCACTTCAGGCGCTGGCTGACAAGCTCGTGAACCGCATTTTCTGAAGGCTGCTCGCACCGACATTGCAGAGGAATTTTGATGTACCCCTTGCTTGACACCATCCACAGCCCGGCCGATTTGCGCCGCCTGCCCCGCCCGCAACTGGCCCGACTGGCGCAAGAGTTGCGTGCCTACCTGCTCGAGAGTGTCTCGCGCACAGGCGGGCATTTAAGCTCTAACTTGGGCACGGTGGAGCTGACCGTGGCCCTGCACTATGTGTTTGACACCCCCGACGACCGCCTGGTGTGGGACGTGGGCCACCAGACTTACCCGCACAAAATCCTGACCGGCCGGCGCGATCGCATGCACACGCTGCGCCAGTTGGGCGGCTTGTCGGGTTTCCCCAGGCGCGACGAAAGCGAGTACGACACTTTTGGCACGGCGCACTCGTCCACTTCCATCTCGGCCGCCCTGGGCATGGCGCTGGCAGCCAAGCAAAAGGGCGAGCAACGCCACGCGGTGGCCATCATTGGCGACGGTGCCATGAGCGCGGGCATGGCTTTTGAGGCACTGAACAACGCCGGCGTGTCCGACTGCCGCTTGCTGGTGGTGCTCAACGACAACGACATGAGCATCAGCCCGCCCGTGGGCGCGCTCAACCGTTACCTGGCCCAGCTCATGAGCGGGCAGTTTTATGCGGCTGCCAAAAGCGTGGGCAAGCAGGTGCTCAAAAATGCGCCGCCGCTGTTTGAGCTGGCCAAACGCTTGGAGTCGCACGCCAAAGGCATGGTGGTGCCAGCCACCTTGTTTGAAAATTTTGGCTTCAACTACATCGGCCCCATCGACGGGCACGACCTGGACTCGCTGATCCCGACTCTGGAGAACATCAAGCACCTCAAAGGGCCGCAGTTTTTGCATGTGGTGACCAAAAAAGGCCAGGGCTACCAGTTGGCCGAGGCCGACCCAATTGCCTACCACGGCCCCGGCAAGTTCGACCCCGCCGTGGGCCTGACCAAGCCCGCCACGCCGCCCAAGCCCACCTTCACCCAGGTCTTTGGCCGCTGGCTGTGCGACATGGCCGAGCAAGACAAACGCTTGGTGGCCATCACCCCCGCCATGCGCGAAGGCTCGGGCATGGTCGAGTTCCACCAGCGTTTTCCTGAGCGCTACCATGACGTGGGCATTGCCGAGCAGCATGCCGTGACCTTTGCCGCCGGCATGGCCTGCGAGGGCTTGAAACCGGTGGTGGCCATTTACTCCACCTTTTTACAGCGCGGCTACGACCAGCTGGTGCACGATGTGGCGCTGCAAAACCTGCCGGTGGTGTTTGCACTGGACCGCGCGGGCCTGGTGGGCGCCGACGGCGCCACCCACGCAGGCGTGTACGACATCCCCTTTATTCGCTGCATCCCCAACATGGCCCTGGCTTGTCCGGCCGATGAAAACGAGTGCCGACAGCTCTTGTCCACCGCTTACGCGCAAAACCACCCGGTGGCCGTGCGCTACCCGCGTGGCGCGGGCGCGGGCGTGCCCATGCAAGCCGGGCTGGAGGGCTTGCCCTATGCCAAGGGCGAGATCCGCGAGCAAGGCCAAGGTGTGGCCATTTTGGCTTTTGGCACCTTGCTCTACCCGGCCTTGGAGGCGGCGCGCAAGCTGGGCATCACCGTGGTCAACATGCGCTGGGCCAAGCCGCTGGACACCGAGCTGCTGCTGCAGGTGGCGGCCAGCCACCAAGCGCTGGTGACGGTGGAGGAGGGTGCGCTGATGGGCGGCGCGGGCAGTGCGGTCAGCGAGGCCTTGGCCCAGGCGGGGCTGAGCACGCCGGTGCTGCACCTGGGTCTGCCTGACGAGTTCATTGAGCATGGCGATCCGGCCAAGTTGCTGGCTGCCCAAGGCCTGGACGCCGCGGGCATTGAAGCGTCTGTGCTGGCTCGCTTTGGCGACTTGGCCCCGCTGCGCGCAGGCAAATCCCAGCTCAAGTCGGTGGCCTGAGCGCGGGCTGTCGGTTCCATGCCCGCCGACGCCTCCCCTTATCAACTCGCCTCGGGCAGCGCCGCCTGGCTGGACACGCCATTGATCCGGCGCGCTGGGCGCGAGGTGTTGTCGCTCGCGCTCATGGACGCGCGCAACCACACCCTGCAGCTGGCCACGCACATCGAGCGGGGGCTGGAGCTGCTGCCAGCTGCGGACCCACAGACTGCGCACGGGCAGGCGCTGTGGCTGTTGGGCGAGGTAGCGTGGTTCCAAGAGCGCTGGATCGCTCGCAATCTGCAGCGCCATTTGGGCCTGCGCTGTGACCCTCAGGCGGCCCGCCTGGCGTCTATCCTGCCCCAGGCCGACGCTTGGTGGGAGGAGGCTCCGCCGGCTGCGCGGGCGCACCTGCGTTTGCCCCAGGCCTCAGAGCTGCGGGCCTACCTGTTGCAGACTTTAGAGACCACCTTGGCGCTGCTGGAGCACGCTGCAGACGACGACCAAGGGTTGTATTTTTTCAGGCTTTGCGTCTTGCATGAAGACCTGCAGGCCGAGCGCATGGTCGAGCTGGCGCAAACCCTGCAGCTGCCCTTGGAGCGCCCCTTGGTGCAGGCTTTTGCCGTGCCCGCCGTGGCCCAGCGCGAGCCCTTGTGCTTGCCGGCTTGCACTTGGCTCTTGGGCAGTGTGCGCAGGGCGGGCATGGCCGACCAGCCCTCGGTGGGCTTTGCCTTTGACAACGAGCAGCCCCAGCATGGCGTGCCCGTGCCTGAATTTGAAATTGACGCCCAGCCCGTGAGTTGGTCGCAGTTTGTCGAGTTTGTTGACGACGGCGGCTACGACCGCGAGGAACTTTGGTCGGCCCCAGGCTGGGCTTGGCTGCAAGCACTGGCCGCGGGCGAGGGCCGGCGCGGGCCCCGCCATGTGGAGCACATTGGCGTGGCCAGCGGCGCCGTCATGCAGCGGCGCTTTGGCCAGGCCATCCGCATGTCGCCGCTGCAACCGGCCATGCACCTGAGCTGGTGGGAGGCCCAGGCCTGGTGCTGCTGGGCCGGTAGGCGCTTGCCATTGGAGTTGGAATGGGAAATGGCTGCTGAGACGGCCAGTCGTCGCGGCTTTCGCTGGGGCGATGTCTGGGAGTGGACGGCCAGCACCTTCAGGCCTTACCCTGGTTTTGCGCCTGGCCCAGACGCGGCCTACTCCCAGGCGGGGTTTGACCGCGCCAAGGTCTTGCGCGGGGGGTCAGCGGCCACCCGCACGCGCCTGAAGTCTGCGCGCTTTCGCCGCTTTGCCGAGCCAGCCAGCGACCAGCTGTTTTGCGGCTTTCGCTCGTGCGCGCTGTGAAAAACGGGGGTCTGTCTGCGCTCAGGGCCAGAAATTTTGCTTTGAACTCGCTCGGCCATGAGCCTCATTGAAGACAGCTTGCGCAGCGCTTGGCAGTTGATGGCCTCGCTCGATGCGCAGCTGCTGTCCATTGTGGGGCGCTCGCTGGCCGTCAGCGGTCTGGCCTGCCTCTTGGCCTGCAGTTTGGGCTTGTGGCTGGGTGCTTGGCTGGCGGTGCAGCGCTTTGCTGGCCGCCAGGCGCTGCTGGCCGTGCTCAACACCTCGCTGGCCTTGCCCTCGGTGTTGGTGGGTTTGGTGCTTTACCTGCTGCTGTCGCGCTCCGGGCCGCTGGGTTTTTTGGGTTGGTTGTTTTCTTTCAAGGCCATGGTGCTGGCGCAAACCATTTTGGTGTTGCCTGTGGTGGTGGCTCTGGTGCGCCAGCAGGTTGAGGATGCCGACCGCGCCCATGGCGAGCAATTGCAGTCCTTGGGCGCCGGGCCCAAGGTGCGCGCGCTCTTGCTGCTGTGGGACGAGCGCCACGCGTTGGTCACCATTGCGGTAGCGGCCTTTGGCCGGGCCATCTCCGAGGTGGGTGCCGTGATGGTGGTGGGCGGCAACATCGAGGGCTTTACCCGCGTCATGACCACCGCCATTGCGCTGGAGACCAGCAAAGGCGATTTACCGCTGGCCCTGGCTTTGGGACTGGTTTTGCTGGGGGTGGTGCTGCTGCTGCACGGTCTGATGGCGCTGCTGTCGGCTTGGTACGGCCGCAGTGGAGCAGGGCTGGGCGCGCACGCGCTGGCTGCCCCAGGCTGGAGCAAGGGGCGCGAATGAGCAACTGGCTTTTTGAGTTGCAAGACGTGGGCCTGCGCTTTGGCCGGGTGCAGGCGCTCCAGGGCTGCACCTTGCGCATTGCGGCGGGCGAGCGTGTGGCCCTGGTGGGGGCCAACGGCAGTGGCAAGAGCAGCTTGCTGCGCTGTCTGCACGGCTTGCTGGTCCCCACCGAGGGCCGCATGGCGCGCACGCCGGGCCGGCAAGCCATGGTGTTTCAGCGGCCCTACATGTGGCGCGCCAGTGTGTTGCATCAGGTGGCTTTGGGACTGTGGCTGGCCGGCACGCCCTGGCGTTTGGCCCGCCAGCAGGCGCTGGCTGCGCTGCAGCGGGTGGGTTTGGACGGCTTGGCCCAGCGCTCGGCCCACAGCTTGTCTGGCGGCCAGCAGCAGCGCCTGGCCATGGCCAGGGCCTGGGCCTTGCGGCCCCAGGTCTTGTTGTTGGACGAGCCCACCTCCAGCTTGGACCCCGCTGGTAAAAAAGACACAGAGGCCTTGATGGCCGACTTTGCCGCCGAGGGCGCCACCTTGATTTTCAGCAGCCACAACATGGGCCAGGTCAAGCGCCTTGCCAGCCGAGTGATTTACCTGGAGCAGGGCCAGGTGCGGGTCGATGCGCCTGTGGCGCTTTTTTTCAATAAAGCCGTGCCCAGCGCGGCCACGGCGTTTTTGCAGGGCGAGTTGTCATGAGTGTTCGCCGTTTTGCGCTTTGGCTGATGTGGGGCTGCTTGTGGGCTGTGTGCTTTGCGGTTCGCGCGCAGACGCCTTCTATCGTTTTGGCCTCGACCACCTCCACCGAACAGTCTGGTTTGTTTGCCCATTTGCTGCCTCAGTTCACCCAGGCCACGGGCGTGGCCATCAAGGTGGTGGCGGTGGGCTCGGGCCAGGCCATTGACATGGCGCGGCGAGGTGACGCCGATGTCTTGCTGGCCCACGACCTGCCGGCTGAAGAAAAACTGGTGGCCGAGGGCTGGGTCCTGCCCAGACTTGCGGTCATGTACAACGACTTTGTGCTGATCGGGCCTGCGGCCGATCCCGTCCGCGTGCGCGGACTGGACGTGGTCAAGGCGCTGGACGCGCTAAAAGCCAGCGGCCAGCCCTTTGTCTCGCGTGGCGACCGCAGCGGCACGCACTCGGCCGAATTGCGCTATTGGAAGCTGGCGGGGGTGGACGCGCCAGGCTTTGCGGGCTACCGCGCCTGCGGCTGTGGCATGGGGCCAGCGCTCAACATGGCAGCCAGCCTGGGCGCTTATGTGCTGGCCGACCGTGGCACGTGGTTGGCCTTTGCCAACCGGGCCGACTTGAGGATTTTGGTGGAAGGCGACAAGCGCTTGTTCAATCCCTACGGCGTGATGGCGGTCAACCCGGCGCGCCATCCGCATGTCAAAGTGGTCCAGGCCCAGCGTTTTGTCGATTGGCTCACCGGCCCGGCCGGGCAGTCGGCCATTGCGGGTTTTCGCATCCAGGGCCAGCCCCTGTTTTTTCCTAATGCGGTGCGGCCTTAAAGAGGTTGAGTGCAAGCCTTTGCCGCGTTTTTGCGGCGCAGGCTTCACAGGCTCGGTGTTTTGGCCGACTTGCCCATTTCCGCGCCCACCGCCAAGGCCTTGCTCAGCCCCGGGTTTCCCGGGTAAAGCCGAAGACCCAGCGCTTGCATGTCTTGGGCTTCTTTCGTTTTGCCCATGGCCTGCAATGCCATAGCCATGTTGGCGTAAATCCTGGCTCTGGGGGTGTGGCGCACATGGCCTTGTGCCCACTTGAGATAGGACTCAAGCTGTTCGGGGTCGCGCGTGAGCAGGCCCTCTTGCAATTGCAGTGTGAAGACGTTATTTTCAACCCGGCTCAGCCACGGCAGGGGGTTGACGATTTTTTGCAGCAAATCGGTGTCGTAGCGGCCCTTGCGTTCGAACTCGGTCACCACCCAAGCGGTGTGCAAGGCAGACACCATGTAAGGCACCACCACCAGGGGTAGCAAGACGGCTGCCAGTCGCATCAAGCTTTTGGGTTGGTGAGGGGACTCTTTCCAGGAGGCTAAACCAAACGCTTGCCGGTCTTCTTCGACCTCTGCATCCATCACGTGAACCAGCAGCAGCAGCGCCCACCACAGGGCCACCGCGTGATAGAGCGGGTACTCGGTCTGGGTGTGCAGCAAGATGGGGGTCAACAGCGCCAGCAAGCCCATGCCTTTGAGCAAGCCAGCCTGGAACACGCGCCACAGCAGCGCCGCAGCCATCATCAGCAAGCCCAGCATGGCGGCCAGCCCGCCTTCAACGGCCCAATATAAAAACTCGTTGTGCGGATGGTCTACATTCTCGCCAATGGGCGGCAATTGCGGCTGCAGCGCCATTTTGGCCGCGTATTCATTCAAAAAAGTAAATTCAAATGCCCCGTAGCCCCAGCCTGCCCACGGGGCTTGCGCGATTAAATTTGCGGCATGCGCCCAGTAAAGCGCCCTGACGCCGCCGGATTGGTAAATTTCCATGCCGCGTTGGGTGATTTGCTGGCCCTCAGGCTTGAACCCCAAAGCAATGGCCACGCCCAGCGCCACCAGGACAAAAATCATCCACTGCCTTTGGCGCAGAAGTTGGGGGGCCAGCAAGAGCAAGGCCAGCAAGCCGCCCAACAGGCCTACCCGGGACTGCAAGATGGTGAGCAACAGGCTTGCCGCCAGCACCACGCCATAGCGCAAGGCCTTGAGCCAGACCTGGCCATCGCTTCGCAATTGAAGCCAACTGGCCAAGGCCAAACCCGTGGCCATGAAGGTCGCCATCACATTGGGCTGTTGAAAAATCCCGTGGGGTCGGTTGGACTTCGTGTCATAGCCCATCAAGTTGCCCGGCTCAAAAAGGTAAAACTGAACCAATCCCAGCAGCGCCTCCACGGCCACCGCCCCCAACAACAAGTGCAGCCATTTGTCGCGCTCAGAGCGGCTCAGTGGCCACTGGTACAGACAAAACAAAAACAGCAAGCCCGCCATCAAACCCAAAAGGCGGGGCAGGGCTTGCGCTTTCAATTCAAAGCCCGGATAAAGCATGGGCAAGAGCAATAAAAAAGCGCCCGCCCACAAGCCCTTTTGCAGGGCGCTGAAGGTCAACTTTCCCTTTTGCGAGACCGTCCAAAGCCCCAGGCCTATGGTCAAGCTGGCGAAAATCCAGCCCCATGCATTGAATGGCAGGTACAGTCCCTGGCCGCCTGGGTTGTGCATGAATAAATGCATGCCCACCAGCCAATACAAAGCGGAAACAATCGCAAACAGCTTCTGAGAGGTCATTTTTTCAGTGAAAATTCAAGGCTGGCGAGGCCAATATGTCACCCAAAGAGTTTGCACCCCCCAAAATCAGGTGTTGCTCACACGGCGGGTGTCGCCAAGGCTGTATGTTGGTCAAGTCATGCGTTCAGATACAGGCCTGTATCTTCGTCGCAAGACGACTCCAGATTGTTAAAAATACTTATGTGGGCTGACCGTGTTGTGGTTTCAAGATAAAACTTGGGCCGTTTGCCTGAGCCTCTTGGCCCTGTGCTCGGCCTTGTTGGCGCCTGCCTCGGTGCTCAAGCAAAAAGCCAGCCGCGGCGAATGGTCTGTGCTGTGCAGTGGCAAGGCCCCCAGCCCCTCCAGCCCGAGCGGCCACTTCAATGAACAAGCCGGACATTGCGAGCTGTGCGCTTTGCCCGCCCTGGCAGCACCGCCATCGCGCATCGAATGGCCTGTGAACTTGGCTGACGCCCTTGAGCATGTGGCTGTTGCCGCGGCTGCAATGGGCTCAGGCGGCCCCCAAGATCGGCACATTCGCGGCCCACCTGCCTGAATGTTGTCCCTTCAGGCTTGGGTTTGATGCCTGAGCTCAGGTGTACCACCTCTGAGAACAAACCGTGTTCAGCCCCCCGTTGGCTTACACGGATCCCCTTTTTTGACTCTCATCACCCTGTGAGTGGGCGGCTGACGGCAGCTTGCCTCTTCGTTTTTTAATTTGAAAAATCAAACATTATGAAAATTTTTAACTTTTATTCTTTGTGCCAGACCTGCTTGGCCGCCCTGAGCTTGGCGGCGGTGTCGGCCTTTGCTCAGGCCCCGGCCGTGAAGGTGGCGGGCGCCTGGGCCCGTGCCACGGTGGCCGGTCAGCAAGGCAGTGGCGCTTTCATGAGTTTGACCGCGCCCAGCGCCCTGAAGCTCGTGGGCGTGAGCTCGCCAGTAGCGGGCGTGGCCGAGCTCCATGAGATGAAGATGGAGGGCGACATCATGCGCATGCGGTCGGTCCCCGCGATTGATTTGCCGGCTGGCACCAGCGTGCAACTCAAGCCCGGCGGCTTTCACGTCATGCTCATGGATTTGAAAACGCCGCTGCGCAAAGACACCCAAATCCCGCTCACCTTGGTGTTGCAAAACGCGCAAGGACAAACCAGCCAGATGAAGGTGTCTGTTCCCGTGATGCTCAGCGCCCCAGGTGCGGCAGCCGCGGGTCATGGCGGCCATGGCGCAGGGCACAAACACTGACTTTTGCAAGGCCAGCCGCTGCAGTTCTTGTGTGATCTCAATGTCCTCAGCGGGTGGCTGCTTTTTGAGTCATTTTTCAAGTGAAGGCTTTGATTTGGGCTGGCCAGGGTCGGCAAGAATCTGCGCCTACTAGGGTTTGACCTAGACGGTATCTGTCGGGCTGGCCCAAACAATGATCTAGTATGCGGTGCACTTACTAAGCCGATTTCTTTTTTAGCTGTCAATCTCATCTTCTTTTCCCCGTTAGGAGTGTTTTTTCATGCAATTCGAACTCAAGGTCAACGGCAAGGCGCGGCAAGTTGAAGCACCTGCGCACACGCTGCTGGTGCAACTCATTCGCGAGCGCCTGCACATGACGGGCACCCATGTCGGCTGTGACACCGCCCAGTGCGGCGCTTGCACCGTGCTGGTCAATGGCCGCTCCGTCAAGTCTTGCAACGTGCTGGCCGCCCAGGTGCAAGGCGCCGAGATCACCACCATCGAGGGCATGGCTGCCGCCGACGGCACCATGCACCCCATGCAGGCCGCCTTCAAAGACTGCCATGGCCTGCAGTGCGGCTTTTGCACGCCAGGCATGGTGCTCAGCGCCGTGGACCTGTGCCGCCAGCACCCCGATGCCAGCGAAACCGAGATCCGTGAGCAGCTTGAAGGCAATATTTGCCGCTGCACGGGCTACCAAAACATCGTCAAGGCGGTCCAGCAGGGCGGCCAGGCCATGAAGTCGCCTGCTTAAAGCGCATAGATTTGCCTTTTCCTTAATTTTTTTCCCGGCCTGGTGTGCGCCTGATGAAGCTGCCTTGCCGAATTTGTCACTTTTTGGAGTTCAGTCATGGGTGCTTCTGATTTCGCTAATTTGCCACACATCGGCACATCTTTGCTTCGCAAAGAAGACTACCGCTACCTCACTGGCGGTGGGCAGTACACCGATGACATTGAGTTGGCTGCGCAAAGCCATGCGGTGTTTGTGCGTTCTCCCCATGCGCACGCGCGCATTCTCTCCATTGACGTGTCTGCCGCCCAGGCCGCCCCTGGCGTGTTGGGCGTCTTCACCGGAGACGATGTGGCCGCCGACAAAATTGGCGGCCTGCCTTGTGGCTGGCTGATCACCAGCACCGACGGCACACCCATGAAGGAGCCGGCCCACCCCATCTTGGCCCAGGGCAAGGTGCGCTACGTGGGCGACCACGTGGCCATGGTGGTGGCTGAAACCGTGGAACAGGCCAAAAACGCGGCCGAGCTGGTGGCCGTGGACTACGAGGTGCTTGGCGCCGTGGTCAAGGTGACCCAAGCTGCACACAGCGAGGCTTTGCACGACATCGCCCCCAACAACCAATGCTACAAGTGGGCCATTGGCGACAAGGCTCAGGTGGATGCCGCTTTTGCACAGGCCGCCCACGTCACCAAGCTCGATTTGGTGAACAACCGCCTGATCCCCAACGCCATGGAGCCCCGCGCGGTCATTGGCAGTTACAGCCGCGCCACTGAAGAGTATGTGCTTTATGTGTCCAACCAAAACCCGCACGTAGAGCGGCTGTTGCTCACGGCTTTTGTCATGGGCCTGCCCGAGCACAAGGTGCGCGTGATCGCGCCCGACGTGGGCGGCGGCTTTGGCTCCAAGATTTACCTCTACGCCGAAGACGTGTGCCTGACCTGGGCCTCTAAAAAGCTCAACCGCAACATCAAATGGATCGCCGAGCGCAGCGAGTCTTTTGTCAGCGACGCCCACGGCCGCGACCACGTGAGCCACGCCGAGCTGGCCTTGGACAAAGACGGCAAGTTCCTGGCCTTGCGCGTCAAAACCGACGCCAACATGGGGGCTTACCTGTCGACCTTTGCCCCCGCCGTGCCCACCATTTTGTACGCCACCTTGCTGGCCGGTCAGTACGCCACGCCGCAAATTTATGTCGAGGTTGATGCCTGGTTCACCAACACCGCCCCGGTAGATGCTTACCGCGGTGCGGGACGGCCCGAGGCCACCTACCTTCTTGAGCGCCTTGTAACCCGCGCCGCATGGGAGACGGGTGTGGCCCAAGACGAATTGCGCCGCCGCAATTTCATTCGCGACTTCCCCTACCAAACCCCTGTGGCCCTTCAGTACGACGTGGGAGACTTTGTGTCGCTGCTGGACCGAGGCAACGAGCTGGCCGACGTGGCGGGTTTTGCACAGCGCAAAACTGCGTCCGCTGCCCGGGGCCTGTTGCGCGGCATGGGTTACTCCTGCTACATCGAGGCCTGCGGCATTGCGCCCAGCAACATCGCTGGCGCTCTGGGCGCCAGGGCCGGCTTGTTTGAATGCGGCGAGGTGCGTGTCCATCCCACAGGCAGTGTCACCGTGTTCACCGGCTCTCACAGCCACGGCCAAGGCCACGAAACCACTTTTGCCCAGTTGGTGGCCGCACGCTTGGGCATTTCACCCGACCAAGTGGACGTGGTCCATGGCGACACCGGCCGCGTGCCCTTTGGCATGGGCACCTACGGCTCGCGCTCGCTGTCTGTGGGCGGCACGGCCATCATGAAGGCCTTGGACAAAATCGAGGCCAAGGCCAAGAAAATTGCGGCCCACCTCATGGAGGCCAGCGACGCTGACATCGACTTTGTGGGCGGCGAGTTCGTGGTCAAGGGCACCGACAAAAAAGTGCCCTTCGGCCAGGTGGCGCTCACGGCTTACGTGCCGCACAACTACCCCCTGGACAAGCTCGAGCCAGGTCTGAATGAAACCGCGTTTTACGACCCCACCAACTTCACCTTCCCTGCGGGCACCTACATTTGCGAGGTGGAAATTGACCCCCAGACTGGTGTGGTGCGGGTGGATCGCTTCACGGCGGTGGACGACTTTGGCAACATCATCAACCCCATGATCGTTCAGGGTCAGGTGCACGGCGGCTTGGCGCAAGGCCTGGGTCAGGCCCTGCTGGAGAACTGCGTGTACGACCCTGAGTCAGGCCAGTTGCTGACAGGCTCCTTCATGGACTACGCCATGCCCCGGGCCGACGACCTGCCCAACTTCCAGGTGGACAATTTAGTCACGCCGTGCAGCCACAATCCGCTGGGCGCCAAGGGCTGTGGCGAGGCCGGTGCGATTGGCTCACCGCCTGCCGTCATCAACGCCGTGTTGGACGCCCTGCGTCCTTTGGGCGTGCAAGATTTCGACATGCCCGCCACCCCCAGCCGGGTGTGGGAAGCCATTCAGACTGCCGCCCGCTGAGGGCCGGTCTTTAGCTCACTTTTTTAATTTTTTCGAGGAATTCACCATGTATCCCTTTACCCTGGAGCGCCCCTCCACCACAGCCGAAGCCGCCAAACTGGCAGGCGCTGGTGGCCGCCCCTTGGCAGGCGGCCAAACCTTGCTGGCCTCCATGAAGCTGCGACTGTCGAGCTCCGAGCAACTCGTGGACTTGGGCGGCATCCAAGAGCTCACCGGCATTTGCCGCGACGGCGACGCCCTGGTCATTGGCGCCATGATGCGCCATGCCGACGTGGCCAGCCACGCCGAAGTCAAGGCCCTGATCCCCGCGCTGGCCGACTTGGCCAACCACATTGGCGACCGCCAAGTGCGCGCCATGGGCACGCTGGGCGGCTCGGTGGCCAACAACGACCCTTCGGCTTGCTACCCCAGCGCGGTGCTGGCCCTGGGCGCCACCATTCACACCACGGCCCGCAAAATCGCCGCCGACGACTTTTTCCAGGGCATGTTCACCACGGCCTTGAAGGAAGACGAACTGATCACGGCCATCAGCTTCCCGATTCCGCAGCGCGCGGCTTACATGAAGTTCAAGCAACAAGCCTCGCGCTTTGCCATGGTGGGCGTGTTTGTGGCGCAGTTCCCAAGCGGCGCGCGCGTGGCTGTCACAGGCGCCTCCAGCAACGGCGTGTTCCGACCCGCGGACTTGGAGCAGGCGCTGAGCGAGAGCTTTACTGCCGAAGCTGCTGCCAAAGTCAAAATTTCAGCCGATGGCTTGAACGCCGACATCCACGGCTCGGCCGCTTACCGCGCCAATTTGATCAGCGTGCAAACGCAAAGGGCGGTCACCAAGGCTTTGGGCTGAGCGCTTTAGGGCGTGGGGCATTCCCCCAGCCCTGCCAGTGTGCAGCCTGAGAGCCAGGGCATGAATGGTGAAACACATCTGGCATGGCTCCCCAGCGCTGCCAGAGCGAAGACCAAGAGCCAGTGGTGTGACCGGCCGGCGATTTCTGTGTACCCCCGCAGTATGAGCTGGCCGGTCACACCACTGGCTCGCCGCCACAATCTACCGAGCGCATCACTCCTGCGGTCTTTCGTTGATTCAAGACGGCTGCGCTGCCATGCGCCACCTCCCCTGCTGCCACAGCAGCACTCACTGCAAAAAGCCCCGCACTCCTTCCAGGCATGACCCCCACCTCTTTTCAGTCTGTAGACGCGCTCATCCAGGCCCTGCAGCAGGTCGGCTACTTTGCCGACCGGCGCCTGGCCACGGCAGTGTATTTGTCCCTCAAACTCGGCCGCCCCCTGCTGCTCGAAGGCGAGCCCGGCGTGGGCAAAACCGAGTTGGCCAAAGCCTTGTCTACAGCACTCTCCCGCGCCCTTATTCGCCTGCAGTGCTACGACGGCATGGAGCAGCGCGAGGCCTTGTACGAATGGAACTACGCCGCCCAACTTCTCCACATGCGCGCCGCTGAAGGCCGGGGCGAAGTCAGTGACGTGGAGCGCGAGGTTTATGCTGGCCGCTACCTCATACGCCGGCCCCTGTTGCAAGCCCTGCAGACCCCCGCCCCCGGCGCCGTGCTGCTGATCGACGAAGTCGACCGTGCGGACGAGCCCTTTGAGGCCTTTTTGCTCGAGTACTTGGGTGAGTACCAGGTCAGCATCCCCGAGCTCGGCACCATACGCGCCGAAGCCACGCCGGTGACCATACTCACCAGCAACCGCACCCGCGAGCTGCACGACGCCGTCAAACGCCGTTGCCTCTACCACTGGCTAGACTACCCAGAGCGCGAGCGTGAACTGGCCATCGTGCGCGCCCAAGTGCCCGGTGCCAGCCAACAGCTCACCGAACAGGTGTCCCGCTTTTTGGGCCAGCTCCGCCAAGCCCCCTTCAGGGACGGCTTTCAGCGCGCCCCCGGCATTGCCGAAAGCGTCGAGTGGGCCAAGGCCCTGGTGGCCCTGGACACCTTGTCGCTGGACCCCGAAGTGGTGGCCGACACCGCCGGCATCATCTTCAAGCAGCGCGACGATGTGGCCGCGCTCACCTCTGAGTTGGCCCGCCAAATCCTCAATACCGAGGAGTCGGCGTGAGCGGCCTGCCGCGCTGAGCCCCGCATGGCGACCCTGGGTGATGCGCGCCGTGGCCGGCTGGCCGCGAACTTGGTGGGTTTTGGCCGCACCTTGCGACGCGCAGGTTTGCCGGTGGACGCCTCCCGCATGGCCTTGGCCCAACAGGCCGCGGGTTTGATCGACCTGAGCCAGCGGCAAGACCTGTCAGCTGCTTTGGAGACTGTGCTGGTTTGCCGTGAGCAAGACCGAGCGGTTTTTCGCGAGCTTTTCGAGCTTTACTTTCGCGACCCGCAAATGGCCAACAAGCTGCTGGCGCAAATGCTGCCCACGGCCGAGGGCAGCGCCGAGCCCGACACCAAACGCGCCCGCGTGCGCGACGCCCTCCAGCCCGCCCGTCCGCCAGGCCCGGCGCGGGCCCCCAAGCCCGCCGAGCGCGAGTTTGAGTTTGACGCCCGCATGACCGCCAGCGACCTGCAGCGCTTGCGGCACGCCGACTTCAACACCTTGTCGGCCGACGAATACCGCCTGGTGGAGCGGCTGGCCCGCGAGATTCCCTTGCAACTGCCTGAAGTGCCTTCCCGCCGCCTGCAGGCCGGGCTGCGCGGCGGCAGGCCGCACTGGCCCGGCGTGATGCAGCGCGCCGCCCGCAGCGGCGGCGAGCTCATGGAGCTGCCCCGGCTGGCCCGCAGGCGCCAGCCGCTGCCGCTGGTGGTGCTGGTCGATGTCTCGGGCTCCATGGAGCGCTATGCCCGCTTGCTGCTGGCTTTTTTGCATGCCGCCACCCGCCAGCACCGCCAGCGCCAGGTGTTTGCCTTTGGCATGAACCTGACCGACTTGGCCCCCGCCTTCAAGCTGGCCGACACCGACGCCATGCTGGCCAGCGCCAACGCCCTGGTGGCCGACTTTGCAGGCGGCACGCGTTTGGGCGCCTCGGTGGCGCAGCTCAGAAAGCGCCATGGCCGTCAGCTGGTGGGGCGGCGCAGCGTGGTGCTGATGATCACCGACGGCCTGGACACGGGCGAGCCGCAAAATTTGGCCGCCGAGCTCCAGTGGCTCAGGCTGCACAGCCGGCGCTTGCTCTGGCTCAACCCCCTGCTGCGCTTTGAGGGCTACGCGCCGCTGGCGCGCGGCGCGGCCGTGTTGCACCGCCAGGCCCATGGCATGCTGGCCGTGCACAACCTCTGCGAGCTGCAAGACTTGGCACAAAGTTTGGCAAAGCTCATCAAGGCCTGATGTGCCAGCCGCTTCGGTCTGCTGCACAATTGAAAAAAGTCTGAGCTCCAGACACCCGCGACTTTAAAAAGAAAGACCACACGCCATGGACATGCAAGCCACCCGAGAACTGGCCGTCAGCCAACAGCAGGCCTGGGACAGCCTGAACGACCCCGAGGTGCTCAAAGCCTGCATTCCCGGCTGCGACAGCGTGCTGGCCACGGGCGAGAACCAGTACGCCATTGGCATGGCCTTGCGCATTGGCCCGGTGTCGGCCAAATTCAAGGGCCAAATCACGCTGACCGACATCGTCCCCCCGCACAGCTACCGCATTTTGTTTGAAGGCCAAGGCGGCCCGGCCGGTTTTGGCAAAGGCCACGCCCAGGTGCAGCTCACGCCCACGCCCACCGGCTGCACCTTGGCCTACACCGTGCAGGCTTCGGTGGGCGGCAAGGTGGCCCAGCTCGGTCAGCGCCTGATCGACGGCGCTGCCCGCTCCCTGGCCGAAGACTTTTTCCGCCGCTTTGACGACGAGATGCAGCGCCGCTACAGCGCCTTTGAGGCAGCCCCGGGCTCAGTCCCTGCAGCCAGCCCCACTGTGGCCGCGCCTGCCGTGTTTGTGCCATCCTTGTTGTTGGCCGGCGTGGGCGGGGCACTCATGCTCGCCGTGCTCTGGCTGGCGCACTGAAGGGCCCTGGCACATGGAAAACCTCGATGTCATGGTCTTGCGCACCTTGCGCGACTGGCGCTTGGCCGGCCGCCGTGCGCTGCTGGCCACGGTCGTGCGCACCTGGGGCTCCTCGCCCCGGCCTGTGGGCTCCATCATGGCCTTGTGCGAAGACGGCACCGTGGTGGGCTCTGTGTCTGGCGGCTGCATCGAGGACGACTTGATTTACCAGCACACCCGCGCTTATGCGCAGGCCAGTGCCCCGGCTGAAACGCCAGTTGAAAGCGCCGCCAGCGCTGTGCCTGGCCTGCGCGCCATTCCCTCTGGTGCACCGGGTTTTGTCAAATACGGCGTCACCGCCGACGAGGCCCACCGCTTTGGCCTGCCCTGTGGCGGCACGCTGGAGCTGCTGCTGGAGTACGACCCGGCCGCCGAGCAGTTGCAGCAGCTGGTGCAAGGGCTGGAAGTGGGCCAGCTCATGCAGCGCCACGTGCGCCTGAGTGATGGTGCGGTTCAACTCCAGGCCGCCAGCAGCCCGGCCGAGTTGCTCATCAACGAGGGCGAGCTCATCAACACCTTTGGCCCTGAGTACCGCATGCTGCTCATAGGCGCGGGCCAGCTCACCGAGTACCTGGCCACCATGGCGCTCTTCAGTGGCTTTGCCGTCACCGTGTGCGACCCGCGTGAAGAATACAGCGGCGCCTGGCAAGTGGCCGGTGTCACACTCACTCGCGAGATGCCCGACGACGTGGTGGCTTCCTTCAGGCCAGACAGGCGCAGCTGCGTGATTGCTTTGACGCACGACCCCAAGCTCGACGACCTGGCCTTGCTGGAAGCCCTGGCCACCGAGGCTTTTTACGTGGGCGCCATAGGTTCGCGCCGCAACAACGACGCGCGCCACCAGCGCATGCTGGAGCACTTTGGCATGACGCCCGCCCAACTGGCCCGGCTGCGCGGCCCCATAGGCATTTACATTGGCAGCAAAACGCCGGCTGAAATTGCTGTCAGTGTCATGGCCGAGGTCTTGGCCGTGAAAAATGGCGTGGTCTTGCCCCGCGACCTGGAAGTGGCGCACGCCAAAAACGAGCGTGCCGTGGTCCACAACGAGCCGGGCGAACTGGTCTGCGGCGTGCGCCCAAGCGGCCTGCTCGCCCATTAAAAGCCCTGGGCTGACGACAGCGCCAGGCGCTGGAGTCTTAAAAAGTGATTTCAAGAGGCCACTTTAGACCTAAATTTTTTGCCGCTCTCGCCCGCCGTCGCCGCCCTCGTTCGGCCTGCCTTGCGGCCCTTGCGGCAGCTTCGCTGTGGTCGCAGGTTCAAGCTGGCGCAGGACAAGGCAGTGACCCCCCAGTGCGCAGAGCTGGGCCATGCCCTTGATTCAAGAGTGGAGCAGATGCCCACCGATCACAGCCGCGCCATGGCTGCGTGACCGTGCTTGAAGCGGCGCCTTTCCTGCGCGCGGGTTTGACAGCGTTTGACGCCGCGCCTGCGGGCACCGCCTGTTGAACGGGCACTGCACGTTCAACAGCGGCGGCAAAATGATTGACCAGTACACGCATCGGGCCGGACTGGATTTTTGGAGTGATGGAATTTCGGCGGTTCCGTTTTAGAAGCTCTGGCTGGGGGCTTGAGGCAGGGACGGGCCAGAAAAGCCGGGGAGGCGCCTAAAATCGCCTTTTCCCTGGAATGACCATGACCGCGTTTGCCGATGTCTCCTTTTTTCCCCGCCAAGCCAAGCCGCTGACCAGCTACCGCAAGTACTGGGCGCAGCGCTTTGGCACCGCGCCTTTTTTGCCCATGAGCCGGGAGGAAATGCAGCGCCTGGGCTGGGACAGCTGCGACATCATCATCGTCACCGGCGACGCCTATGTGGACCACCCCAGCTTTGGCATGGCCGTGATCGGCCGCATGCTCGAAGACCAGGGTTTTCGGGTGGGCATCATTGCCCAGCCTGACTGGCAGTCGGCCGAGCCCTTCAAAGCCCTGGGCAAGCCCAACTTGTTCTACGGTGTGACCGCCGGGACCATGGACTCCATGATCAACCGCCACACGGCAGACCGAAAAATCCGCAGCGACGACGCCTACACCGCTGGCGGGCAGGCCGGGCGCCGGCCCGACCGCGCCGCGCTGGTCTACGCGCAGCGCTGCCGCGAGGCCTTCAAAGACGTGCCCATTGTCATGGGCGGCATTGAAGGCTCGCTCAGGCGCATCGCGCACTACGACTACTGGTCTGACAAGGTGCGCCGCAGCATCGTGATTGACGCCAAGTGCGACCTGCTGCTGTATGGCAACGCCGAGCGCGCCATTGTTGAAATTGCCCACCGCCTAGCCGCGCGCGAGCCCATTGAGCAAATCACCGACGTGCGTGGCACGGCCTTTTTGCGCCGCAGCGGCGACCCCACGGCCGAAGGCTGGTTGGAGATCGACTCCACCAGCGTGGACGCCCCTGGCCGCGTGGACGCGCATGTCAACCCCTACCTCATGATCTCCGACCAAGCGCGGGCCCAAGGCGCCACCTGCGCCCGCGAAGACGAGGCCGAGGCCGTGGCCAGCGCTGAAAACGGCAAGGTCAAGCCCCTGGTGTTTGTGCCCAACCCGGCCCTGGCTGGCAAGCTCAAAGCGCCGCCGCGCGAGCGCAGCGTCATTCGCCTGCCCAGCTACGAGCAGGTCAAAAGCGACGCCGTGCTGTATGCCCACGCCAACCGCGTGTTGCACCTGGAAACCAACCCCGGCAATGCCCGCGCCCTGGTGCAAGCCCATGGCGAGGGCGTGACCGCGCGCGACGTCTGGATCACCGCGCCGCCCATCCCGCTGACCACCGCTGAGATGGACCATGTGTTTGACCTGCCTTACGCCCGCGAGCCGCACCCGGTTTACGCCGACGAAAACGGCAGCCACGACCACGGCACCAAAATCCCGGCCTGGGAGATGATTCGCTTTAGCGTGAACATCATGCGCGGCTGCTTTGGCGGCTGCACCTTTTGCTCCATCACCGAGCACGAGGGCCGCATCATCCAAAGCCGCTCCGAGGACTCTGTGATCCGCGAGATCGAGGCCATCCGCGACAAGGTCAAGGGTTTCACCGGCACCATCTCCGATTTGGGCGGGCCCACCGCCAACATGTACCGCATAGGCTGCAAGTCGCCTGAGATTGAGGCCGCCTGCCGCAAGCCCAGCTGCGTCTACCCGGGCATTTGCTCCAACCTCAACACCGACCACTCCTCGCTGATCCAGATGTACCGCCGGGCGCGCAGCTTGAAGGGCATCAAAAAAATTCTCATTGGCTCTGGCCTGCGCTACGACCTGGCCGTGCAAAGCCCGGAATACGTCAAAGAGCTGGTCACCCACCATGTGGGCGGGTACCTGAAGATTGCGCCCGAGCACACCGAGGGCGGCCCGCTCTCCAAAATGATGAAGCCGGGCATAGGCAGCTACGACAAGTTCAAGCAGATGTTTGACAAGTACTCGGCCGAGGCGGGCAAAAAGCAATACCTCATTCCCTACTTCATCGCGGCCCACCCCGGCACCAGCGACGAAGACATGATGAACCTGGCCGTCTGGCTCAAGAAAAACGGCTTCCGGGCCGACCAGGTGCAAACTTTTTACCCCTCACCCATGGCCACCGCCACGGCCATGTACCACACCAATCGCAACCCGCTGCGCAAGGTCACGCGCAGCAGCGAGAGCGTGGACATCGTGCGCGGCGACAAGCGCAGGCGCTTGCACAAGGCCTTTTTGCGCTACCACGACGCCAACAACTGGCCGCTATTGCGCGAGGCCCTCAAGGCCATGGGCCGGGCCGACCTCATTGGCAACGGCAAGCACCACCTGATCCCGACCTTTCAGCCCCTGGCCGACGGAAACTACCAAAGCGCGCGCCGCAAAAACTCCACCGTGGCCACCCCCGGCGCCAAGCCCAACTCGCCGGTGCGCGGGCGCTTGCTCACGCAGCACACGGGCTTGCCGCCCCGGGCGGGCACCAAAGCCAAGCGCTGAGCTTGAGCGGGGGGCAGGGCACAGCCAGGGTCTTTGCCCCCAAGAGTTGACGTCATTGGCTGATGGACAGCCTGGGGCTTGAAGCTGGTGGCTTGTTTCTAGACGCCACCATGCATTTGCGCCCACTGCTGCGTCTGATCCCCCATTGACTGCGTGTACCCTGGGGCCCGCCTTGCTGTGGCTGGCCAGGCCCTGCCAAGCAGTGCCAGCCTCCATCAGCCAAGACCGGCGCCCACGGCATCCACAGTGCCAAGCCCGTGCGATTTAAATCACTGAGGATTGCTTTCTTTTTTCTTGGGCGGATTGGCGGGTCGTCCCCCGGCTGTAGACAATGCAACGCCTTCGCTTATTCGGACGCCACCTTCAACAACAACCAAATGTGTCATCATCGTAGATTTGCCTGTGGTTGCAATTTGGTTGACTGCCTGATCCACGACAGCTTCGGAAATTTGCCGAACCGCAGTCGTGTTGGTGGATTGTGACTCTGGCGACGCATTGAGGTTGACCACTTGCAATGCACCAATCGGATACTGCTCCGCCTTCCTATCGTTGTTGGAGATCGATATATTTGCAGGAGACCTTGTATCTGCTGCTGTGCTGCTCGGCGAAGCACTGGCGATGGGTAATGCGATTTTAAAGGTTTGAATGTCGATCAATTCATTCAGGGTTTGAGCTCCTGTTGTTTTGATTCCTCCGCCACTCAATACAACGGTGCCAGGTGCGTCGGTCGTGACGCTTCTCAGGGGTATGCGCCCGCCCACCAAGCCAGCAAAAGTTGTGGCACCAGAGGTATTGACGATGAGTGAGTAAGCGCCGTCAAGGGTTCGTCCAAAGGTGATGCCTCCCCCACTGAGGCTGGTCAGCGTGGTATCTGCACCCAAGGTCATGATCTCGTTGTATGTTTGGGCTCCAGTGGTCTGAACAGAGCCGCCGCTCAGGGACACAGACCCAGGTGCATCGGTGGCCAAACTGAGCAAAGGCGTTTTAAAGCCAATCGCGCCATTAAAGATCGAAGCACCACTGGTGTTGACGAGCAAACTAAAGCTGCCGTCTACAGCGCCATTGATCACCACATCCCCACCATTCAGACTGGTCAAAGTGCTGTTTGCACCCAACGTCATTTGGTCGCTGTAAGTCTGCGCGCCCGTGGTGGTGACCGCCCCGCCGTTGAGGGCGGTGACACCGCCCGCGTTGGTGGTCAAGCTGGCCAGCGCGGTGGTGCCGCCCACGGCAGCGCCGAAGGTGGTGGTGCCCGTGCTGTTGACCGCCAGGTTGGCCGGGCCGTTCACCGCACCCGTGAAGGTCACCGCGCCGTTGCCGGTGGAGACGCTCAGGTCTTTGGCCAGTGTCGTGGTGTTCGCAAACTGCACTGCTGAGTTCGTCGTGGCCAAGCTGGCGTTGAGCGTACCGATGGTGACGGCGTCGTTGTAGGTTTGCGCACCGGTGGTGGTGACCGCGCCGCCGTTGAGGGCGGTGACACCGCCCGCGCTGGTGGTCAAGCTGGTCAGCGCGGTGGTGCCGCCCACGGCACCGCCGAAGGTGGTGGTGCCGCTGTCGATGACCGACAGGGTCTGCCCGCCGTTGACGGTGCTGGCAAAGGTGTTGCCCACGCCAGTGA